>JAJRYC010000076.1 GCA_024275975.1 Nitrospirota bacterium | reverse complement strand
TTACCAACGAATTCCAGTACATCGAATAGTTTTCGAAAAACTTATTTAAGTCCGTATATCCTGTTTTGGGAATATAATCTATTATCAGGGAACTCAGGTCGGTGCGGATATTCGGTTCGAGCAGGGCGTTTACAACTTCACGCATGGCGGGGCAGTGCCGGTTGTATTCAGCCGTGTCCATATGTCTTCCGACGAATATCGATCTGTCGAAAAACTTTTTGACCTTGATATCAACGCCAGACTCGGCACTGGCCTGTTTAACAATACGGATTGCTTCATCCTGGGAGAGTAACCTGAGAGGAAACGATTTTATGTCCACGGTTTCTCTTTCCTCAGGGGGATAAATATATGAAATCCGGTAGTCCATGAATGTTTCTTCCGCCGGTTCCTGCCCCCATAGTTCCTGCCATTCATAAGAATATCTGCCGAGCCAGTCACATATAATGAGGGCATGATCGCCGCAGTGACGGGCTATATCACAGAGGATCTTTGCGTTCTGACTGTCGTTATTATGAGAGAGGGTTCCGTAGGAGGTCAGGTAGATATCAAAAGGGTCTTCTTCCAGCGACAGTCCCGCTGAAAAATCACTCTGCCGGAACATAATCTTCTGGTTTCCGCTATGGAACTCCCCGGCCTCTCTTAAAAGGTCGGTATTAATGTCTATTCCAAGATAGAGACCTAAGATTTCCTGGTTGATGATGTCAACCGAGTACTCATATATGCCTACGTCTTTTGACGTGACGCCCATGATCAGGTCATAACCGTCGCCGTTGCCGCAGCCCAGGTCCATAATTCTGAGGCGCTCGAGTTTTCTCGCCTTATTGTCGACAAGTTTTTTGAGAAACGGCCGGATGAAAAGCCTTGTGACCTCGTCTTCCCAGGAACGGCGCACATTATCATATTTTCCGGTCAACCCGGACTTTTTGGCATAGTGGCCTGTTCTGACAGCCTCGGAATATGGTTTTTTCTCTGCCATTACGATCGATCCTTTCCTTCAAGTCTTCTAATCATAAAATTCTCCTTAATCTCTCCCTGATACGGGTCTTCGCCAAGGGTCGCTTCAACTTCGACCCTAGGAGTAGTTACCGTCAATTTATGGAATTTGTATATTCTACCGCCTGGAACGCATCCGCGCAGTGTACGTCGGCCCCTATCTTTTCCGCGAACTCCCTGGAGGTCGGAGCTCCGCCTATAAGGATTTTCACGTCATCCCTCATCCCTTTATCCTTTAGTGTATTGATAACGTTTTCCATTTCACGCATTGTTGTCGTGAGCAGGGCCGACAGCCCCACGAATTTCGGCTTTTGCTGTTCCGCGGTTTCGGCAATCTTTTCCGCCGGCACGTCGGTCCCGAGGTCGATGACTTCGTAGCCCGCGCCTTTCAGCATGATCGAAACGATATTCTTGCCGATATCATGCAGGTCTCCCTTTACAGTGGCGATGAGGAATTTCCCCCTGCTCTTTACCCCGGACTTCTCAAGGTGTGGCGCGAGGAGATCCATGGCAGCGCCGACCGCCTCGGCGGAAGCCAGCATATCGGGGATGAGATATTCTCCGGATTCAAACCTGGCGCCGACAATCTCCATACCCGCTGTCAGTCCGTTGATAACCATCTGCTCTGCGTCTACATCGGTTTTTATCGCCTCTTCAATGAGTTCTACAGTCCCCGGCTCGCCGTCAAGACCTTCATCAAAGCCTTCGTCTTCTTTATTAATCCTTCCCTGAATAACATTTTCTTTTATCTTTTCTATAAGCTCTTTTGCTTCCATGCAACCTCCTCTTAATCAGTCTGCTTCTTTATTTGTTCCTTTTTAATCTCGGCAACAGTCCCGGTACCTTCCCGAATATCTCGTCTTCTATTTCGGACGAAACTGTTTTTGCGGGACGGGACAGAAGCTCGTTCATATGCCCGAGGGCAGTCTCTATAACACGGTCTTGCCCGTCCTTGTCTTCAAAAGGATAGTGTGAATATATTTCTCCGGAACGGAGACCTTTTCTCACGAAACGCGCGTAAAGTTTCTGACTTGACGCCGAGACTTTGCGTATCTGTTCCATTGATTCATCAAAATCTTTTTTATCGAATTTCGGCTGTTTCAGGAATCTCTTGATCATCCCGATATGCTGGTTGTCCAGAACAGCCTGGACCGGGCAGAAAGTATTCGTCCTGTCCAGGAGGCCGAAGGCGTAATGAATATATTGGGCGCCGGACATCGCAATCGGGATATGCGTAAAGAATTTCTCTATTGTCGCCTGTATGCCCGGGACCTTTGAATCACCGACTCCCGAGGTTGAATAGCAGGGGATTTTGTAGTATCTGGCCATCTGTACGCAGTCGATATTGTATTGATTGAATTCAGGCGCGCAGTACATGTCATGAAGATTATCCATCCTTGCCCTGACCGGAACGCTGCCATAGATGACCGGGCTGCCGGGGTTGACCATCTGCGTCAGCGCGACGCCTGAAAGTATTTCGGCGTTGATCTGCGCGACCATGCCCGTCTCTGTGATAGGTGCGGTCGAACCGCCCTGGGGTGAACTCGATACAACAAACGGCAGGCCTCTTTTTGAGAACTCGATGAGTTTTTGTGTTGCGTCATCGACCATCTGCAACGGGCTCTTGACCGTGCAGGTAATAAAGGAGATTACAGGGTTTTCCTTCAGCGCTTCTTTGCCGCCCGCGATCAGTTCGGCAATGCGGAGCACATTATCGAGCTGGGCGAGGCTGGTCAGTCCGGCCTGTACGTGCTTGGTGGTATTGCTCAGTGATGCAAAGAATTTATTGACGTCATGGTTATCTTCGGTGATGTCTTCATCCTGGATATTTACAGGGCGTATAAAAAAATCGAGGTTGTCGAGTTCTTCCGCAAGTCTTGCTGCGGTTGCGAGTCGTTGAATCGTGCCCCGTTTTTCGACAAACACAGGCAGCCTTTTCTTTATTGAGGGGTCCTTTTCACTCACAAAAGTTTCTATCTCGGTATCCAGCCATATATTGGTCTCGGAGCCGCTGCCGAAATATATACGCGGGATTTCCGCATCGAGCAGGAGCGAATTTCCGGGGTCGCGCGCGCCGAGCTTAACCACTGAAGGCGTCGAAGACAATGCATCGGTCAGAACAGACCCGGGGATTTTTATGATATATGAACGTTCATCATGCTTTTCGACCCTGCATCCATTTTTACTGAACAGTTCCGTCGCTTCTTCATTAAAGCATTGCAGTCCTATATCTTCGAGAATGGACCGGGAAGCCCTGTCAAGCGACCTGACTTCATCACCTGTAATCCTTTCGTAAGGTCTTACTATCATTCCTTCCCTGTAACTATCAGTCATATCCTGGTTCTCCTCTTTATAAATTTCCCTGTCTGAACGCGCGAGTGTACTTCCGGCAGTGCCTGTCTCTGCCAAGGACAGCCTCAGCGGCCCTTATTGATGCCATAAGCCCGGAGTCCAGGGGATCTATCAGTGCGGCGTCGACCGATAGATACATGGCCATCTGGAGCAGCGTGCTGTTGATGATCGAACGTTTTGGCAGGCCAAAGGATATATTGCTTAACGCGATAACGGTCCTGGCGTCGGGATAATGATTCTTGATCTCACGCAGGGTTTCCAGTGTTACTTTTCCCTGGGTGTTATCAGTGCTCACCGGCATGACCAGCGGATCGAAAAATATTTTATCCTGGGGCAGGCCGTACTTATCAGCCCCTTTTATAATCTTCTCGCATGCCTTCAGCCGCCCGGCGACATTATCGGGTATGCCTTTTTCATCCATTGCAAGGGCTATAACCGGGACCCCGTATTCGGCTGACATCGGTAAAATCTCTTCTATGTTTTCGTCCGTGGCCTTTACGGAATTAACCATCCCGACCTTGTCCCCGCCGAGCTTAAGGCCTGCCTCCAGCACCTTCGGGTCGGCGCTGTCGATACATAACTTGGCATTCAGGTCATCCTTTACAAGGGCGACAAGCCACTCCATGGCCGTGATTTCATCAGCTGCGGTGCCTTCCCCTGTGCCTATATTCAGATCAATATATCCAGCGCCCGCCTTTTCCTGTTTTATGGCAAGTTGTTTCAGCATCTCTCCATCCCGGGAGATAATCGCCTCTCTTATTCTCGGTATGGTAGCGTTGAGCTTTTCACCTATTATTATCATATGCGGATCCCTCCATTATCAGATCAGGTTTGTGTCCACGCCAGGTATCTCCGCCCTTATCTTCTCCCTGACAGCGTCAGAGAGGGCGGGCGTTTCAGGCTGGCCCAGGATTGACATGACCTTCTGGTAAGCCCTGTCCCTTGCATCAGGGGACCCGGCGCTCTCCCATTCCTCACGTGATCCACGGTCGGACAGCTCGGGTTTATACTGTTCCATTCGCATGAATTTGCGTGTATGCCGTGACGATACAAAATGGCCTCCGGCCCCGATCTCCTGCATAAGATCAAAAGCAAGTGTGTCTTTATTGACCTCTATGCCCTTTACGGCCCGCATCACCATGCCGAGTATCTCATTATCAACAACATATTTCTCGAGACTTGCGCACATGCAGAATTCAATGAACCCAGCTGCGTCATGTATCCAGTTGCCACCTGCCAGCGCAACCAGCAGGCTTGTTATGGCGGACTCGTAACCCGCCTGCGCGTCGATTGTCTTTGAATCGGACATGCCGGCGGTTGCGTAAATAGGCAGCCGGTAATGCCGGGCCATCTGTGTTGCGGCCGCATTCATAAGGCCCATCTCAACCGCGCCGCTGAGGTACTTCATATCCTTCATGTCAACCAGGCTTGAGATGCATCCGTAAAATACAGGAGTTCCCGGGTTCACCAGCTGGGTGAGCATGACCCCCGCAAGCGTATCGACGTTCTGTACGACTAGGTTACCGGCAAGCGTGACAGGAGATGTAGCCCCGCAGAGCGGCTCCACGGGCGTCACAACGGGTATTCCCGCCTCCGCAACCTCGATCGTCAGCTCACTGTATTTATCGTCAAGCACAAAAGGGCTGATGCCGCAGCACGTCACCATGGATATAATGGGATTTTCCCTGAGAGCTTCTTTAGAGCCGGCGATCAGTTCAGCCATTTTAATTACATTCCTTACTCCTTCGACGGTATATACCCCACCCATGATATGCTTGCTGCAGTAAGTAAGGGCGACACCGAACCGGTTAACGTCCACGTCTTTTTCAGACAGATCGCTTGGGAATATCGGTAGCATGAAAAAATGTATGTTTTCAAGCTCATCAACAATCCGGGCGATGTCCTTCAGATCGGAAAGTATGGCCGGCCGCCTTTCCCTGCTGCCGGGTTCCATAACGTAAAGGGCGGTCCCGCCGGTGCCGGCATATACCTTTTTCCCGCCGACCTCAAGGCTGTGTTCAGGCTTCCGGCCATGAAGCCGGATGATATCAGGGGCTTTTTCTGCCAGGTCCATGACCATCCGTGGTTTTATTTTGACAAGACAGGTATCATCGTTAACGTCAGCGCCTGCCGCCGCAAACACGTCCCGTGCTTTTTTATGGTTTACCCTGATGCCTATCTCGGAGAATACCCTCATCGAGGTTTCATGGATAGCGCTTATATCTTCATCACTCAGCGGTTTGTAACTGCCGCCTTCAAGTCCCTTTTCCATACTCATGATCTTTTGTAACTCCCTGTCCGGTATTTTTATTCACTCCGCCTGGCAATACAGTGCTTCATATTGCAGAGTCTGCACGGGTTGCTGGATTTACTGATGTTTTCTATGCTACCGATACCAAAAACTCCGGAAACAGACTTTCTGGGTGTCATCAGGCAGCTCTGGCTTAAATCCACGCCTATAATTGAATTATCCAGAACGCTGAAAAGCTTCCTCTGCTCCTGGACCTGCCAGTCACAGTACCCCGGGCTGAACCGTAATGTTGTTGTCTTTCTTTCAGCCGCTGCGCCGGCGTCGAACTTCCTCTGGAAGTTCTCCACAACTCCTTCCACGGCGGCCGACCCTATAGCATCAAAGACATAGGCCTCGGTAATTTTTTTCTGCATCATGAGAGCCTGGATCTTCTCATCTATCTCTTTCCCTATGGTTGCGAGAAAGACCGTAGTCCTGTCGCATTTTTTAAGCGTGCTGGAGAGCCGGGCGCTTTTAAACGTTACATTGTCTTCGAGCATCAAGTAACCCTTCTCTATCTTCTCTATTTTTTTTTGCGTGTACAGAATCGTCGGCCTGATTATCGAAAGAGCTTTACCGATGTATTCGTCCAGTTTGTTTGAGATACGCCTGGATAATTTTTTATTCTTTCCATAGCCAAACAGACGGCCTACCTGTTCTTTTGTAATGTTTAGTTTGATATCTCGGATAATTTTCATATAACATTCATTAATGTAGGTTAATCCCAGGTCAACGCCAAGTCTTAACCGGAAAATATTTATAAAGGGATTTGGAAAGAAGTTTGTTAAGGAATTTTAAGTTTTACGCAATAATGTGTAAAAAATAATTTATTAAAAATGATCAAAAGCATGGATAAGTTTACAATATATGCCTTTGATTGTCAAAATCATATTTATTAGTATTAATAATAGGCCTATAAAATAGTTTTGTCAGATTAATCCCCTGGATTTCAGAAACTCTTTCGCCACAGCCGAGGGTCTCTTCTCTTCTTTGTCCACCATGTAGTTCAGTTTCCGGATTTCTTCCGTGCTGATCCTCCCGCTCAGTCTGTTAAGTATCTCCTTGAGTTCGGGATATATGGAGAGGGTCTCATTTCTTACAAGGGGAGTTGCGTAATAAGGGGGGAAGAAATTTTTATCGTCTAGCAGCGTTACGAAGTTGTATGCGGGTATCCGTCCGTCGGTTGAAAAGCCGTCAATTATATCAACGCCCTTTTCTTGCAACGCCTTATACATCAGTCCCGGGTCCATCTGCCTCGGTTTTTTTCCGAATTCAAAGCCGTAATGTTTTCTCAGTCCGGGATAACCGTCGGGCCTCTGCATGAATTCGGCGTCAAAGCCGGGGAGGAGCTTGTCCTTATACGGGATGAGATCACTGATTTTCCTTATGCCTGAAGCTTCGGCGTCGGCCTTCCTCATTGTAAGGGTATATGTGTTATTAAAGCCGAAAGGCTTAAGCCACGCAAGATCATATTTTTCGGCAAAAATGTCTTTCACTGTCCGGTAGACTTTATCCGGATCATTCACTGCTTTCATCTTTAAAATATTCACGAGTCCGGTGCCGGTATATTCGGCATAAAGGTCGAGTTCGCCTGTTTTAAGCGCGTTAAAGCATACCATCGTCCCGCCGAGGTTGAACCTTCTGACGACTGTTATGTCACTGTTTTCTTCAATGAGGACCGCCATTATTTCAGCGAGTATCTCCTGTTCGGTAAAGTGTTTCGATCCGATTGAGACGGATTTTGTATCGTTACTGTTTTTTGTCATGCAGCCGGTATAAATAACAAGTAAGAACAATATACCTAAAATCGAAACGCCTTTTAAGATAACTGCCGCATTTTTCAAAGCAAGCCCCCTTTTACTCCTTTGTTTTTAGTCCCTTTGGAGTCAGAAATATCTCTGCGCGTCCCAGAAGAAAATCCATAAACATGGCGAGTGCGGCTGCCGGGATAGCGCCAGCAAGCATGAGCTTGTAGTTGATCGTCCGCAGCCCCCGGAAGATAAGCTCGCCGAGCCCGCCCGCGCCGATCAGCGCGGCAAGGGTCGCGACTCCGACGCTGATTACGGTTGAAGTCCTTATGCCGGCCATGATAACAGGAATTGACAGGGGGAGTTCGATCCTCCATAGTATCTGCCGGTCCGTCATGCCGATGCCTGTCGCCGCTTCAAGTATCGCGGGGTCTACCTGGCGGATTCCTGTATGTGTGTTCCTGAGGATCGGCAGAAGCGCGTACAGAAAGAGCGCGATGAACGCAGGAACAAACCCGATTATTGGTAGATTCACGGCTATAAGAATCGGGATTACCAGGCCGAACAAAGCGAGGCTCGGGATTGTCTGGATTATGCTCGCAAACGCAAGAACCGGGGCCGCGACCTTCCTTGCCCTTGTCAGTATGATGCCGACCGGGACGGAAAAAAGAATAGCCGCACCGACAGACATCGCGGTCAGCCTGGAATGTTCGATGGTCAGCCTCAGAATTTCACTGCCGTATTCCTGTAGAAAGCTTAGCGGACCCGACAAAATAATACCTTTCCTGATACATGGAATGTTTTCAACTGATCTATTATAGCGTTACTAAAACAACATGGCAACGGCATGACAGGTGTAACGGAATGATTGATCCCCTGGCCCGCTGCTTTCATAATACCGTCAAGTTATGAATTCCCCGGTTAAAAACACCTGCTTTTTAATTTCATCCGACCGGAAAAATTGTTTTAAATAACTAAAATATCCTGTAAAGTATATTCAATTATGTCAAAAATAATCTCTTTTGGCATGTCGGATGTCGGGCTTAAGCGATATAATAATGAAGATGCCTTTATTTTAAAGTCGGGCTGAGTCTCTTGGCGCCGGCGGACGGTATGGGAGGGCCGGCGTCATGTGAACCCGGGCTCTTGCCACTAAAGTTATCATGAGTTATACTTATTAAGTAATTTTTTATCATCTCTATTTGTAAAAACAAAAATGCGTATAGAAAAACTTGAGTTAACAGGATTTAAGTCATTCGCTGATAAAACCACCTTTGTTCTGCATCCTGGGATTACATGCATTGTAGGTCCAAACGGCTGTGGTAAAAGCAATGTTGTTGACGCATTCAGGTGGGTGCTGGGAGAGCAGAGCGCGAAGAGCCTCCGTGGAGAAAAGATGGAGGAAGTGATCTGCGGTGGTTCTCTGTCCAAAAAGCCGAAGGGCATGGCCGAGGTTGCCATGATTATTTCAGGCCTGAACGGGGGCGGCAACGGCCAGGGTGACGATGTCACCATCACAAGGCGGCTCTACAGGTCCGGTGAGAGCGAATACATGCTTAATAAAAATCAGTGCAGGCTGAGAGATATAAAGGACCTTTTCCTGGATACAGGGCTCGAGGTCAGGAGCTACTCTATTCTTGAACAGGGCAGGATAGGGGAGATACTGAACTCAAAACCGCTTGAGCGGAGGTTTATTATTGAAGAGGTCGCCGGTGTGATGAAGTATAAGGTCAGAAAGGCCGAGGCCCTTTCGAAACTAGAATCATCAAGGCTGAACCTTGCCAGAGTAACCGACATTATCGCCGAGGTCAGAAAACAGATTAACATACTCGACAGGCTTGCCAGAAAGGCCGAACGCTACAAAAAGCTTTCATCTGAAATGCATGCTATTGAGTTGAAGATCGCCAGGAAAGAGTATCAACGGATCAAGGAATCCTACGGACGGATTCTGGAAGAACTCAAGGCCATGAGGGAAAAAGAAGCGTTTCAGCGGGCGGAGATAACAAGCATAGAAAACACGACGGAAGCCAGGAGAGTCGAACTGCTTGAAAAAGAAAAGGAGCTGGAACTGGTACAGAAAAATTATCAGGCCATGGAGCGCGATATATCCGGGATCGAAAGTGCGATAGCTATCGCTAAAAACGACATAAGTAATATTGCCGAATATCAGGAAAAGATTATTCAGCAGGAAGAAGAGGCTGATTCAAGGATTGCTGAAATATCCGCGAGATGCGAGGAATTAAGGGGGAGCAGCAGCAGGCTGTCCGAGGAGATGGAGGCCGATATTGAGGTGCTCAGGGAAAAGACGGAGTTCCTCGGCGCAATAGAGGAAACACTCTCTGAAAAAGAGGAGCTTATAGAAGATAAAAGGAAGGAAATCTTCAGGATAACAGAAGAATTAAGCAACCTTAGAAATGATCTCAACAGGCAGCAGTCATCACTGGAATCACTCGAGAAAAGGGAGGATTCCGCTGTAAGAGAGTCTGAAGATTCGAGGAAGATATTGACTGAGATCGAATCTTCGATCAACAGTCTGGAACTGGAGATACATGGCCGTACTAATGAAGTACTTCTGCTGAAAGAAAAGAAAGATGTGCTGGCTCAGGAGCTATACGACGCCAAAAACTGGCTTGAAAGCCTTGTTGTTCTGCTTTCAGGTGCCCGAGAGGATATCGCATCGTATACATCCCGCCTTGATTCGCTTAAAGAGATGGTCTTTGACAGCCCGACGAGAGACCTGCTTGCATCGAATGAAAATATCAGGTTGCTCGCCTCAATATCCGAGGTCATGGAAGTTGACGCGGAATTTGAAAAAGCGATAGAGAGTGCTCTTGCTGAAAAGACGGATTCTTTTATCCTGGACTCCGCCGCGTCCATAGAAATCGCTGTTTCCGCGCTTAAGGGAAAAGAAGCAGGCAGGACCGCATTTATAACCCCCGCGCCTCCCCGGATTTCTTCCAGTATAAATGTCCCGGAAGGGGTTATCGGAAGGGCGCCTGATTTTGTGGTGGTTAAAGAGGAATATTCCGGGATAGCTGAAAACCTGCTCGGCGCCGTTTTGATTGTTAAAGATATCAGAACGGCGTTTGATCTCAGGGCTCTGGACGGAAGCTATACTTTCGCCACGCTTGACGGGGAGGTTATAGAACCGTCAGGTTCTGTTATAGCCGGTGAAGGAAAGGGGATATTTAAAAGAAAACGTGAGATAAAAGAGCTTGAAGAGGTAATACAGGGAAAAAAGGCTGTTATCGAGAACACAAACAGGGAGATTCAGTCCCTGCAGGATGTCATCCCCGGGAAGGAGGAAGACATCAGGAATGTCGAGTCTTCAATTATCAACATCGAGAAAGAAATTTCTCTCTCCAGGCTTACTATCGAGAACTACATTGGAGATAAAGAGAGAATCAGCAGAAAGCTTGCCTATTTGACTCTGGAAATCGAGGAGGTTTTGCGGGAAAAGGGATCCATCAGGGAGCATATTTTTAATAATGAAAATCAGATTCAGCTGGTTGAATCAAAAAAAATAGAGATAGATAATGAAACCTCAGGTCTTCAGGAAGGGATAGCCCGGAAGAAGGCAGAGCTGGAACAGTACCGCGCTGAAGCAACAGATATCAAGCTTTTAACAGCTTCAAACCGTGAAAAGATCGAGGCGATGAAGAATGAAATCGAGTCATCGGTGGTAATCCTCGATGGTCTTGAGCGGAAGAAAGATAATCTGCATGCGGAAAAGGAATCCGTCCTCGCGAGAATATCACAGCGTGAAGCCGGGATTTCAGAAAATGAAGCAAAATTAAGAAAGCTTGTTGCTGATGCTGATCTGATTGGCTCGGATATTTCCGGGAAGAAGGAAGGCATAGAAAAAGAAAACGAAGATCTGATAGAGGTTGAACATGGCCTCAGGACCTTGAGACGGCAGATGACCGAAGTTACAGCCAGGATATCGGACCTGGATGTGATGAGGGCCGAACACAAGCTGAAGCTCGACAATCTGTCCGAAAACGTAAGTAATAATTACGGGACGGAGATCGAAGACGTGGAGCTCACCGAGGTGATGCAGGGAGAAGAAGAACGGCTTGTGGAACTGAGAAAAAAGATACAGGAGATGGGGCCGGTAAACCTGGGTACCCTTGAAGAATATGAAGAGCTGAGTGTGAGATACAATTTCATGAATGAACAGCATGATGACCTGAAAAAGTCCATTGTGGAACTTGAAGAGGCCATCTCAAAGATAAACAATACTACCAGAAAGAAGCTCAGGGAGGCTTTTGAGGCATTAAACGCAAAATTCGGAGAGGTATTCATCATCCTGTTCGGCGGCGGAAGGGCTGAGCTCGTCCTGACGGAGGAAAACAATATACTGGAGGCGGGCATTGATATCGTCGCTCAGCCTCCCGGTAAAAAACTGCAGAATATCAACCTCTTGTCCGGTGGAGAAAAGGCGCTTACCGCGCTGTCTCTCCAGTTTGCAAGCTTTCTGCTCAAACCGACGCCTTTATGCATACTTGATGAAGTGGATGCCCCT
Source organism: Nitrospirota bacterium (assembly GCA_024275975.1). GTDB lineage: Bacteria > Nitrospirota > Thermodesulfovibrionia > Thermodesulfovibrionales > UBA6898 > JAJRYC01. The sequence continues at coordinate 7,852 of JAJRYC010000076.1, read as the reverse complement.
CTTGATGAATCAAACACGGTAAGGTTTACGGAAATGATGCGGGACCTCTCCAGCGAGACACAGTTTGTCGTTGTAACTCATAATAAGACCACCATGAGCGTGGCCCAGCACCTTTATGGTATTACGATGGAGGAAGCCGGTATCTCAAAGGTGATTTCCATGCAACTTGCCGGGGCATGAAATTGGAAAACAGAAAACACAGGAGAGTGAAAAACAATGGCAAGGTCAGGGGCAGGACACTTATGGCGTCTAACCTCGACATCCTGGACCTGAGTCTGAACGGAATAAGGTTCCATTCCCTGAAAAGGGTGAACATAGACAGCAGATATAATCTGAAGATATCCAAAGGCAGTATAGCCGTCAACCTTAAAGGTATAATCGTCCGCTCCCTGTTTACGAATAAATCCCTGATAAAAGGTAAAAGCCAGCCGGTCTATGAAGTCGCCATGAATTTTGATCTGCTCAGTGACACTGAAAAAAGCGCGCTGGAAGCTATTATAAAACGTTTAAACAATGCATGAACTTTCAGAACTCTTCCCAGGGAAGTTATCAATGGAGCCGGAAGACCTCGTCTGTTACGGTTTTGATGCCTCCGGACTTGAAGCCCATCCTGCAGCGGTTGTATGGCCACAGAATGTTTCTGATGTGGTAAAGATAATGAACTTTGCTTATGCCAATGGCGTTCCTGTAATTCCGCGCGGCGCCGGCACCGGCATGACAGGGGGCGCGATTCCGTTGGGGAGCGCTATTGTAATAAGCTTTGAAAGGATGAACAGGATACTCGATGTCGACAGGGAGAACCTGACCGTACTGGTTGAGCCCGGTGTGATCAATGGAAAACTCCAGAGGGAGCTTCAGCGGCATCAGCTTTTTTTCCCTCCTGATCCGACAAGCATGAACTTCTGCACCATCGGCGGCAATGTGGCTGAAAACGCCGGCGGACCAAGGGCGGTTAAATATGGAGTTACAAGAGACTATGTAATAGGGCTTGAGGCGGTCCTTCCGGACGGCAAGGTTATCAATACAGGTAAAAAGACGGCAAAAGGGGTTGTCGGTTATGATCTCACAAGTCTCCTCACCGGCTCTGAGGGTACGCTTGCCGTCATAACAAAAATAAGACTGAAGACGCTTCCTCTGCCGGAAGATGTAATAACACTCCTGGTGCTTTTTCGTGAACTGGAGCAGTCCGGAACCGCGGTCAGAGATATAATATCGCACGGGATAGTCCCCAGGACGCTTGAATTCCTCGATAGAGAGGCGATAAATGCCGTTGAAAACTATAAGCCCGTCGGTCTTCCCCGGGATGTAGCCGCGATGCTTCTCATAGAGCTTGACGGGGCGCCCTCTGTAATAAACAGGGAGGCGGAGCAGGTGTATGATATCTGCGGCCGTCTTGGAGGAGACGCGGTAATGGCGGAGGATTCCGCCGCGAGGAATAAGCTCTGGGAATCAAGGCGGGCACTATCTCCTGCGCTCTATCATCTGAGCCCGTCAAAAATAAATGAAGATATTGTGGTTCCAAGGAGCAGGATACCCGATATGCTGAAGATATTGAGCAGGCTGTCTGAAGAGACCGGAATAAAGATAGTGAATTTCGGGCATGCCGGGGACGGGAATATCCATGTTAATTTAATGATTGACAGGAACAACAGGGAAGAGTACGGGAAGGCCCGAAAGCTTGTTAAGTAGATATTCGGTTATGTGCTCGAGATGGGAGGCACTATTTCCGGAGAGCACGGTATCGGGCTGACAAAATCGGATTATATCTCGATGGAAGTAAAGCCCGAAGAACTGGATTTAATGAAGAAGATCAAGAATATCTTTGACCCTCGGAATATTCTGAATCCCGGAAAAATCTTTCCGGGCAGATAAAACCGCCTGTCATTAACAATTAGTAATCGCCAATTATTAAATTCTCTTTCTCTGGTGCGACTATTATTTTGTTGCATTTAATGGTTAGTCATTTTATATTGCTATAAGTATATTAATGATGCCGTGAAACTATTTTCAGGGGGGGAGCAATGAAAAAAGATGCAGTCGAAACAGCAATAAAAATGGAGACGGACGCCATCGCCTTGTATGGGGAAGCCGCGGAGAAGACGAGCCACCCGTTCGGGAAAGAAATGTTCAGGGGTTTTGTAAAAGATGAAGCAAGGCATCTTAAAATGCTCAAGAGCATTTTGGGAGGACTCGATATTGATATGGAGTTCGTCAGTCCCAGGGATACGATCAGGACCGTATTCAGCCAGCTGAAAGATGAGATGATGCAGAGGGTCAAGGTCATGGATGACGAAATGGATGCCTTAAGCATAGCTCTTGAGATGGAAAAGGAAGGCTTTGATTTTTATAAAAACACGGCATCGGATGCCCATTCCGGTAAAGAGAAAGAGCTATTTAAACGACTAGCGGAAGAGGAGAACGACCATTACCTGATATTAATGGAAACTTACAATTTTCTGTATAATACAGGCCACTGGTATATGTATGAAGAAAGAGGCATCATCGAGGGCTGATTCATCAGCAGAGAGAAAGAGGTCAATATCCGGAATTTGTCCTGGTGGTCCCACTCCCGGATAAAAGTATTCTTGCGTAATATCACTGCTTTATATGTTTTTGTAAGGGGGCTTGAATGAACGCGGTAGAAATAAAACCAGGGATATACTGGGTCGGAGCAATAGACTGGGCCATAAGAGATTTTCACGGCTATATTACACCAGACGGCACAACGTATAATAACTACCTTGTAATGGATGAAGAGATAACCCTGATTGATACGGTTAAACTCGATTTCGCTGAAACAACCATAAAAAACATAAGCAACATAACAGACCCGTCCGCGATAAAAAACATAATAATAAACCATATCGAAAACGACCATGTCACAAGCCTTGGCAGAATCATGGAACTGACGCCGGACGCTACTATTTATATAACCGAAAAAGGCAGAAAAGGCCTCGAAAGATTTTTTGACATATCATCCTGGAATATCAGTACAGTCAAAACAGGCGACACACTGAATATCGGAAAAAGGAATCTCCTGTTCATTGAAACGGCGATGCTCCACTGGCCTGACTCGATGATGACGTATATAAAAGAGGACAGGATACTCGTGAGCCAGGACGGTTTTGGACAGCATCTTGCCTCCGCAAGCAGATTTGACGATGAGTTCATAGAGTCTGAATCTGAGCATAAACTGGATGAAGCGGTAATCGATTATTATGCGAATATACTGATGCCGTTCGGTAATCTTATAAAAAGCAGGATAGGCGAGATACAGGACCTCGGTATAGAGATAGAAATTATAGCCCCTGATCACGGAATCATATGGAGAAAAAATACCGCCGGGATTATCAAAAGGTACCTTGATATGGCGAACGGCGCGGCAGACATGAGGGTGGCCATAATTTATGATACCATGTGGCAAAGCACTGGGATCATGACAACTCCTTTGGTTCAGGGCATCAGGGATGAGGGAGTTGACTGCAGCGTAATAAAACTCAGGGCAACACCCGCTAGCGTCGCAATAAAGGAGTTCTGGAGATCCAGGGGTGTTCTGATCGGCACCCCGACGCTGAACAATAAGATGTTTCCTTCTGTTGCCGGGTTCCTGCACCAGCTGGCAGGCCTCCGTCCTAAAAACAGGATCGCGGGTGCGTTCGGGAGCTATGGATGGGGAGGAGGCGCGGTCAAAGAGGCGTATGAATCGTTGAAAGCGATGAAACTGGAGGTATTTGAGCCTGGAGTGGAGTCGTTATACAGGCCGTCTCCCGAAGATGAGGGCAGGTGCTATGATTTTGGAAGGGCGTTCGCAAGGGAGGTCAAGGAATATCACAGCCGGTTTAAACAGTAATTTTTTTCCGGGAGGAGATCATGAGCCGAAGACGGCGGTCTTCTCTGCCGCAGTGAAGAGATGGAGTTGATATCGGGTTAACCGCGCGCGGGATAATCGTCTTTAGCCCGCATTCCTCATCATGATGTGGCATAAACAGCGGTCAGAGACGCTGAAAAAGCCTTGCAATGTAATTATGATTCACATAAATGCAGACATAACATAATCCGGATATTAAGAAAAAGGCAGGCAGGCCACGCCGAGGTCCTTAAGGTGTTGCAGACAAGGTATTTCTCATCGCCCATGCCGCTCTTATTATTGATTGAGATATCCTGGTAAATTGACCATAAGGTAAAACGATGAAGAGAATCCATTACTGGAGAAGGTTTTTTAAAGGGCTGTTTATAGCGCTGAGGATAATATTCTCCTATAAACTTTTGGAGATGTGCGCAGTTTTTATGCCGGAAGAGAGGAGAATCCTGTATCGGAAAACCCTTCATAAAAAGAATGCCGTGCTGTTAAGAAAAAAGACCCTTGAGATGAAGGGTGTGATGATCAAGGTGGGCCAGTTTCTGAGTTCGAGGATCGATTTCCTTCCGGATGAATACATTTCGGAGCTTTCACAGCTGCAGGATAAAGTGCCGCCACATAATTACGATGAGATCAGAAGCCGGATAATTAAAGCATTCGGTGCGCCACCAGAGGATATTTTTGCGGACTTTGATAAAGTTCCCATAGCCGCTGCGTCACTTGGACAGGTGCATAAGGCGGTTTTAAACGACGGACAGCAGGTTGCCGTAAAGATACAGTACCCGGACATTGAGAAGATAATAGAGACCGATATAAAAATGTTCGGCATACTTATAAAGATACTGCGCGGCAGATACGGGAAGATAAACCTTGAAATATTACATGAAGAGTTTTCGAGAATTGTAAGGGCTGAACTGGACTACATTCAGGAAGGCAGAAACGCCGAGAGGTTCATGGAAAATTTTCAGGACGATGAAAGGGTGATAATCCCCTCGATAAAATGGGAATACACCAGGGACAAGGTGTTGACACTTGAGTTTGTCGGGGGTATAAAGATAACGGAATGCGATACAATGAAAACTTCGGGCATAGACTGCAAGGAGATCGCTAATCTGCTCGCCGGGACATATTCAAAGATGATTTTTATTCACGGTTTTTTTCACGGCGACCCTCATCCAGGGAATATATCCGTGGTGGAAGGACCCAGACTGGTCTTTGTGGATTTCGGAATGGTCCAGGCAATTCCCGAAAAGATCAAAAAGGACCTGCGAAAATTCGCGAACGCGATAGTTGAGAGAAATATATCCAAAATAATAGATTCCATGGAACGGATGGGTTTTATTATCGAGGGTGCGGATTACGGCGAATTATCGGAAGTCGCGCAGTCCATGATCGACAAATACAGGGACATAACCCCTGCGGAACTTAAGGCGCTTACTATTGATGATATCTCCGAAGAGATTGACAGGATAATCGGCATTATCGAATACATTCAGATACCGAATAATTTCATACTGCTCGGGAGGACGATAAGCATGCTGAACGGAATCGCTTTTAGTCTTAATCCGGAAGTCAATATAATCGAAATCGGCAAGCCGTATATAAAGGAGTTTTTAAAGAACAGCCGCGAGGAGATGACAAGGGAAATCTTTGCTGACTTAAGGGAAAAAGCCCTCAGGTTGTGGGAATTGCCCTCGCAACTGGGCGACTTTCTGTCAAAGGCAAACAGGGGCGAATTGTCCTTCAAGTTTTCCCAGTCGGAAATGGAGGAGATTTCAGCTCAATTCAAAACCATGACAAAAGTCATGATGCTCGTTATACTGACAGTGACCACGGCAGCTTCATCTCTTTTTTTTGTTTTTATGGACAGCAGGGCGTTATCTGCGGTTGCCGCGGGCGCGGCTGTCATATTGGGACTGCTCTCGGTTTACAGGTTGATGAAAGATTAGCGCCACATCAGGATTGACAGGACACTTGGTTGTATGCGTGGGGTTTGCGCCGTATTAACGGAAGGTCAATACCCATATCTGCAAAATTATGTTTGCATAGACGCCGGCCAATAGATCGTCCGCCATAATACCAGGGCCTTTATCCAGCCCTCTTTCGAGATTGGCTATCGGAAACGGTTTCAGTATATCGAAGAACCTGAACAGGAAAAATGCCGCAAAAATAAAGCCCGGCGTATGCGGCAGATAAAAGACAGAGACAAAAAAGCCTATTAGTTCATCTATTACTATACGACCGCTGTCCTTTTCGTTGAATATTTTCTCGGCCGTGGTTGAGGCATAGATGCCTATTATAGTGCCGAAGATGATTATCAGGATATGAGCTGTTATGGACGGTTTAAATATAATGAATAATATAAGGCCCAAAAGGCTTCCAAATGTCCCCGGAGCAAATGGAATATAGCCGATAAAGCCGGCGGTGGCGATATACTTTAAAAGTGTCTTGATGAATTTATCGATTTTCAATGATTCGTCGTCAGTTGTTTTTTTATATTTCCAGCCGGGACCTTTTATTCAGACAGACCGAGGAACCAGGAAACTCGATGCCCGGCGGTCTGTTTTAAAGACATTTGACATTTTAACATAAATATCGTTTGACGTATGAAACTCATCGATAACAGAAACATCCGGGATGTAAGTCGCTATTAATTGCAGGCTGATTTTATCCTTGACTTCGGAAGTCTAATATGTATAAGCTATATTTATTATCGTATAGAATGAAGTTATTTTCTGGTATAACAGTTCATATATCTTGCTGGTCTCGGGTTCATCCTGGACGGATGAGGCGAATACAATCAATATAAGTTTATTCCCGTAAAAAAGAGACACTATCTGAAGTTGCCTTAACAATATAAATTTTATATTTTTGGATGGAGGTGTTAATGAAATATCAGAGAAGTTGTTTTGTTTTTATCTGCTTTGTTTTTTTCCTCGTTGCAGTGCCGATCGCTTATGCTGAAGTAGAATGGAATCTCCTCTCAACTATTAACCTCGAGAAAAAACCGCTTGACATCGCGTCTTCAGCGGACGGCAAATGGACTTATATCCTGACTTCCGGAGAGGTGCTGATTTACTCACAGAGGAAAAAAGCTTTGGCCGGTCGTGTTCCCGTAGACCTTGATGCCAACCGGATAACCGTCTCGCCCAAGGGGGACAGACTCTTTGTGACCAACCTGAAGAAAAAGAATTTTTCCGTTATCAATGTCAGTTTCAGATATCAGTTTGATTTGACGGGAACTCCATTCCTGGGTTCCGCCGACGCGCCCGTGGTGATAGCGGTTTTCGAGGACTTTCAATGACCTTACTGCGCGCGGCTTGTGCCGTTACTTCAGCAGGTGCTGGAGAAATACCCGGGAAAGGTAAAAATAGTAAGTAAGAATTATCCGCTGCGTAGCCATAAACTTGCGCGCGCGGCGGCGACCGCTGTTCTGGCGGCGGGCGAACAGGGGAAATACTGGGAATACCATAAAAAGCTCTTCGAAAACTTCAATAAGCTGTCGGAAGAGAAGTTTCTGGAATTTGCGAGAGAACTTGGGCTTGACATGGTGGCATTCAAAAAGAGCCTTTCCGATCCTAAACATCAGAAAGTCATATCAAAAGATATAAAAGAGGCATCTCTGGCCGGGGTGACCGGGACACCCACAATTTTCATCAACGGGAAAAGGCTTCTGAAACGCTCTATTGAAGGGTTCTCTGCCGCGATCGACATGGAACTGAAAAAGAAAAGCTCCTGAGCGACGCACCTGAAATTTAATTCAGCAAAGAACCACTCTGCTGAAGATCAAAACCCACGGCAGGGAAGAGCATTTCTTCCCTGCCGCCTACTCGAAGAGATAAAAAGGTCTTTGCGTTGGACGGGAAAGAAGCCTGAGAAAACACTAACTTTAAGTAAGGAAAGGAGGTGGAGCGTAAAGGGCTGGGAAGGCCCCAAAAAGCTGATCAGCCTGCCATAGAGGCAGGGGGGTAAGGAGTAAGCGGACTGTTTCAG
>JAJRYC010000075.1 GCA_024275975.1 Nitrospirota bacterium | reverse complement strand
TGGGGAAAGAGGACTTTGTGGAGGGCCTGATAGACTATGTAAAAGGGTATCGGGATATAAAAGAAATACCCAGGGGCCAGAGATATGCAAGCAGACCGGGGCTTGACGGATTATTTGATGAAAGAATAAAAGGTGACAGGATAAAGCGGAAGAAAAAAGTGCGGGAAGCAGTTGAAAGACATGGTTACAGTCAGAAAGAGGTTGCGGACTACATCGGCTTACATTATTCTGTAATAAGCAAATTGCTTAAAGGGTGACCCTCAAATGCAAGAAGCAAGACTTGACCCCCTTTGCTTTATTCCCTCTGGACTAGGGGACGTTATTGACTACGTTGACTTTCTCACTTTATTCCCTATGGGCTCCTGTTCAACCGGGTAACCCCATTCCGGAATTTTCTCATGACTATACTGTCGCTCAGCAGAGAGATCTCCCCGGATAAGAACGTGAACTTTCACTGTACAACCGCAGCATTCACTCCCGGCTCAACGCAACACCGGGACAGGCTCCTCAACTAAAGGTAGGGCTTTGTTGTGTTGCCTGCCTGTGCCGTGCACGCAGACAGGTGCCAACTTACCCGCAGACTCGGCCTTGCTATGCTGTTTCTGTTCGTCGGCTCACAGTTTTGCCGTATGCTTCGGCTTAAAGGCCCCTACTGTTGGCTCCAGACAATCTCTCACGATTTTGCCCTTGCCTTAGGCTAATACTTCTGTTAATATTCTTTATATCAGCAGGGTTCACGTACAGGGGACTTACACCCCTTTAGTTCACGCCCATGCCGGGCGTACATCGGATAAGCGGGGGTTAGAATGCGTGACAGCAGGATCTTTTTTGCTTTTGCTAGTTTTTGATTTGCAATCAGTTTTTAAGCAAGAGATACGCGTCAGTCACGCATCTATGACGCAAACGTTCGGTCCACCAAATAATATGACAAAAACAACTGTAATATACGAAGAAGAAAGAATCTTAACTGCAAAATATTACCACCCAAAATCCGATGACTACTTAGATTATATAGCTAAAATAAGAATCAAAGATACAGGCAAAAATCCAGTTGAAATGATATTAAAGTTTGACGGCAGACAACCTTTCACTGCTCCTATGCCACCGGAAGAACATACAATCAAGGCACCAGCAATATTGGATTTATATACAAAGGTAGCGAGATGGTTTAAGAAATATGGATATGAGTTGAAATAAAACCGAACCCGTCGTTGATGGGTGGCAGCAAGAAGCGCAGCGGCGTTAGGCACAAAGAATAAAACGACAATAACGGCAATGGCCTTGATGGCTTGCCGATTAATTTAATAAATGCAAAATGTCTGATTTGCTTGTGAACGCCGGGAAAATTATAAAGACAGTAAAAACAGTAAAATAAGAAATAAACTACAATATTGCTCATACATATCCGGGATGGTTGTGTTTGCTTGGAAGTCGAAACGTTTGAGTGATAAAATCAAAGCTAACATAATCCCGAACAAGAATAATGGAGGGAATCATGAAGGCAGTATGCTGTGCAGGAAAAATTCGTTGGTTGTTTGCCTCAGGAGTAGTCTTGGGATTCGTTACCTTGTTTTTGGCTAGTTGTGCTCCAAGCAATCTTGTCATAAACATTGACGACAAAGTTGAACTCGGTGACAGAAAAGTTCTCGCTGGAAGAATTGTTTGTTATAGGAATGGTGAGCCTTCCGACGCTTCCAAATTGGGAAAGTGGACGTTTTTTTTCAATCGTCAGGGCGAAGAGAGTTCAATGATCGTAAGACCAGATGAAGATGGATACATCTACGTGGCGGTTTCTGAAGGTCAGTACAACTTTGCACGGGTTGCGACCACCTATTTTTCTTTTAATCTGGATCCCATCCCAACTGTGTTGGTCAGTAAAGAAAATTCTATCGTGAACTTCGGAACGCTGGAGTTTCGCTTTGAGCAAAGCACGGGCGCAAAGGTAGCACTTTACACGACTGGTTTTTCAAAGGCCTATATCAAAGTGAATGCCCTCGCCGATTACGACCAGACTCGGTCCAAAATTGAGTCTGTAACAAGATCGATCGGGCGGGGGGTGCATGACGTGGAGGTCGTGTTCCGGAATCGGGTGAGGTAATGAACTATGAGGGAGTCGGGGCATCCATAAAAACAGAGAGGTCTTCATTCTTGCCAGTTAAAAACTATAGTGAGGAATGAATATCCTACTACTTGGTCGGGTAGGAAGAAGACAAATGGGGTCTATTCATTTGTGACAATTTCGATTCGATTCGACTCAACAATGTCCGGATTTTACGGTCTTTCTGAAGTCTCTCTTTCAGCCGTCTTCTTTCCTGGCTGACCGAAGTGTCGAAATTCATGGTTCAAAGTTCAAAAAGGCTCTCCAAAGAGTCAATAGATTGCTGCGTCTTTACAAGGCATTTTTTCGTCAAAGAAAGGATTTTTTCTTCATCTTACACTATCCGGATCAATTCAAGGGTTGCAATCTTTGGTGAATTACTCAAAAATCACTTTCTTCAGATGCGTTTTATCACTTGTAGATGAAATCTTCTATTTACAATCCCCATAGAAATAAACTATATTGTACGATAAGCAAGTCAAATGGCTGGAAGGTTCAGTTCAACAAGTTTTATCCATAAGTGCCTCCGTCACTATGGATAAAACTCTATACGTTAGGTTTCAGAAGGAGGTAATATCGGTGTTCGACCCGAGTCAATTTCAAGTAAACGAGGTTTGGATAGCATTCAAGCTAAACGACGCTCCGGTTGTCACCGAAGCAGATGGCGACTTTAATGTTCTCGCACTAATGGACGCTGCAAGCTGCATGATTCTCGGCACAGAATTCGTTCGTGCTGATTTATCAGAGCCATCGCAACTTGAGTCCAAACGCTTGCTGAAAGGTGGGCACTCTCACAAACAGCAATTCCCAAAGAAACTGTTTATCCCAACCAATCAAGCAGCCGATCTTCTGAACGTTGAAGCAGAGCGGAACAAAATTGTCGTAGTTCGTGTTCCAGAAGAGCAGCTGCTGTCATTCATCGGCGAGGCACGTGAGGGCTTTCAGCAACATGTAAGCGGAGACAGGGTTCAGTGAAACCTAACAAGTGCATGAAGTCGCTCGCTACGCTCACTCGGACAGCTAAATCGCTACGTGCTTTATCTGCAGCTTATGCAAATCGTTATATGGGATTGAGGCAAGGAAGTATATGGTGATAATCCTTTCCCACGGCGTTAGGCCTACAATCAAAGCGCTAGCTTTTACTTGACATTTGTCCAATAATCGAGCAATATTAAATGTATGACCAAGCAACTTAAGCATATTTTGAAAGGTGTCGGTAGCGTTATGGATATATCTCCTGCCACCGACTACAGTCGCTTTGTCCCGAAAGAAAGTGCTAGCGAAAGAATGAGAGGGCATTGGGAGCGCACTGGTCAACATATTAAAGGTGCTATCGACCGATTTGCCCATGAGCAAGAAAAGAAAAAATAATCCTCCTATCCCAAGCAATTCGTTGTCCTCAAAACCTCCAAAAGGGCAAATCACACAAGTCACACAGCAATTTTCTGGCCCACTACCACATCCGGACGTTTTAAATCGATATGACCAAATTGTCCCCGGGGCCGCAGAGCGGATATTGATAATGGCGGAAGAAGATGCAAAACACCAGCGCGGTATTGAAAAAGCTGCTTTACAATCAGCATCTTCAGAAGCAAGACGTGGCCAAATATTTGGATTAATCATCGGTGTTTTCGCTTTTTCAACCTGCATCGTCGCCCTCTCCCTTGGTTCTAAAAAAACAGCAATCGCTATTGGTAGCACTACAGTCGTTGGATTAGTAACTGTTTTTGTTACTGGACATATCAAAAAATCAAATAATTGAAACTTGGCCCAACCCATAAGGATTGACACGACCCCTTTAATGTCAATAACAAAAAATAAAAGCATATAACTTTTTAATCAAGCAGACCGCGCAAACAGCCGCGCGGCAGCTTATCACGGCATTGGGCATTTCCTGAAAATTACAGTCATATAGCAACACGCGATATAAGGCGTCTTGAGCTAATGTGGACAGAAGAGCAAACAGCCGAACGTGTTGCCTAAATATGAATCAGAAAAGGTCGGGAAAGAGCTTCCAGACCATGTAAAGCGTGTTATACGCAATCATTTCAAACAGAAAAACGACAGCTAAATCGGATAAGCAGGGGTTTGCTTAAATATAACGCCGGAAGAAATTTGCTGTCCCACTTTACAGGCGCTGTTACAGCATTTTTCATGTTTTCTCCCGACCTGCCACCAGGGCGGCTATATGTTTATTAAACATTCTAATAAGCATGACCCTCTATTTTCTTGACAGTATTTCTTTCTATATGATATTTTTGAAGGCTCATAGTAATAACACAGGTAGCAACAAAAAAATCCTGGAAGGCAATCCCAATTATGGAAAAAATCTTAAATAAACTGTACACGAATTACAAAAAAGATGCCGGCAATATTATATCCTTGCTCCAGGATATACAGAACGAATTTGGTTATATCCCCGAGGACGCCATATACTGGTTCTCGGGCAGGCTTGATATACCGGCCAGCCGGTTTTTCGGCATAGCCACCTTTTACGCACAGTTTCATCTCGCACCCAGAGGGAAAAATATAATAACAACATGCTGCGGCACCGCCTGTCACGTCAAGGGTTCCGAAAGACTTATAAACGGTCTCATGAAAGAACTCGATCTCCCCGAAGGCGAAACTACAACCGGCGACCGGGAGTTCACAGTGGAAAAGGTTAACTGCGTCGGCGCCTGCAGCATCGCCCCCGTGGTTATTATAAATGACAAGGTCCACGGCAAATCATCTACCGACAATTTAATGAAAGCGATACGAAAGCTAAAAGAAAAGGAAAATTAAATTGAAGCATGATCTAATTATAAAAATCTGCATGGGGACAGGAGGAATAGCTTCCGGCGGCCTTGATGTGATGCACGCCTTCAGGAACCAGCTCGGGAAAAAATCCATAAAGGCCGATATAAAAAAGCACTGTTCCATGCATAAGGTCGGCTGCCGCGGCCTATGCGCGAAGGATGTTCTGGTCGATATTATTCTGAATAACGTCAAAACAACTTACCAGTTCATCAAACCTTACATGGTGGAGAGGATAATAGAGGAACATTTTATCAATGGAAATCCCGTACTGGAATGGGTTGTATCGGAAGATTATCATCAATTCCATGACAACCAGATAAAGGTTGTACTTTCCGACTGCGGTATAATTGACCCGGAAGAAATAGAGGCGTATATCAATGCCGGGGGCTATGACGCCCTCAGGCAGGTTATGCTTACGATGTCACCGGGGGAGACCATAGAAACCATAAAAAAATCCGGGTTGAGAGGCCGGGGCGGCGCTGGTTTTCCAACAGGTCTGAAGTGGGAATTCTGCAGCAAGGAGACTTCAGCGCAAAAATACATAATATGTAACGCCGACGAGGGAGATCCAGGTGCCTTTATGGACAGGTCCGTAATCGAAGGCAATCCGCATGCCGTAATCGAAGGTATGATTATCGGCGCATATTCCATAGGCGCAGACAATGGATACGTCTATATCCGGGCTGAATATCCTCTTGCCGTGGAACGGCTGAGAAAGGCGTTGCAACAGGCGAGGAAGCATAAATTTCTCGGGAAAAAAATACTGGGCAAAGAGTTCAACTTCGATATAAAAGTCAAGCTCGGCGCCGGGGCTTTCGTATGCGGTGAAGAAACCGCGCTTATAGCCTCAATAGAGGGCTACAGGGGAATGCCGAAAGCAAAGCCGCCCTTCCCGGTTTATAAAGGGTTGTGGTCAAAGCCCACTGTAATAAACAATGTCGAAACACTCGCTAACATACCGTATATTCTCAGAAACGGCGCTGAATGGTATGCTTCCTTCGGTACCGAGAAGAGCAAGGGAACAAAGGTATTCGCACTAACAGGCAAGATCAGGAATTCAGGACTCATTGAGGTCCCCATGGGCATTCCTCTCCGGGAGATCATTTATGATATAGGCGGCGGGATAGAAAACGATATGGCATTCAAGGCGGTCCAGACAGGTGGTCCTTCAGGTGGTTGCATCCCGGCAAAGCTTCTGGATATCAAGGTGGACTATGAATCCCTTGCGAGTGTCGGCTCAATCGTAGGCTCGGGGGGGATGGTTGTTCTCGATGAAAACGACTGCATGGTTAACATCACCAAGTTCTTTCTGCAGTTTACACAGTCGGAGTCCTGCGGCAAATGCACGCCATGCAGGATCGGGACAAAAAGACTGCTTGAAATACTCGAAAGAATATCGTCAGGCAACGGACGAGATGGGGACATTAAGCTTCTGGAAGACCTGTCGCATGATATAAAGGCGACCTCACTATGCGGTCTCGGACAGACGGCCCCAAACCCGATCTTAAGCACAATAAAATATTTCAGGGACGAATATGAAGCTCATATTAAAGAAAAAAAATGCCCGGCGGGCGTCTGTAAAGACCTTCTTTCCTATATAATACTCGACCAGTTCTGTAAGGGATGTGGCGCTTGCAAGAGAGTATGCCCGGCCGGTGCGATAAGTGGTGAGCGCAAAGCAGTTCATAAAATCGATACTCAAACCTGTGTTAAATGCGGCGCTTGCATTGAGTCATGCAAGTTCAAAGCGATAAGGAAAGGATAGGGAGATGCCAAACTTAAGAATAGATGGAATATCAGTATCGGCACCCGAAGGCACGACGATATTAGACGCGGCCAAATCAGCCGATATACCTATTCCCACACTCTGCCATCATCCGAAACTTACGCCTTACGGTGGGTGCCGGCTCTGTATCGTCGATGTAAAAGGGATAAACAGGCCTGTAACTTCCTGCACCACGCCGGTTACGGAAGGGATGGAGGTGTCCACAACAAATCCGGAGATAGAAAAGCTCCGCAGTACGATTCTTGAACTCCTGCTCTCGGACCATCCGAACGACTGCATGATATGTGAAAAAGCTGGCGACTGCACACTGCAGGAACTCGCCTATTTTTACGGGATCAGGGAAAACCGTTTTGAAGGCGAAAGGAGACAGTATACAGAAAAAGACGATAACCCGTTTATCAGAAGGAACATGGAAAAATGCATACTCTGCAGCAAATGTGTGCGTATCTGTGACGAAATCCAGGGTGTCGGAGCAATAGACCTCACTTACAGGGGATTCAACGCAAAGGTAAGCCCCCCCTTCGGAAAAGACCTGAACTGTGAATTCTGCGGCCAGTGCGTGGCGGTGTGTCCGACAGGCGCGCTTACAGGAAAGATGTGGGTCACAAAAGGGCGACAGAAAGACATCAGGGAAGTCGATACAGTCTGTCCTTATTGCGGATGCGGCTGCAGCCTGACCTTACATATAAGAAGAAACAGGGTTATCCGGGTCTCTTCAAAAGAAAACACAATTAATGAAGGATGGCTCTGTTCCAAGGGCCGATTCGGCTTCAGCTTTATAAACAGTCCCGAGAGGCTGAAGACCCCCTTAATAAAAGAAAAGGGCAAATTCAGGGAGGCCTCATGGGATGAAGCCTTTGACCTGATTGTCTCGAAATTAAAAAAAATCAGGAAAAAGCACGGGCCGGATTCAATAGGCGGACTCGCATCCGCCAGGTGCACAAATGAAGAAAATTATCTCTTCCAGAAATTCATAAGGGCCGCGGTGGGAACAAACAATGTTGACCACTGCGCCCGTCTCTGACACAGCGCTACAGTGGCCGGTCTGGCCACAGTATTCGGATCAGGCGCAATGACCAATTCGATCCCGGAAATTAGTGCTAATGATGTTATATTCGTAATCGGGTCAAATACAACGGAAACACATCCGATTATAGCACTGCAGATGAAAAGGGCTGCCGGCAAGGGAGCGGAGATTATCATCGCCGATCCGAGGAAGATTGACCTGGTCAGGTTTTCGAGCTTATGGATGCAGCATAAGCCAGGAACGGACGTTGCTCTGCTCAATGCGATAATGCATGTTATCCTGAAAGAAAAAATGCTGGACGGGAAGTTTATCGACGAATGGACCGAGGGCTTCGACGCCTTTTCAAAGACCCTTAAAGACTATACCCCGGCAAAGGCCGAAAAAATAACCGGTGTTCCGGCAAAAGAAATAGTACAGGCAGCGCGGATGTACGGTAAAGCCGCAAGGCCGGCGATCTATTACACTATGGGCATAACCCAGCATTCCCATGGCACCCAGAATGTCTTCGCGGTGGCGAACCTCGCCCTGATGACAGGAAATCTCGGGAAAGAAAGCACGGGAGTAAATCCGTTGAGAGGCCAGAATAATGTGCAGGGTTCTACTGATATGGGATGCATTCCGAACCAGTATCCAGGATACCAGAAGGTTGACCTCGATGCAATAAAAGAAAAATTTGAGTCCGCCTGGGGCGTCAAACTTTCCGGCAAACCAGGGATTACGGCAACGGAGATGATAATCGCGGCTTCAGAAGGCAGTCTCAATGCCATGTACATAATGGGCGAAAACCCATTGATCAGCGACCCTGACATTAACCATACCAAAAAGGCCCTGAAGAAGCTGGAGTTTCTTGTAGTACAGGACATATTCATGACGGAGACCGCTGAATTAGCGGATGTCGTGCTACCGGCCGCGTGTTTCGCGGAAAAAGAGGGGACATTTACAAACACAGAGAGGAGGTTGCAGCGGGTAAGAAAAGCCGTTACTCCCCCTGATAACGCAAGAGAAGACTCGTGGATAGTACTCGAACTTTCCAGACGCATGGGTTATGAGATGCAGTATAACTTCATAGAAGAAGTACTCCAGGAGATCGGCAAGGTATGGCCTGCCGTTGCCGGTATCACATACGGCAGAATAGAAACCTTCGGACTGCAATGGCCGTGTCCTACTCTCAACCATCCCGGCACGCCTTATCTCTTCAAGGGCGGTTTTCCGCGCGGAAAGGCTGCTTTTACGCCTGTACATTATTCCAGGTCAAAAGAACTCCCGGACAGGGAGTTTCCATTTGTCCTCTCGACCGGGAGACAGCTTTTCCATTATCATTCAGGCTCAATGACACGGAGAGTCACTGAATTGAACATGATCGCTCCTGAAGCGTATGTATAGATAAACCCCGTCAATGCAAAAAAGCTGAAGATTCAGGACGGTGAAATGTTGAGGGTCTCCTCACGAAGAGGGAGCATCAAAATAAAGGCCCGCATCTCGGACAGACCTCTGGAAGGGGTTGTATTTATCCCATTTCATTACAAGGAAGCGGCAGCCAATATACTGACAAACGCGGCACTTGATCCCATCTGCAAGATACCCGAGCTGAAGGTCTGTGCGGTAAAAATAGAGCCGATAAAAAAATAGAACAAAGTAGACAAACGGAGGCATATTAATGATCAAGACATTGAGGAAACAGGTTCTCTTCGAAGATCTCGATACGCGCGAATTAGCTGAAATCTCAAAGATTATACAGGAACTTAAATTCAAAAAAGGTGAGCAGATATTCAGCGAAAAAGAGGACACAAAAGGCCTCTACCTGATAAAATCCGGCAGGGTTGAAATAGCAAAGGTCACGCCTGACGGCTGGAAACAGCCACTTGCAATTCTGGCTCCCGAGCATTTTTTCGGCGAACTTTCGATCCTCGAAAAGAGACGCCATGAAGCCATCGCGGTCGCGGTCGAAGACACCGAGATCCTGCTTATAGCCGTAAACGAATTTGAGAAACTGGAGAAAGACGCATCACCCATAGCATTCAAAATAATGAAAAAGATAGCGCTTGTCATGTGCAAAAACCTCAGGCGCATGAATGACAAATTCTTAAATGCCCTGATCAGTTACTGAAGATCAACGGGTTTATATAGACAAATCTATAAAGAAAGAGGAGGTTTTTAGAGAAATGGCACTTGACCCAATAAAACACGCTGACTGGGAAGTTGCGGAGGAAGCAGAAACCCGGATGAAAACAGTATATCAACTCGGTGAGGAGCTGGGACTTGAAAAGGAAGAACTCCTGCCTCACGGACATTATGTCGCAAAGGTGGATTTCGCCAAAATATTAGATCGTCTCAGAGACAAACCGAACGGTAAATACGTCGATGTCACAGCGATCACCCCGACGCCTCTGGGAGAAGGCAAATCAACAACCACCATGGGTCTCACCCAGGGCCTCGGCAAAAGAGGGAAAAACGTAGTCGCTGCCATAAGACAGCCTTCCGGCGGTCCAACCATGAATATTAAAGGCTCGGCTGCTGGCGGCGGCCTTTCGCAGTGCATACCACTTACACCTTTCTCGCTTGGGCTTACAGGCGACATTAACGCGATCATGAACGCGCATAACCTTGCTATGGTCGCGCTCACTGCCCGGATACAGCATGAGTTCAATTATAACGATGAACAGCTGGCAAAACGCGGGCTGAAACGGCTGAACATCAATCCCCGGAACGTCGAGATGAAATGGATCATGGACTTCTGTGCCCAGTCTCTTCGTAATATGATTATCGGCATTGGAGATAAAATGGACGGGTTCATGATGAATTCCGGATTCGCGATAGCAGTATCATCGGAAGTTATGGCGATACTTGCGGTTGCCACCGACCTGAAGGACATGCGCGAACGGATGGGAAAGATCGTGGTTGCATACAATAAAAACGGTGATCCCGTAACAACGGAAGACCTCGAAGTCGCCGGCGCCATGACGGCATGGATGGTCGAGGCCCTCAATCCCAACCTCATGCAGACAATAGAAGGACAGCCTGTCTTTGTCCACGCAGGCCCGTTCGCGAACATCGCGATAGGACAATCTTCGATCATTGCCGACAGGATCGGCCTGAAGCTGGGCGATTATCACCTTACAGAGTCCGGGTTCGGCGCAGACATAGGCTTCGAAAAATTCTGGAACCTTAAATGCAGATTTTCCGGACTTAAGCCTAACGCCGCAGTTATTGTGGCCACAATAAGGGCGCTTAAATGTCACGGCGGTGCCCCGATACCAGTGCCGGGGAAGCCGATGCCGGAAGAATATCTGAAAGAGAACGTGGGATGGGTAGAAAAGGGCTGCGGTAACCTTATTCATCATATCAACACAGCCAAAAAGGCTGGAATCAACCCCGTCGTCTGCGTAAACGCATTCTATACTGATTCGGAAAACGAAATAAAGGCCGTCAGACGCCTCGCTGAACAGGCAGGGGCAAGAGTCGCCGTCTCAAAACACTGGCAGTATGGCGGAGACGGAGCACTTGAACTTGCCGATGCGGTAGTTGACGCGTGTAACGAGCCGAATGATTTTAAATTCCTTTATGATCTGGATGTTCCGCTCAGACACCGCATAGAAATGATAGCCGAGGACGTCTATGGCGCTGACGGCGTCGAATTCAGTCCCGAGGCACTGACAAAAGCTAAAAGACTGGAAGAAGACCCGGAGATAGCCAAACTCGGCATATGCATGGTTAAAACGCACCTCAGCCTGTCTGACAATCCAAACCTTAAAGGTGTACCGACGGGCTGGAAACTGTCCATAAGAGACATCCTCACCTACAAGGGAGCCGGATTTGTCGTGCCGGTCGCCGGCGCGATTAAACTCATGCCCGGGACGGCTTCGGACCCCGCGTATCGCAGAATCGATGTAGATACAACCTCCGGCAAGGTAAAAGGTCTGTTCTAACAGACCTCAAAACAGAATAAATTCGTCCGGGCAGGGGCTACAACCCCTGCCCTTTTTTATTTTTACGGAACCATATGGTAAAATCTCTGAATGATAATCAGGTAGCATCATAACCCTTTTGGTGGAAAATATGAAAAGTTTATTGGAAATATTCAAAAAATACAGGGGCGGCAGGGATATAATTATCGTTTCGGGTTTGCCCCGGTCAGGCACTTCACTTATGATGAAAATGCTCGAGGCCGGGGGATTAAGTCCCTTCACCGATAATATCAGAAAGGCCGATGAAGACAATCCAAAAGGCTACTATGAGTTTGAACGTGTCAAACAACTGACTAAAGCCGATAGCGCATGGTTAGCGGATGCTCAGGGCAAGGTAATCAAGATAATCTCGGCGTTTTTGCAGCATCTGCCCTCGATATATGTCTACAGAATATTATTCATGCAGCGGGCTATGCCGGAAATACTGGCTTCACAAAAAAAAATGCTTATCAATCGGCGTGAAGACACGGATACCGCCAGCGACAGGGAAATGGCCGTAATTTATCAGAAACATTTAAGGCAGGTTGACCAGTGGCTGAAAAAACAGCCGAACATCAAAAAAATCGATTTCAACTATAATGATCTCGTACAAAATCCGGACAAATATATCCCCGCTATTAATGAATTTCTGGGAAATACACTCATCACCGAAAAAATGGTTTCAGTTGTCGATCCTTGTCTTTACCGTCAGCGGCTTGAACCTGGTATCAAAGAAATCCACCTTGATAATTAGGCAGCCCGCCAATCTCAATGTTACCGGCAAAGAAAGACGTTATGGGAAGACAGAGACATATTATCCTGTTTGCCGTATGGCTACGACTGAATCAGGCGTTATGCCGTCAGGATCAAAGGGGCTGAAAACACCCGCCGAACAACGGGTCTTAAGCTCAGTCATCTTCCGGTTTACGTTGTGAAAGCGGATCCATGTGTGACCCTGGAGACTTTTTAAAAACATTTATTGCAAGGAGAACCAGTAATCTCCCGGACAGTAAAATCCCCGCGGCCAGGCTGCGAGGGTCCCATCTCCCCTTTGTATAGTGCAGCCTGTAAAACCTATAGGCCCCGGTATGAAATTTTATTATCCTGACAGGGCTTTTTCTCAGAAAACGGCTTATCTGCTCGTGATGTATTATAACAGCGCTGGGGACACAGTAAATGGTCTTTCCGGCCTCCTGAAGGCGCTTGCACCAGTCGGCGTCAACCCAATATGAATGATATCCTTCGTCCCATTCTCCGACGGTCTCAATAAGTGACTTGCTGAACATCATGCAGGCCGCAGAAATATGTTCCACCTGATATGGGATCTGTTTGCCATAATTGTATTTTGCCAGATACCGGCTAGAGAAAGGGTTATTGGGAAAAAGCCTGGTCAGCACGCTCTGGCGTCCGAAAATTCCATTCAACGCAGAAGGGAAGTTCCGCGCGCTTTCCTGGATAGTCCCATCAGAGTTCAGAATTCGCGGAGCAGCCATGCTGATCCCGGGATCTTCATCAAGTAACATCGACATTTGTTTAATGGCGTCAGCGCGCAGCTCCGTGTCCGCATCCAGAAGAAGAATGCGGTCTCCATCCGCCAGTCTGCAACCCTGATTTACTGCGCGGGTGTGCCCAACATTCGAGGGGTTCAGGATCAACCGTATAAAGGGATACTTATTCCTGAGTTTTTCGGGGGTCCCATCCACCGATGCGTTATCGATCACAATTATCTCAAAAAAATGGGACCCCGAGGCCAGTATGGAGTTCAGGCAGGAGTCAAGATATCGCCAACCATTAAAGCTTATAATTAATATTGTTAATTTTTGTTGGGGCATAAAAATCTCCCGGGTCATTATTGAAATTTATAAAACAGATTGCACCGGCTGCAACAGTTCCTTACAGATGTTCTCTTACTCGAAAATAACGCCCTGGCACTCTGATAAAAATCATTATTCCAGATTTCCAGAAAATCCCTGTCCAGCATATTTCCAAAATTATCCCCGGTTTTCCAGACCGCACAGCACGGCGCTATCACTCCAACAGGGTTTACTGTTACGGACCTGAAAAGATAAAAACAGCCGCCATTGATCGGTTTCTGCAGAAATCTCTCCTCAATATAGTTGTCCCCGTCATCAGCATGGATATAAGGATACCACTTCCCTGCCAAATCCCTTTTACCTTCAGCGTCAAAGGGGAGTCCGACAGGAATAAACCTTATCAGGTCGACACCAATTTCATCAGCCATCCTTTTAACTTCCTCAATCTGGTGATAGTTATGTTTCATGACCAGAAACTGCCATTCGATAAAAGGCGTTCTGCTCTTTAGTGCCTTTTTCTTTTCGATAATGGATCTCAGATTATTCAGCACGGCGGCGATATCACCACCCACACGATACTTACTGTATATATCCTGAGTAGCACCGTCCAGGGAAATCACCAGGTATTCAAGTCCGGACGTGATGAGGTCCTCCGCGTTAAAAGGAAATTTATTAAGGTTTGAACTTAAATTAGTGCCCAGGTTTTTATCGGAGCAATATTTTATCATCTTTAATATGTCAGGGTTCAGAAAAGGTTCCCCCCAGTTATGCAAGGTGATTTCATAAGCATAACTGGAAAAACGGTCAATAATCTTTCTGAAATCATCGAATCCGACAAATTTCCTGTCTACACCCTCTTTCCTTAGTCCAGTGGGACAGAGGGGACATCTCAAGTTGCAAATATTGCCGGTCTCGACAATTATAAAATAAGGATACCCGAAGACTTTTGTTCTCCGCATCTTGCGTTGTAGCTCGACCAATGCCAAATTTGTCAGCTTTTTTATAGTGCTGTGAGATAGCAGTGTTGAGACGTGGCGTTTCAACCTGGTATATTGAGGCACTTTTTTTAAAACACTCTCCAGCTCATGATTAACGGTATTCATTCCTGTACCTCAAACGACTCTTCCGGAAGTATTGTTTAAAAGCAATTCACGGCAAACATCAATATTCTACCGCGCAAAAGACTAACAAGCAGGCTTTCGACTTGTATTCAGACAAGATCGACCTTAGTAACTACGATTTCATGTATTTTAATAAATTCATAAGAATAAGGACAAGCAGTTCAGTAAAAATAAAGTGCCGAAAAAAATCAGATGGCACCAATCTTCCCCAGTCATAGTTCAGCCCTATATAAAAACAGAGGAAAATAATAACTGATAAACCGCTAACTGCCTGGCTCTGCTTATTGTCATTTCGACGGCCGGAGAAATCTTAAAGACTTACTTCAATCTCTTTCTGATCGTTCTGTACTTTTTATATAATGAAAACTCGGAGTGATAAAAACGGCACTGGTCTATAAGATCACTTCCACCCCATAAAGTAAATCTGCCAAGCTTCATAATATCATCACCCGCCGGACCAATCGGGAAATAATTCTTCCTGCTTTCTACGGTAACCCCCGACCGCAACCCAATCTCTTTCGCGATCTTAATAACTTCTCCAGTATAGCTGCCACACGGGTACGAGATAGCAGATGGGAGCAGGCCCGTCATTTCAAACAAAGTCTTTTGAGCGCCAAGAATCTGTGATCTTGCTCCACCCTCAGTATAATTTGCTAAAATCCCATGGTCGCTGGTGTGATTGCCCAAAAATACATATTTTTCTTCAGAAAAAGCCCTTAACTCATCGGGAGTAAAAGGCCTGTCGATATCAGATACCGGTTTCAGTGAGTTTGATGAAAAATTTGCTACTATATATGCTTCAATTTCATCATGGGTCCTCGATTTCAGTTGTTCCTGTTCTTCGGCAATTCGCTCCAGGGATATGCCCTTCTTAACTCGTTCCCTGTATATAATGTCCCACCAGAAGGCCTTACCGTTCTCTACATGGTTTGTCGAAATAAAAAAAATCGCCGGTATTTCAAACTCTTTTAAAACCGGCATCACGTTTAAATTATTAAAGTACCCGTCGTCAAATGTGATTAAAATATATCTTTTTGACATATCCAGTCCGTCCGGAATATCATCCGGGGAAACAAATATATAACCATTATCCGAAAAATACCCGATAATCCGCCTGAAATACTCTAATGTTATTCCTTGTTGGGGGTCCGCAATATTCATCCCGATCTCTCTTCTATTATTAAACAATCCATGGAAAAGGATTGTGATGAGTGAGGGCCTGTCTCCAAAGAGGCCGATAAAACCCGGCATAAGAATTTGATCAATTCTTTTTATAGTATTAATCAGAGTTTTTCTCATAGCAGAATGACCTTAATGATCTGATTTGTATTTTGGGAAAAATTAATAATACGGGATTACATGATCATTCCCGCCTTACTATAAATATAGTAACATAATTTTTTCCTGAAATAAGCGGAACCGGCACACCATGCCGGCAGCCCCCTTTATCCAGAGAAAACATTCGGAAGTGCCAGGGGGAGCGGTCAGGACAATACGGACAAAATCAGATCCAGACTATCTTTCTGAAATCAATCATGCCCTCGACAATATGGTTCGTTGTGCCGCTATAGCCGACTTTCAACCCGGATTCCAGTCCGTAATACTTAAGGCATGTCCCGCAGGAGAATATCTCGACTCCCATAGCTTCGATCTCTTGAAGGACCGGGACGATATCCGTATTGAGTGTGGTTAATTTCACCCCCGCATTCAGAAAAAATATCATATCCGGTATCTCTCCCGTCACCTTCATCGTCTCAAAAAAACCCTTCATCAGGGTCTTACCCAGTTCCTCTTCCTTGCCTATTGAATCGGTGCCTACTACAAGCAGCAGGTTCATTTTGGTCTCCTGCTCCCCAGTGCTCTCTGCCGAGCGTCCCGCATCCGGTCTCCTTTCATCGCCGACAACATCACCGACGTGCCCCTTTACAAGCTTGACTCGCCAGTAATTATTCTCTTTTGAGGTCTCTAAATAAAAACCGTTCTTACGCGAAAACGTTCCGAGGTTTTCAGTAGACGCCTCGTTATCTACAAGCACCTCGACTATACCTTCATCAATTTTATTCAGTTCTTCCTCCGCTAATAGAACCGGTTTGGGACATCCAAGCCCTCTGGCATCAATAATCATTATTCCTCCTGATTGCTCATAGAATTCGGGCGCCGGTTTTGATATGTCCGTCATTCCCGCCTGCGATCTCGATTCTCATACAGATCAATAAAGATAACTGTTTTTTTGCATATTTTCAAATAGTTAATTCTGATAAAATTGTCCGCAGCAATAGATATTTCCAATCCTTCATATATTTAGATGTATTAAAATCCCGGTCGGAGTTGAGGAAACCTGGAGTTATTGTGATCTACCCGGAAAATTCTCTGAAGACCCAAATTGTTATATTTGTCATGCCAGAAGTCTGTAATCGGGCATCCAGAACTTATAAAAAACTTTTGTTGTTATGGCTGGCTTGATCCGGTATCAGGAACGCATTGAAAACACTGGATTCTCGATGTAAGTCCTCGCGAGAGTCGCGTCGACCCGCTCAAAAAACCGCGAGAATGACTGATGTGTGGACCGAGGGAATGAAAGAGAGGCGGACCACCGGAATAACTGACGGTACAAACTGAGGGAATGACCGCGATAATTCAGGTGATAAACGCTGAAAATATACCCACTGATAAACCTGAAGAACTAAAAAAGATATGCTTATTAACGAAAAGGGATATATATGAACACCGGCACGTATACGACTCCACAATTAAAAGAGGCTGAATCAGGCTAAAAGTTGTTAATAAATGAAGTGGGTCAGAAAAAACAACATAAACCAATCAAGGAACGATCAGAAAGCATCTAATCCACCCATTTCATTTACCACACTTTTTTTCAGCCCCACCCGAGCCTTTCCGCGGAACCCCTCACGTGGGCACTCCCAGCTTTGGAAACACTATGAACTGCAGAACTATCCATACTACAACTAGTCCGATTACTATAAGCAGATCATTCACTAATATATAGGTCCCTAACTGGATTTTTCGGCTTCGGACTTCACTGCTTTTTTAGCCTTGCCCTTAGGCTGCTTTATCGATTCATAGTCAATAAATTCAAGCACAGCCATCGCAGCTGAATCCTTCAGCCTGTTCCTGGTCTGAACTATTCTCAGGTATCCACCGTTTCTCCCCGAAAATCTCGGCGCAATCTCCTTGAAAAACCTGGAGGCCACTTCCCTGTCAAAAACATACGAAAAAACCTGTCTCTTGGAATGCAGGTCTCCCTTTATTCCAAAGGTTATCATTTTTTCAGCAATCCTCTTTGTCTCTTTCGCCTTTGCCACTGTCGTCTCTATTCTCTGATGTTCAAATAGAGATGTGACCAGGCCTCTTAAGAGCGCTCTCCTCTGGTTAGAGGTTCTTCCAAATAATCTACCATCAACTTTATGACGCATTCCTGTTTATCCTCCGGACTATACCGTTTCTTCTTTATTTGGGGCTTCCTGTCTCAGTCTCATTCCCAGATGAAGTCCCATTTTGACCAATATCGCTTTTATTTCATTCAACGATTTTCTGCCGAAGTTCTTTGTCTTGAGCATTTCCGGTTCAGTTTTCTGAACAAGTTCCGCTATCGTCTTAATATTAGCATTCTTCAGGCAATTACATGATCTGACTGAAAGCTCCAGTTCATCAACATTTCTGTACAGGTTATCATTGAGTGATGATTCACTTTTTTCGGTAACCACTTCATTAACAGGTTCCTCGGGAACGAACTCTTCGGGATCCTCTTCTTCAACATTTTCGTCGAATAGAAACAGATCCATATGTTCAACAATTATTGAGGCAGACTGTGAAATTGCCTGTTCCGGCGTGGTCCCACCGTCAGTCCATAACTCCATTACAAGCTTGTCGAAGTCCGTAGACCTGCCTACCCTTGCTTTTTCTATATGGAAATTAACTTTTTTTATCGGCGTGAAAACCGTGTCAACAGCGATCATGCCGACAGGCAGATCCTCCTTGCCCAATTCAGCGAAATAACAACCTTTTCCGCTTCTGATATACAGTTCCACATCAAAGGTAGCGCCCTTGTCAAGCGTGGCTATAACCTGATCGGGATTCAACACCTCAACAGAAGAATCACAGTCAAGATCCTTGCCTGTTGCGAGCATCGGTCCTTTCAGTTTGAACGTCGCTATCTTCTCGCCTTCCCCGTAAAATTTAAATCTCAACTTCTTCAGGTTCAAAATAATATCGACAACATCTTCCTTAATGCCGTCGATATTAGAAAACTCATGAAGCGCGCCCTGAATTTTAACCGCTGTTACCGCCGCGCCTTCAATCGAAGATAGGAGAACCCTCCTTAATGAATTTCCGATTGTGGTACCGAAACCACGTTCGAGTGGTTCCGCTATAAGCTTTCCATACGTGTTACTAAGCGTTTCTTCATCAAACCTGATCTTCTCAGGTAATTGAAAGCCTTTTTTCTTTAGGTTCATAAGGCCTCCCATGCCTAAAATTTGTATTTTATTACAACTTAATATAGTTGAGGGAGTCTTCCCAACTCTTAACCATTACTCATCCACTTTATTTAGAATAAAGCTCAACAATCAACTGCTCCTGGGCGGGAAGTTGAATATCATCTCTTGAAGGTATCTGCAACAGTTTACCCTTGAAGTTTTGAAAATCCATTTCTATCCACGCTGGAACACCCTTCTGTTCGTTTCCGGACAGACTATCGCCTATCAGAGCAAGGTTACGGCTCGATTCCCGCACTTCAACGAGATCACCAACCCTGACACTGAAGGACGGGATATTGACCTTCCTGCCGTTAACCAGAAAATGTCCGTGATTTACGAGCTGCCTGGCGCTGTTCCTGTTGGGAGCAAAGCCCATTCTGCAAACTATATTGTCCAGACGGGTTTCCAGCAACTGCAGCAGGATTTCCCCGGTTACGCCTCTTTTCTTTTCGGCACTTTTAAAATAATTCCGGAACTGTTTTTCGAGAACCCCATACATCTTACGCACCTTCTGTTTTTCTCTCAGCTGTATCCCATATTCCGACAATTTACTGCGTCGTTGTCCGTGCTGACCGGGAGGATACTGTCTCCTCTCCACAGCGCATTTCTCTGTAAAACACCTGTCACCCTTGAGAAACAGCTTCTCCGTTTCCCGGCGGCATATTCTGCATTGAGATCCCGTATATCGTGCCAATTAAACTCTCCTCCTCTTTGGCGGTCTGCATCCATTATGAGGAACGGTGGTAACGTCCTTTATTAAATTAATATCCAGACCGGCCGACTGAAGAGACCTTATCGCTGATTCCCTTCCGGCACCCGGACCCTTAACATATACATCAATCTGCTTCATACCGCAATCCATGGCCTTTTTGGCTGCTGCCTCGGCCGCCATCTGCGCGGCATACGGAGTCCCTTTTCTTGATCCCTTGAATCCGAGATTGCCGGCGCTTGACCATGTGACAACAGCACCGTGCGGGTCAGTGATTGTTACTATTGTATTGTTAAACGTCGCCTGAATATAAGCAGCTCCGCTGTAAATATTCTTTTTGGCCTTCTTGACCCCTTTTTTTCTTTGAGCCATTGATTACGCCTCCTTCTTTCTTCCGACAACAGCCTTTCTAGGCCCTTTTCTTGTACGCGCATTCGTCTTGGTCCTCTGCCCTCTTACAGGGAGGCCGGACCTGTGCCTGAGACCCCGGTAACATCCGATATCTTTCAGTCTCTTCACATTCATTGCTATATCACGTCTCAAATCGCCCTCGACACTGAAGTCCCTGTCTATCACTGTCCTGATCTTTATAACATCTTCTTCTTTAAGATCTTTAACTCTGGTGTTAAGGTCGACCTTTACTTCTTCCAGTATCTTTTTGGAAAGTGTCCTGCCTATTCCGAAAATACGCGTCAGCCCGATTTCAATACGCTCATTCTTCGGCAAATCAATACCCGCGATCCTAGCCAATTAAACCTCCTTTTACAGTACGGAGTTGCAGTAACATGCTCTCACCCCGACCTTATAACTGTTTATCCCTGTCTCTGTTTATGCCTGGGATTTTCACATATTACCCGCACAATACCTTTTCTTTTTATAATTATGCATTTAGAACATATAGGCTTTACTGATGAACGAACCTTCATAACTACCTCTTTTTATAAATTATTTAAATCTGTATGTTATCCTTCCCTTTGAAAGATCGTAGGGCGACAATTCAACCGTCACTCTGTCCCCAGGT
This sequence comes from Nitrospirota bacterium, assembly GCA_024275975.1. GTDB lineage: Bacteria > Nitrospirota > Thermodesulfovibrionia > Thermodesulfovibrionales > UBA6898 > JAJRYC01. The sequence goes on along the minus strand of JAJRYC010000075.1, from coordinate 11,429 downwards.
AAAATTTTAATAAAGTGCATCCTCATTTTACCAGACACGTAAGCCAGCACTACCTGACCGTTTTCCAACTCCACTCTGAACCGCGCATTGGGTAACGTATCTACAATAGTCCCTTGTACTTCAATATTATCTTCTTTAGCCATATAACCCTTAATTATAGTTTTTTTATGTACATTTAGTCAAGATTTCAGGTTTGTTCGATGTCACAAGAACCGTATGCTCGAAATGTGCCGATTTCCTGCCATCTATCGTTACCGCAGTCCAGCCGTCATCAAGTATCTTTACCTCGTATGACCCTGCATTGACCATCGGTTCTATCGCAAGCGTCATTCCCGCTTTCAGTCTCGGGCCATGGTCAGGCGAACCATAGTTGGGTATCTGGGGCTCCTCATGCAGCTTTCTGCCGATACCATGTCCTACAAAAAGCCTTACAACGGAGAATCCTTTGTTTTCAACATGTTTCTGTATGGCATGGGATATATCCGATACACGGTTGCCCTCAACAGCATTATCTATGCCGACATACAGCGCCTCTTCGGTCACCTTAATTAATTCTCTGGTCTCGCTGTCCGTCCTGCCTACCTGCATTGTCACTGCACCGTCTCCATAGAAACCGTCCATGTAAACTCCAAGATCGACGCTGACAGTATCGCCCTCAACCAGTTTAACAGATGATGGGATACCGTGTACCACCTCATCATTAACGGAGGTGCATATACTCGCCGGGTAGCCCCTGTACCCTTTAAATGCGGGCTTTCCACCACGGGCCCTGATCTGTTCATCAGCAAACAGCTCCATCTATTTTGTCGTCACTCCGACCCTTACCATATTTTTCAGTAACGCAAGAACTTCCGCCACTACTCGACATGCCTCGGTCATCTTCTCTATCTCCTCTGGAGATTTCAGGTAGATCACAGGCGTATTCTTCTTGTTATATATGTTTTCAGCCCCGCCTTCCCCTTACCCTGCCCTTCTTTAGCAGTCCCTCATAGGACCGCGTAACCAGATGCGACTCTATCTGTGAAACTGTATCCAGTGCGACTCCTACCGCTATCAAAAGAGAAGTTCCACCGAAATAAAAAGGCACATTAAATTTTGCTATCAGCAAGGTCGGTATAACACATACCACCGACAGATATACCGCACCTATTAATGTAAGCCTGGATAACACCCGGTAAAGATATTCCGATGTTTTTTGGCCTGGCCTTATGCCGGGTATATACCCCCCGTATTTCTTGAGGTTATCCGCTATATCCACGGGATTGAATACTATGGCTGTATAAAAATATGCGAAGAAGAATATCATACTGACGTATAAGACGGTGTATAGTACGTTCCCTGGAGAAAGCTGCCGGGCAATAGATTGTACCCAGGGTATCGCGATAAAACCGGCAATCGTGGCCGGAAACATAATTATGGACGACGCAAAAATCGGAGGGATAACCCCGGCGGTATTTATCTTGAGAGGCAAGTGCGTTGACTGGCCGCCATAAACCTTTCTGCCCACCACTCGCTTTGCGTACTGAACAGGTATTTTCCTCTGGCCCCTCTCGATATATATTATACCCGCGATCACCGCAACCATCATTGCTATCAGCAGGATAAGAATAAATGGTGACAGCTCGCCCGCCTGTGTCAATCTGATTGTGCTTACAACAGCGGATGGGAATCTTGCAACAATACTGGCAAAGATAATAAGCGATATCCCGTTACCGATGCCCCTTTCCGTAATCTGCTCTCCCAGCCACATTATGAACGCAGTACCCGATGTCAATGTAATCATCGTGATTATCCTGAACGACCATCCTGGGTTTGTAACAAACATACCATCCTGCATGGTCTCAAGGCCGGAGGCTATGATAAAGGACTGAACGGCGCTGATAAGCACTGTTCCGTACCTTGTATATTTAACTATCTTTTTCCTGCCAGCCTCACCCTCTTTTGCAAGCTTGCCGATTGCCGGTATTACAACGGTGAGCAGCTGCATAATAATTGATGCGCTGATATAAGGCATTATGCCCAGCGCGAATATTGTGGCCCTTGATAACGCCCCACCGGAAAACATATCGAAGAAACCCATGATAGCTCCGCCCCTCTGCGTCAGGAACTCACTCAGCTGTTCTCCGTTTATTCCGGGGGTGGGTATATGACAGCCTATTCTATATACTGTAAGAAGCGCGAGAGTAAAAAGAATTCTGCCCTTTAATTCAGCAATTTTGAAAATATTCTGGAAACTCGAGATAAGGCCCAAAACTATATTACCTCTGCCTTGCCACCAGCGCCGGCGATTTTTTCCGCAGCTGACGTGCTGAAGGCCGCTGCCTTCACTGTTACAGGCCTTTTAATCTCTCCGACTCCAAGGACCTTCAGTCCTGATTTGATGTCTTTTATGATGCCTCGCTCCATCAGTATGTCGGGTGTAATTATATCGATGTCCTTAATGTCATTAATCCTGTCAAGGTTAACTATTGCGTATATAATGCTGAAGGGATTCTTAAATCCTCTCTTGGGGACTCTTCTCTGTAAAGGCATCTGTCCGCCATCGAATCCAGCGCCTTTTGTACCGCCGGACCTCGCCTTCTGTCCCTTGTGTCCCTTAGCCGACGTCTTTCCGCTTCCGGAGCCTACGCCTCTTCCGACTCTCCTGCTTCTTCTCCTGCTTCCTTCCGCGGGCCTTATGTCTTCAATCTTCACCTGAATACACCTCTATATAATTAATCTATGTTCGGAATTTACTTTATAAAATTTTCACTGATTATAAAATTTAATACCGGATGCACTGTCTGACAGACATATTTACCCGGCAGGAAGATTTCAATCAGTGCTATTCATCCGTTTTTTCGACGGACACCATGTGCGATACAACCCTGATCATGCCTTTGGTCGCACTGTTTTCAGCCATAGTTACCTGGCCGCCGATTTTTCTCAACCCAAGCGCTCTCAATACTTTTCTGTGCTTTTCGGGAGTTCCTATGTAGCTTCGCTTTAACACAATCTTCAACATTTAGATATTGGCCTCCTGCGTTTCTTCTCCAGCTTTTCCCCTCAGCCACATAACACGATCAGGATCCTTCAGGCTTAAAAGGCCGTCGATCGTTGCTTTAACTGTATTATAGGGGTTGTTGCTACCCATGGACTTGGTCACGATATCCCGTATTCCGGACACTTCCAGGATTGGCCTCACAGCTCCACCGGCAATAAGCCCTGTGCCCTTCTTCGCGGGATTCATTAAAACCATCCCCGCGCCATATTTACCGATAATCCTGTGAGGAATAGTCCCAAACCTAAGGGGAAATCTATGCAGCGATTTTTTTGCCTGCTCAACCGCTTTTCTGATAGCCTCCGGCACTTCCGAGGCCTTTACTTTGCCGACGCCTACCGTACCTTCGCCGTCCCCGACAACAACCAGTGCGCTAAAAGAAAACCGCCGTCCACCCTTAACAACCTTGGAAACTCTATTTATGTATATGACCTTGTCTTTCAGACTCAAGCCTTCCGGGTCTATCCTTCCCACCATGCCTCCTTTATTGCAAGTTTAAATTTAAAATTCCAGTCCTGCTTCCCTTGCCGCTTCGGCCAATGCCTTGACCCTGCCATGATAAAGATACCCGCCCCTGTCAAATACTACTTTCCTGATACCTTTCTCTCTGGCCCTGTCGGCAATAAGACTGCCGACCTCTTTTGCCGTTTTGATATTGCCCCTGTGCGTATCAAGCCCTTTGAACTGACTATCAAGGCTTGAGGCCGAAACCACAGTATGGCCTTTCTCGTCATCTATTATCTGGGCGTACACCTGAGACAAACTTCTGTAAACAGACAATCTCATTCTATCCATGGTCCCGTGGACCTTTTTTCTGATTCGCCTGTGACGTCTCGTCCTGCTATCTCTTCTGTTCTTAACCACTATAGCCTCCTGCTAATTTATGACGGCCCGATTACTCTTGAATCGCTCAAAATATATTAATATTAAATTACTTCTTTCCGGCCTTGCCAGCTTTAAGTCGCAGCTTTTCGTTATCATACCGGATGCCTTTCCCTTTATATACATCGGGTTTCCTTAATTTTCTGATATTCGCAGCAACCTGGCCAAGCATCTGCTTATCAATTCCTGCAAGCGTCAACTGCGTCTGCTTCTGGTCCACTGCGGCACTTATACCTTCTGGAAGCTGAAATTCGACTGGATGCGAGTATCCCAGGGTAAACAGGACTTTATCTCCCTGCACCTGGGCCCTGTATCCGACTCCAACAATCCTGAGTATCTTCTGGTACCCCGTCGAAACACCTTCAATCATATTCGCGATCAGGTTTCTGGTAAGGCCGTGCAATGCCCTCGTCTTTTTTATATCATCAAGCCTTTCCACGACAACAGCACTCTCTTTGATTGTAACCTTTGTCCCAGCAGGAAAATTCCATTCAAGTTCACCTTTAGGCCCTTTAGCCTTCACGCTATTTCCATCCACCTTGATATCGACGCTTGCCGGGATTTCTATTGGTTTTTTCCCTATTCTGGACATCCTGAATCTCCTTTATCTTTACCATATATGGCAGAGAACTTCTCCGCCAACATTTTCACGCCGACACGCCTTGTCCGCAAGAATACCCCTTGATGTAGTAAGTATCGAAATGCCAACTCCGCCCAGTACCACCGGAACCGCATCCTTATTCACATAAACTCTTCTCCCAGGCTTGCTTATCCGCTTAAGCCCGGAGATTAACGCCTCACTTTCAGGCGAGTACTTCAGTGTAATCCTGAGAATACCCTGTTTTTTATCTTTCAGCAGCTTATACGCCCTGATGAAGCCTTCCTCTTTCAGGATTTTTGCGATTTCCAGCTTCATTTTCGAAGCAGGCATATCAACCTTCTCAGCCTTTACCATGTGAGAGTTTCTTATTCTAGTAAGCATATCTGCTATTGGGTCTGTTAACATCAAATTCCTCCTCGGTACGACTCGTTTCCGGCTAGTGGGATATAAACTACCAGCTGGATTTTGTAACTCCGGGGATCTCCCCTCGAAGCGCCAGCATTCTGAAGCATATACGGCACATCCCGAATTTCCGGAGATAGCCTCTCGGCCTGCCGCATAGTTTACACCTGTTATATACCCTGACATTAAATTTGGCCGGTTTTTTTGTCTTTTCTATCATGCAAGTTTTAGCCATTCAAAATACCTCTCTATTTTCTAAAAGGAAAACCTATAAAATGCAACAGAGCTTTACCTTCTTCATCGGTTTTTGCGGATGTACATACTATAATATCAAGCCCATGGATCATCTGAATTTTGTCATGGTCTATTTCAGGAAAAATGATCTGCTCCTTGATGCCAAAAGAGTAATTTCCCCTGCCGTCAAACGATTTGCCCGATATACCCCTGAAGTCCCTTATCCTAGGCAATGAAATGCTTATCAGCCGGTCGAGGAATTCGTACATAATATTACCTCTCATGGTCACCTTGCAGCCGATCGGCATACCCTGCCTGAGCTTGAAAGTCGCGATGGATTTCTTGGCCTTCGTTACTATCGGCTTCTGCCCTGATATTACGGCAAGTTCGTTCTGGGCGGCATCGAGAAGCTTTATATTCTGGATCGCCTCTCCCAGAGCGACGTTCAGCACCACTTTCTGTACCTTCGGCACCTGCATGATGTTAGAGTATGAAAATTCCTTCATCAACGCCGGTACAATCTCTTTTTTATATTTATCTCGAAGTCTTGGAGTCATTTCAGTCAATGACCTCCCTGCATTTTTTGCATACCCTGTGCTTTTTGCCACTCTCCTGAACCACTGCGCCGATTTTCGTGGCCTTAGCACACTTTGGACATACCAGCATGACATTGGACAGATTCACGGCAGCTTCCTTCTCAATTATTCCGCCCTGTGTGTATTTCTTGTTCGGCTTCATATGCTTCTTTATTATATTTACATTTTCGATCAAGATTTTTTTCTTGCTTCGGTTAATCAAAAGCACTCTGCCTTTCTTCCCTTTTTCTTTCCCGGTAATTACTACAACATTGTCTTCTCTCTTAATTTCTAAACTCATTCAGCCTCCTACAGTACTTCCGGCGCAAGGGAGATTATTTTCATGTAATCTTTCCATCTGAGCTCTCTCGCAACCGGCCCGAAAATCCTCGTCCCGGACGGTTCGCCCTGTGCATTAATGAGCACGACGGCATTCTGGTCAAAACGTATGTACGTGCCATCAGGTCTTCTGGACTCTTTCCTCGTACGCACAACAACAGCCTTCGCAACAGAACCTTTTTTTATACTGCTGTCCGGAATCGCCTCCTTGATACTGACGACAATCACATCACCAAGCCGCGCGTACCGTCTGCGGGTCCCACCAAGCACCTTTATGCATTGCACCTTCTTCGCACCGGAGTTATCAGCTACAACAAGCATGGTTCTTAACTGGATCATTTTCCGCCGCTCCTATCAGATGTATTCAGGGCAGACAAGACGCGCCACCGCTTATCCCTGCTGAGCGGCCTTGCTTCGATAATCTTCACTTCGTCTCCTGTTTTATATTCATTCGCTTCATCGTGCGCCTTGAACCTTATGACTTTTTTTACGGTTTTCCTGTAGACCGGATGCTGAAAAAGTCTTGTCACAGCAACCACAACAGTTTTATCCATCTTGTCACTAACTACCTTGCCTGTATAAATTTTATTAGCCATCTTTACCTTCCCAACAATATTTTGGTTCCGGGATTCATATTTAAGTTTTCTGTTTTATAGTAATTACAGTCAAAATCCTGGCAATATCTTTTCTTACCGCCCTGATACGCATTGGATTCTCGATCTCTCCGGTCGCCTGCTGGAATCTGAGATTGAAGAGTTCTTTTCTGAGTTCCTGCTCCTTCTTCAGAAGCTCATCGACAGTCTTTCCTTGAGTTCAGCAGCCTTCATATTACTACTTCCTCTCTTTTTACAAACTTTGTCGAGATCGGCAATTTATGAGAAGCAAGCCTCAGCGCCTCTTTCGCAGTGTCTTCATCAACTCCGGACATTTCGTATATAATCCTTCCGGGCTTCACCACGGCAACCCAGTACTCAAGAGCACCCTTTCCTTTTCCCATTCTGGTCTCAGCCGGCTTTTTTGTTATCGGCTTATCCGGGAAGATCCTGATCCAGACCTTGCAGCCCCTTTTTACATGACGGTTAATCGCTATTCTCGCCGACTCTATCTGTCTGCTTGATATCCAGCCCGGCTCGAGCGCCTTCAGTCCGTATTCACCGAACGACACTTCCGATCCTCTATAGGCCTTACCGTTCATATTGCCTTTTTGCGTCTTCCTGAACTTAACTTTCTTCGGCATTAACATATGATCAACCCCTTAAATTGTAGCTGTTTCTAACGCAGGCTTTGCAGCCTCCGGCAGCACGTCACCTGAATACACCCAAACTTTCACTCCGATAATCCCATAAGTCGTCTTGGCAATGGCGTCACCATAATGAATATCCGCCCTGAATGTATGCAGCGGCACTCTTCCTTCACGGTACCACTCCGTCCTTGCTATTTCGGCGCCGGCCAACCTGCCAGCACATGAAATCTTGATTCCCTGCGCCCCAAATCTTAACGCCGACGCAACCGCTTTTTTCATGGCCCTTCTGAAGGCGACTCTCTTTTCGAGCTGAAGCGCTATATTCTCCGCAACCAGCTGTGCATCCACCTCCGGTTTCCTTATTTCTTTTATATCTACCGATGCCTGCTTCCCTGTAACCGCCTCGATCTCTTTGCGGAGCTTTTCCACCTCAGCGCCTTTTTTCCCTATGACTATTCCCGGTCTGGCGGTATATATTATTAACCTTATTTTCTGGCCGGCACGTTCAATCTCAATCTTAGAGATTCCCGCATGAAACAGTTTTTTCTTGATCTCTCTTCTGATGTTTATGTCCTCAATCAGCTGTGCCGCGTACCCCTTTTTCAGGTACCAACGTGAGTCCCACGTTCTGATTATACCTAGCCTGTTTCCTGTCGGATGTGTCTTCTGGCCCAAAATTTCCTCCTGCTTACTTGTCTGTTAGTGTCAAAGTTATATGACATGTCCTTTTTCTTATAACATTTGCCTTGCCCATTGCCCGCTGCTCTATCCTCTTCATGACCGGGCCCTGGTCCACAAACGCCCTACTGATTAACAACGACTCAGAATCTATATTAGTATCTTTATTTTCCGCGTTATACATGGCGGCCTTGAGTATTTTTTCTATATGACCTGAAGCCCTGTAAGGCATGAACTTCAGAGACAACAGCGCCTCACCGGCCTTCTTGCCCCTGATGAGGTCGATCACCCTCCGGGCCTTTCTTGGGGTTATTCTTGCATGTTTTAATATTGCTTTGGCTTCCATTAAACTCAACCCCTCACACTTGTAGTCTTTGACGAGCCCACATGGCTCCTGAAAGTCCTTGTCGGTGAAAATTCACCGAGCTTATGTCCAACCATATTCTCAGTCACGTATACAGGAATGAACTTTCTGCCATTGTGAACAGCAAATGTATATCCTATGAAGTCAGGTAATATAACAGAACGCCTTGACCATGTCTTGATAAGCTTCCTCTCTCCCGAGTCGCTTAGTGCCTGCACCTTTTTCATCAGCTTTTCATCAACAAACGGGCCTTTCTTTAATGACCGTGGCAATTTACTTCCTCCTCTTTACTATATACTTGTCTGTTCTCTTGTTATGTCTTGTCTTGATACCTTCCGGCTTACCCCAAGGTGAACAAGGGGGTCTTCCACCGGAGCTTCTTCCCTCTCCTCCACCCAGAGGATGGTCTATCGGATTCATGGCGACTCCCCTGACAGTCGGCCTTTTCCCCTTCCATCTGTTCCTTCCGGCCTTACCAACGGTGATATTTTCATGGTCTGCGTTGCTCACCTGTCCAATTGTAGCCATACACAGGTTCACTATGCGTCTTACTTCGCCGGATGCAAGCTTTATCTGAACATACTTTTCGTCCTTTGCGATCAGCTGCGCAGAGGTCCCGGCGCTTCGTACCACCTTTGCTCCCTGCCCCGGATTAATCTCTATATTATGGATAACAGTTCCAAGGGGAATGTCACTCAGCGGAAGGGCGTTTCCAGTCTTGATCTCCGCACCCTTTCCGGATACGATTTCATCACCGGCATTTAATCCCGATGGCATGATTATATATCTTTTTTCACCGTCTTTATATTTTAAAAGCGCAATACGCGCCGACCGGTTGGGGTCGTACTCTATCGTATCCACTATCGCGGGAACCCCGAATTTATCCCGCTTAAAATCAATAATCCTGTACTTTCTCTGATGGCCTCCACCTCTATGCCAGACAGTAATGCGGCCCTGGTTATTTCTCCCCCCAGACTTCGTTATCGGCCTTACAAGCGACTTTAACGGTTTGTTAGCTGTTATTTCGGCAAAATCCATATCAGTGCGGAATCTTTTGCCGGGGGATGTTAGCTTATTCTTCCTGATTCCCATTATACCCCCTCAATAAAGTCAAGTTTTTCACACTGTTTTATGGTAATTAAGGCCTTCTTCCTGTCAGACCTCTTACCCAGGGACTTTCCATGTCTCTTCCATTTTCCAAAAACCTTTATCGTAGCCACTTTTTCGACTTTCACCTTGAATATACTCTCTGCGGCCTCTTTAATCTCTATTTTGTTTGCATCCATCGAGACTTCAACAAGTATCTTGTTTTCAGATTCCTTCAGACTGCTACCTTTTTCCGTAAACAACGGTCTCTTGATTACTCTGTATATATCTTTCATTTCGAGTCAGTCTCCACGAGTTTCTCGACTGATTGCCTTGTCATAAGCATCCGGCTGTGTACCGCTACTTCATAAGGATTCAAGTCTAACACCCGTTGCACAGTCACCCCGGGAATATTCCTGGCCGAGCGCAGAATCACATCATTATTTTCCGGCAACACTATAAGCGTGCTCTTTCCCTCGAGACCCAGGCTTTTCAGTATAGCAACCATTTCCCTGGTTCGAGGCCTCTCTATGGCTATTTCGTCAATTATAATAACCTCTCCATCCGCAAGCTTCTCGGAGAGCGCCGATTTTAACGCCAGTCTCTTGGCCTTCCTGGGTAAGGCATGTGAATAATCCCTCGGCTGAGGACCGAATACAGTTCCGCCGCCTCTCCATAACGGTGAACGCGAACTTCCAGCCCTCGCCCTGCCGGTATGCTTCTGCTTCCAGGGTTTCCTTCCACCGCCCCTCACCATTCCACGGCTCTTGACCGCGTGAGTTCCCTGCCTCTGGTTGGCCAAATAACACACTATCGCGCTATGCAGAACTCCCGCCTTGGCCTTTACTCCGAATATTTCATCCGGAAGGTCCAGCTTGCCTGTTAAATTATTATTCTTATCCTTTATGTCGATTTCAGCCATCTTATTTTTCCTTTCTGATTTCGAGATAAGTCCCCTTGGCGCCCGGGACAGCTCCCAAAATTAGAAGCACATTCTGTTCGGCCCGGACATCAATTATCTTCAAATTCTTTACTGTGACCCTTTCAGACCCCATATGACCGGGCATACCTTTGTTTTTCCAGACCCTCGAAGGGTATGAACTAGCGCCTATCGATCCTGGCGCCCTGTTAAACATGGAGCCATGAGAACCTGGCCCACCGGCGTAATTATGCCTTTTCATCACACCCTGAAAGCCCTTGCCCTTTGAGATTCCGGAAACGGTTACGATATCTCCCTTACTGAATCTCTCAACCGTGATCATTTCACCTGTCTTGAGATCGCTCATATGAAACTCTCTCAGAATCCTGTATGGTTTCGAGTTAGCTTTACTGAAAACTCCCGTCATCGGCTTATTGACATTCTTAACTTTTTTTATCTCTGAAAAGCCGACCTTGATCGCTTCATATCCATCATTTTCCCTGGTTTTAACCTGAATGACACAGCACGGGCCGGCAGCCACCACGGTAACAGGACACATCTTTCCGTCTTCACCAATGACCTGCGTCATTCCCAGCTTTTTGCCCAAAATCTCCGTCATAATTTGATCTCCACATCAACACCGGCAGCAATCTCCAGCTTCATGAGCGCGTCCACTGTCTGCGGCGTTGCATCATGTATGTCAATCAGTCTTTTATGTGTCCTTATCTCAAATTGCTCTCTCGACTTTTTATCGACATGAGGTGACCTGAGCACCGTTATCTTATTGATATGCGTGGGCAACGGCACCGGGCCTGCTACCCTCGCTCCTGTCCTCTGAGCAGTATCCACTATCTCCCTTACGGAACTGTCAAGGACCCTGTGATCGTAAGCGCGTAATTTTATTCTTATTTTTTGATTCACGTTTATTCCAGCACCTCGGTAACGACACCGGCGCCGACTGTACGGCCGCCTTCTCTTATCGCAAACCTCAATTCCTTCTCCATCGCTATCGGCGCTATCAACTCAACCGTTATGCTTACGTTGTCTCCAGGCATTACCATCTCCA
>JAJRYC010000074.1 GCA_024275975.1 Nitrospirota bacterium | reverse complement strand
TTACTGTCCTCCTTTTCGCTTTCTTGTTAATTACTAATGCACTATCCATGCCAAGCATAACCGTTTGATTTTATTGTAATCTTATCCACGAACAGTCCGCATTAACGCAAATCCTTTTGCAATACCGCGAAAAAAAGAAGGCGAGATGAGCTCTTACAGCCATATCCCACTATACCGCTGTATTTTCCGGGATATCTCACAGAAGACAGCTGTGGCCGGTCAAAAATGTTATAATATTGAAGATAAATTGTAGCTTAAATGTAGTATAATTGAGTAGAAGAACAATTCTGAAAAAGTTGATTACAAAAAAGGAGATAAGATGAAATTCATTACTGTCAGGGACTTACGCCTCAACCCAGGGCAGGTATGGAAGGCGGCAAGGAAAGAAAAAGACCTGGTTATAACCGCGAATGGCCGGCCGGTAGCTATTTTAACAGGGGTTACTGAAGACACGCTTGAAGAAGAATTAGAAGTCATCCAAAGGGCACGTGCTTTAAGAGCATTGGATACACTCCACAGAGACTCTGTGAAAAAAGGGACTCACAGGCTCACAGACGAAGAAATTCAAAGGGAGATTGACAGCGCGAGAAAAGGAAAAAAGGTTTGAAAATTGTTCTGGATACAAATGTCCTTGTTTCCGCTATCCTGAAACCCGGAAGCAATCCGGCCAGAATTTTGCGATTAGTACTTCAAGGAGATATTTATATAGTCGTTAACTCGCATATACTGGCAGAGTATTATGAGGTATTGAAGCGACCAAAATTCAATCTGGATATTGATTTCGTTGAAGTAGTTCTTGAGTTCATCCGTGCAAAAGGTATAAATGCTCCGGCCTTGGCTGAAACATTTTTCCTTCCCGACAGCACTGATGAGCCTTTCCTTGAAGCTGCCCTGGCTGCCAGGGCGGATGCTCTCATTACCGGAAACATTAAACATTTTCCCAAAAAATTCTGTAAAGGTCAAAATGTGATCTCTACGATGAAATTTTTGAACGAATTAGGTCAGTGACACCGGTTTTATTCCAACTAGCGAAAACATCTGGTTGTCGGAAGGGTCTGAAAATCAGATTTTGCCTATGAAGCCGCCCTGTCTGCCCGTAATACCTTTCGAATATCTGTAAGAATAGTATCTGTCGGGATGGCAGAATGTGCATTCGTCGTAGACCCGGATATTCGACTCAGGCACACCCAGGGACAAGGCCTGGTATTTATTCGCCGAGGGAAGATCAAGATGATGTTTACCCTCTCTCCACATATAGTACTCCCCCTCCCCTGTCTCCCGCCTGACCGCCCTTAAGACATCGGAATCAACGGTATAACAGCACGATCTTATGCACGGGCCTATCGCGATCAAAAAATTTTCCGGTCCGCATATAAACCGGTCCATAATGGATTGAACGGTTTTTCTTAATATCCCCGCCGCGGTCCCTCTCCATCCCGCATGCACCGCGCCGATGACTCCGCTCTCTTTTTCATATATCAGGACAGGCGCACAGTCCGCTGTCCGCACGCCGATCAGTATGCCTTTCTCCTTTGTTATGACGGCATCCGCGATCGTGGGTTCGGGTGAGGGGCCGACCAGGAGAACTTTATCTGTATGCTGCTGCACCGGCATATAGATCTTCTCTTTTTTTATTTTAAGAATCCGGCTAATTTTATCAGGATCAGCGCCAGGGTCTTTACCTGTAAAAAAAGCCGTTACATGGTCTTTGAGGATGTCAGGGAAGAGGAGTCCGCGCATTATTTATCATGAAGAGCGGAAAAAGCGTTCGGCAGCATCCCGATTATGTCCGACGCAACAAGAGAATGCATCCCTTTTTCCGAAGCCGCCATATCGCCGGCAAGCCCGTGTATATAGATTCCAAGCAGGGATGAATCGACAGGATTCAGACACTGTCCAAGAAAAGCCGCTATGATACCCGTCAATACGTCTCCAGCCCCGGCCGTGGCCATTCCCGGGTTCCCTGTGGTATTTATGAAGACCTTTCCATCAGGCTCTGAAAATACCGTGGGAGCGCCTTTGAGCACGAGATATGCGCCGGTCTCCATGGAGAATGATTTGGCTGTATTTATTATATCCGTTTTTATCTCCGCCCTCCGGCAGGCTTCTTCCGGCCCGCCGGACTTCCTCCCTTTGAGCAGTCTTGCCATCTCACCCGCGTGCGGGGTAAGGATGACGGGAGACTTTACATTTTTCAGAAGGTCTGTCTCTCCGGAAATCGAATTTATTGCGTCGGCATCCATCACCATGGGCACTGTTATTATGCCAAGAAGTTTTTTTAAGAGGTTCCTTATGTTTTCGTCAGACGTCAGACCTGGGCCGATCGCAAGTACATCCGCCCTTTCATAGAGAAACTCCATTATACCCGCACATGCCTCCTCCGAAAGTGTTCCGTTTCCGGTGTCCCGCAGGGGCAGCACCATCTCTTCAGTCACTTTGGCCTGAAAAATATCAACCAGACTTTCGGGAACACCTATCGTGACCATGCCCGCGCCGGACCTGAGGCATGCCCTGGCAGTCATGATGGCCGCACCAGTCCTGCCTCTCGATCCGGCGACAACCAGCACATGACCGTAATCACCCTTGTGAGAATATTTGGACCTTTCGGGCAGCAGTACGGCCGCGTCCGTCTTTTCTATGGTCTGAAGATCAAGCTCATCTGATTTCAGTAACGCTTCGGGAAAACCTATGTCTTCAATGAACAGCCTGCCTGTAAATTCGGCTCCGGGGTGGACCAGGTGGCCTCTCTTTGGAAGCCCGAAGGTTACGGTATAATCCGCCCTGACGGCTTCGCCCATTACCCAGGCGTTATCCGAAGATATGCCTGAGGGGATGTCAACTGAAATAACCCCGGCATCCGACCGGTTCAGGAACGATATCAGGTCGGATATTGGAGAAGTTACAGGCTTGCTTATGCCGGTGCCGAAAATGGCGTCAACAACAACTGCGTTCTTCAGGTCTCCTTCGTTTATTGATGTCCTGAATTCTACCGGGACCCTGAACTGCCTTGCTGTTTTGTACTGCGCCAGGCAATCAGGGCTCAGCCTGTCCTGCCGCCCCATCATCAGGACCTTGACGTCCCATCCCCAATCAAAAAGATTTCTTGCGGCGACAAGGCCGTCGCCGCCGTTGTTTCCACAGCCGGAGAGCACAATCACCCTTTTTTCAGCGAAAAGCTCCCTGACTTTGTTGGCGACCGCAAGCCCGGCCCTGGCCATAAGCACTGACCCGGCGATTCCGTATTCCTCAATTGTCTTTCTGTCGATATCGCGCATCTCTTCAGCAGTAACGACTTTCATAACGAACCTTCAAGTATTACGCAGGCAACCCCATATTCTTTTTCATGGCTCAGACTCAGATGAGCGCACCTGATCAACTTTTTCTCAAAAAAGGCTTCAAGCAGTCCACTGACTTTAATAAAGGGACGTCCGCTGTCATAATTCATGACCTCTATGTCCTTGAAAGCGACCGGGACCCCGGATCCTATCGCCTTAATCATGGCCTCTTTAGCCGCGAATCTTACAGAGAGGGAGAGATAAGGTTCTTTTTTTGCATAACAGTAAGCTATCTCGTTTTTCGTAAAGACCCTCAAGAGAAACTTCTCTCCCCATTTTTCAGCGACCGTCTTGAGCCTCTCGATTTTTATAATATCTATTCCGATTCCATATATCATGATGAGGACAGTTTTATTCCAGGTTGAGTTTTCCGGGCTGGATAAATTAAAATTCTATCGGCCGCATCCGTGGTTTATCAGTTCCTTCATTTCTCTGACGGCCCGTTCCATGCCGACAAGCACGGCCCTTGATATTATGCTGTGTCCGATATAAAGGCCGCTGATCCCGTCTATCTCCGCGATCCTGGAGACATTAATATAATTCAGGCCGTGTCCGGCGTTGGCTTTCAGCCCGATATCAATGGCTTTTGCAACGGATTTAATCACTCTTAGCAGCTCCTTTTCCTGTTTCACGCCCTTTTCATTTGAGTAGCTTCCAGTATGTATTTCGACCATATCGGCCCCTGTCTCTTTTGACATTTCTATATCATCTTCAGAGGGATTTATAAAGAGGCTGACCGTGATTCCGCTGTCCTTGAGAGTTTTTACCACATTTTTTATCGATTTCATGGTCTTCCTCATGTCCAGCCCGCCCTCTGTAGTGAGTTCATTTCTTTTTTCGGGCACAAGAGTAACCATGTCAGGGCGCCTTTTTACCGCTATTTTCACTATCTCTTTTGTCGCGGCCATCTCGAGATTAAGCTCGACTGGAACGAAACTCTTTAATAAATCAAGGTCCCTGTCATTTATATGCCTCCGGTCCTCTCTCAAATGGACCGTAATACCGTCAGCGCCTCCCAGTATCGCCAGCGTCGCTGCCATAACCGGCTCAGGCTCCATGCCAAGCCTCGCCTGCCTGATTGTTGCTATGTGATCGACATTAACTCCAAGAATCATAATTTCTCCATAAGGTGAGCGGGATTTCAGGGCACTACAGTTACATCCATGACCGATGAGACAACAATGTATATCTTGATATTATTAGAATTCATGTCCGCTGGAACAAGAAAGAATCCTTTTTTGTTTTTATCCTGTTTTGAAAGGAAAAAACCCTTTTCCCATGGAATTTCACCTTCTAAGAAACCCACCAGGGACTCATTATCCTTGAATTTTATAAATACCTTTTTGCCTGCGGGCTTGCGTATTCCATAGGATTTTTTCTCTTTAAGTTCACGGTCGCCATCAAAACTCCTGACAAAGAAGATCGCCTTCACTTCAACCGGATTAACCATTACGGTTTCGCCGGATTCCACATCTTCAAAACTTATTTCAGTCAGGTCAGGGGAAAAATCTTTCAGATAACCTTTAAGTATCTTCCCGTTTAAGAACCTGAGCACCGCACGATCTTTCAGAATATGATTTCGTTCCATTTTATTATGACTTTGTATACATAGTTAAAGTATTTCGACGCATTCTATCTATTCTAATAGCTTCCGCGTTTGTTTTCAAGCAATATAATTTTTAGTTTTGGATGGCCTCCGCCCTGATCCATCAGGTTATACCTTTCTTTTGAGGGCGTTTCAGTCTAAAATGATAAAAAATGACGAGGGCTACAACCGATATTATCGTCTGCCGCCATGAGTTCCGGAAATTTTACGACGGCACTTCCAGGCATGTTGTCCACGCAAAAGAGTTTAACAGAATGGTTCTCAAAGGTATTTATGCTAAAATCCTTCATGTCTTATTTTGATATACTATTTCCGATAAACCTCGGGCCGCTGACATATAAATGTCCGGAAGGGCTGGAAGAATCCGCCGAACCGGGGATGATGGTTGTCGCCCCTTTAAAAAATAAACCTACAAAAGGCATTATATTCAGCAGGAACATCACCCCTCCCGTCGGCAGAATAAAAGAATTCAGTGAGGTCCTCGGGGATTCGTCCGTCCTTGGCAAAGGTATATTAGACCTCATAAAATGGATGTCCGGCTATTATATCGCGCATGAAGGTCTTGTTCTGAAACAGACCCTTCCGGTGGAGATATTCGTAAAGACAAAAGCAA
The DNA here is from genome assembly GCA_024275975.1 of Nitrospirota bacterium. GTDB lineage: Bacteria > Nitrospirota > Thermodesulfovibrionia > Thermodesulfovibrionales > UBA6898 > JAJRYC01. The sequence goes on along the minus strand of JAJRYC010000074.1, from coordinate 2,474 downwards.
AAAAACCCCGAAAGCCGATTTCCGCAAATAACGGGATCGAATTCCCTGCTGTTCCGGAAAAAGAGATTTCGGAAATCATAACGTCAATTTCCGAAGATAAATTCAGTACCTTTCTTATGCATTCGCCCTCGGTGCTGCATGAATTCTCGACAGCGTCGAAACTGCTCGAATCCACAATGAATGTAATCCTGCTTCTGCCGGAAATATCAATGGCCAATCTTCTCTATGTGTTTTTAAGGCAAACCTTCAGGGAGAGGGTGTGTGTTCTGCACAGTGAAATTTCGAAAGGCAGGCGGTCGGATTTTATCGACGGCATTATTTCGGGCAGACATGACATAGTCATAGGAACAAGGTACGCGCTCATGGCGCCCATTAAAAAGGTATCGCTTATTATGGTATTGAACGAGCATAGTGAATCATACAAGCCCGAGGAAGGCATCAGGTATAACTTCAGGGACGCCGCTATAATGAGAGGTTTTTTTGAAAAGACGACGGTTCTGCTCACTTCCACAACCCCTTCGGTAGACTCTTACTTTAACGCCCTTGTTAATAAATACAGCCTGGTCAAACCCCGTCTCTCAGTCAGCCGTCCCGGAATAAAAATTGTCGATATGCGCTTCGAAAAAACCCTGAAATCAAATCTCTCTAAAACCGTATATGAAGCATCCAGGAAATATATCGGAAGAGGGGGAAAGATTATGTTCGTAATTAACAGAAGAGGTTACTCCTCCATGCTCCTCTGCAAGGAATGCGGAATGATCGAGCATTGCGCCGACTGCAAGATCCCCCTGGTGATATATAAAAACGAAAATGAACTAAGGTGCCGGTACTGCGGGAAAGTGGATATTCTCCCTGAAAGGTGCGGCAGATGCGGGAGCTATGATCTCGAACTTCCCGGTGCGGGCACACAGGGGTTGCAGGAAGCTGCTGAAAAAATATTCGGCGTTGAAGCAGTAAGGTTTGACAGTGACAAGGCGAAAAAAAAATCCGACATCGAATACCTGATGAAAAAGATAGCAAGCCCATCCACAAAAATAGTCATAGGAACAAAGATGATGACAGGACGGCTCATCCCGAATAAGAAATTCTCGATGGCGGCGGTCCTGAATATAGACACTTCCCTTAATCTTCCGGATTTCAGGGCCACGGAAAAGGCGTATCACGAGATGGCCCTTATATCAGAGCTTGTGGAGCCCGACGGAGAGGTGATCATTCAGACCAGATTTCCTCAAAATCCTGTCTTTAAAAGGTTCCGGGCTAATGAATATACGGATTTTGTGAAGGAAGAGATTCTCCAGAGAAAAGAACTTAATTATCCGCCGTATTCGAAGTTAATGAATATAACTTTCGATGGAAACGATAAATTCGCCGATAATGTAATAAAAACAATTAAAGATCAGCATATGGATATAGGGATTCTCGGGCCTACCGTCATCAGGAACAAAAAAGGCCGGAATGAATTTTCGATTCTCCTGATGTCGGCCAACAGGAATATGCTGAATAAAGTGGCAAGGGCCGTACTGGACAAATCAGGGCGCGGAAAGGGGCCGGAGATCAGGATCGATGTTGACCCTTTATAGATTTTAAAAGCGTTTCCGGCCACTCTCCACGCAGGCATTCAGGTGAAAAACACTATCTGACGGTAAAATTCATTAATGACAGGGGCGGGGACGATGAAAAATGGCTTGTCTGCGACACATTAACGACCTCCGGCGAGGCCTGCCAGCCTTTTTCTTAATATCCGGATTAAGTCATGGCTGCATTTATGTGAATCAGAATTAAATCCTGTCGTCATTACAAGGCTTTTTCAGTGTTTCCGGCCCAGGTGAAAAACACTTCCCCTCTTTGGAAAAGCCAGGGGTTAAGGGAGCTTCTTTTAATCATAATTATCTCCATCGATCTTCTCTTTTCCTTCAGTACTGAGTTGTATTTTTATATAGGCATTCAGTTTCAGTTCATTAATCGTTTCCTTAAGTTTCTCGTTAAGCTCTTTTTCAGTCAGGTATGCTTCGATCTCATCCCTGACGTCTTCATAATCCCTTCCCGTGAACTGATTAATATTCCGGCGGTAAAAAGCTTCGATCTCCGTCTCTCCGACCCTTATAAAAGCCCTCAGTTTCAGGTCAATATAATCGTTCAGGATTTCTTCCTCTGAAGGGCCTTCGATCCTGTATTTCCTGGCCTCCATCAGTAATAATTTCCGGTTGATCATGGCGTTTAAGACTTCGTCTTCCGTGATGCCGGGTGATAATTCAACAGAAGCTTCATACTGTTTCCGGAATTCACTCAGGGTTATAGCCTGATCATGAACAAAAGCAACAACCCTGTCAATGATTTCAGCGTAACACTGGACCGGGAGAAGAAGAGACAACAGAAAAGACCATACAATAAAACAGGCCGATATACGCTTAAAACTCATTCCCGTGGGGTTAAGACCACGGATAATATGCACGTCCGCGAGCCGGCCGCTCTGC
>JAJRYC010000073.1 GCA_024275975.1 Nitrospirota bacterium | reverse complement strand
TACGCAAAGTAGCATGGGATCGTCTTCCAACTCTGGTGCCTGGCATGGAGGGTGCCAATTTGCAGTTGAAATTTAAATGATGCCAATACAAATTCTTATATTTGCATGACGGTTAGGGCTTTGCGAAAATCGCTGTTTAAAAGAATTGGGTCATAAAGCAGCGCTGGATTTTCTGGCGGGGATAAAGGCAAGCCCGAGGATTCTGAAAATTCATTCAGACGAGGAGATAGAAGCAGATGCCGAGGGGATATTGATAAAATATGCGGACCATGATTTCAGTTATACTGATGCTGTGAGTTTTGCAATAATGGAGAGACAAAAGACTGTAAAGGCCTTCTGTTTTGATAAACATTTTGCGACGGCAGGTTTTGAGAAAATCCCTTCTAACTAGAGTCTGTGTATAAATGCAGAACCTTCACCCCGTAGGTGCAAGTAGGTGCAAGTAAGTGGCTACAAAAAGATATCCTTTATTAGATAAGAAGATATATCATATTTTCTCAAAAAGTATCGCTGGTTTTGAAATATTCAGGAGTAATTCAGATTATAAGAGAATGAGGAACGTACTGAAATATTATAAGATAGAAAATCCACCACTAAGGTTTTCTGCTTTTATGGAAATAAAAGATAAAGAAGTGTTCTATCAAAAACATTTTGGAGTAAAAGAGAGTTTAGTGGAAATAATTTCCTATTGTATCATGCCTACGCATATCCATCTGATTTTAAAGCAGTTAAAGAAAAGTGGAATTTCTGTTTTTATGAGCAATTCTCTGAATAGCTATTCTCGCTATTTTAACATTAAAACAAAACGAAGGGGTCCATTATGGGAAAGCAGGTTTAAGAATGTTGATGTAACATCGGATGAACAACTACTTCATTTGACGCGATATATTCATTTAAATCCTGTAACAGCTAATTTGGTAGATGGGCCGCAAGATTGGAACTTTTCCTCATATAAAGAATTTTTGGGAGAAATACAGGATGATGAGAGGATATGCAATTCTTCAGGATCATTGTCTGTTGCCCCTGAAGATTATAAAGAATTTGTATCTTCTCAAATAATACCCAAAACCTCCACCCCGTAGGTGAACCTCCACCCCGTAGGTGCAAGTATTCCCGCCTTTTACTATCTCCCGGGCGTTTCGTCCCGAAAATTCAACCCAAAAGAGATAAAATACGTAAGACTGAAGAGAGAAACACTTTTAATTAAGAAAATTGGTATAATATTCAATTAATTTTTACGGATTTGCGTCTGAGTCAATGATCGATGACATGTCAGGTCATCTTATTTATTTCCCGAGCTGTTCTATGTGAATTTACCTGGAAGAAGAAACCATTTGAGAATACTTATTGCGCGGAACAATAAACTCAATTGACAAATTATCTGAAGCTGAAAAATATGACTGCGCTGTTATACGGGAAAGCATCCTTTCGGGATATGTCGCGGGCATATAAATTGATATTCGAGGGTTTTAAATGAAGGCTTATTGTGAAAGAGAGCGGGTAAAGATAATCTCTCAATTATATAAAACTTAGCATAAAACAAAGGGAGAAAGCAGTTTCACTGAGGCATAAAAACCAGTATTACAAATGAATGGGAAAGAGCAAAATGTTGCTGGATCCCCGATTTTCTTGTTATAATTTAGAGAATCTGAAAAAACAATTTCTTATCATCTTCTTATCATCCTTTTTTAAGGCAGGTGTTTGATCATGGACGGAAAATCAAAAATTAGTGTTGTTATCCCTAACTACAATCGGGGGCGGCAAGTGCTTGAATGCATCGCTTCGATCGAAAAGTCGTCTTTAACTCCCGACGAGATCATAGTCGTCGATGACTGCAGCACCGACGACTCCGTGGACGTGCTTGGTTTGCAAAATATAAAATTAATTAAACATAGCGAGAACAAGGGAACCGCGGCTGCCAGAAACACGGGTGTCCGTAATTCGAAGGGGGAGATTATTGTCTTCATCGATTCTGACGTGGTGATTCATGAAGACACGATTCGAAAATGTGTTGATGTCTTTAAGGGCGACGAGACGATATCGGTCATAGTCGGATTGCCGGATAAAACCAACAGGTACCAAGGGGTTTGTACGGGCCATTTTCTTATGAGAGTATATTTTAGATTATTTTCATATTCGAGCTATATATCTTATACAAACGGCTCGCTGACTGCGGTACGTAGAAGTACGTTTAAGAAAGTAGGCGGCTATAGTGAGCGCCTGGCGGTTACCGGTACCGAGGACGCCCAGTTCGGTAGGGACATCTGCCGGATCAACGAAAAAGTATATCTGGATAAATCAAACGTGGTGACTCACAATAAGGAAATTCATTTCTGGGGACTAATAAAAAACGATATGACCAGGACCGTGGCAAGGGTGTTCTATCTGTTTCGATACAGAATGGCCGGTACTGCATTGAAAAACAAACGGTTCCTCTCCACCTCGATATTTCAAATCGTTTCCGCGCTTCTGGCCCCCCTTAACCTGATCTTCCTCCTTTTAATGGCATATTCGCCGTTGTTTTTCCTTCCGCTTATTGCTTCGCTGGTTTTGTTCTTTTTCCTGAACTACAATTACCTGATGTTTGTAATGAAAGAGAGGGGTGCAACCTTTATGTTTAAGGTCTACTTGTTGCTTATTGTGGATATGTTCTTTGTTCATCTGGCTTTGTGGAAGGGATCCCTGCTGTATATGACAGGCAGGAGGTACTGACGGTTGAAGCATTATTTGAGCAGTGCGGTCAATTATGCTCTCAGGACGAGACCTTTTGACGTCACTGTATTCCTCACCTCCTCCTGTAACTTCAGGTGTGGCCATTGTTTTTACTGGAAAAAGCTTAACAGCAAGGAAGAACTGAGTCTGGATGAATTTATAAAAGTCGCACGGAGTATGCCACTTCTGGAACGTCTACAGTTTACTGGAGGCGAGCCGTTTTTGCGTAAAGACATAGACCTGATAGTCGGCGAGTTCTACAAGCAATCGCGTCCGATGTACATAACCATACCCACCAACGGTTATTTTACCGATAGTATCGTGGAGAAAACGGAAAGTATTGTCAAAAACGTACCGGAATGTTTCGTCAATATCAGTTTGCAGCTTAATGATATCGGAACAAGAAGAGACGAGGCCGTAAAAGTAAAAGGAAGCTTTGAACACCTGGTCGATACGGCAAAGGAACTGAACAGGCTGAAATCAAAGCTGCCGAACCTGGGAGTGACAGTTATCTGTATCCAGACATCCGAAAACGAGGATAACATTCAGCAGATATATGATTTTGCCATGAATGAGCTCAAAGTTGATAACTTTGGTTACTCTATCGTAAGGGGGGATCCGAGGGCTTCCGGGACGAAGAATATTGATTATGAAATTTATCATCAGATGTGCCATAAACTCCTTGAGTCATACAAACACAGGCATGCTGACAGCAGAATCCCATTGTACAAACTGTTTTTAACTAATCGTGAGCTTGTTTATGATAATACCTATAAAACCCTCGTTCAAAACAGGTATCAACTGAAATGTTTAGCCGGTATTTTACGTGCGGTAATTTTAGAAAACGGTCAGGTCTATCCTTGTGAAATTCTGATGGAAAGCGGAAGTGAGTTTTCCCTGGGAAATCTCCGCGATTTTGATTTAAACTTCAAAAAAATGTGGAAATCCGCGCGAAGAAGCGATATAACCCGGAAAATAAGTGAACAGAAATGTTTTTGTACTCATGGATGCGATATGATGGTTAATACCCTGTTCAGCAGGAAGTTCCCCTTTCAGGTTGTAAAAAGGTTGTTTTCTTGACCACAAATCGGAAAACTGTGCGTTAGTTCCCCCGCCTCTTGCCTCCCGAGCATTTCGTCTCGAAAAATTCAACCAAGAAAAGACAAAAGACGTAAGACTGAAGAGTGGAACACCTTTAATTAAGAAAATTGGTATAATATATAATTAATTTTTACGGACTTACGTCTGGGCCTATAATCGATGACATAACATGTCGTCTTATTTGTTTCCTGATTCGTTCCATGTGCATTTATCTGGAAGAAGAAACCATTTGAGAATACTTATTGTGCAAAACAATCAACTCAAATGATAAAGTATCGGCAGTTGAATAATATGACAGCGCTGTTATACGGAAAAGCATCCTTTTTCTGGGTATTTTACGGGCATATAAATTGACATTCGAGGGTTTTAAATGAAAAGCGATAACTATTTGCTTCCATCATCCGATAAATCAAATTATATAATTATTTTGTTTTTTATCGCTTTATCTTCATGGCTGGTATTAAACCATGAACCTTACAGGGATGAAGCGGTGCAATGGTTAAGAGCCCGGGATAGTCAGGACCTGGTCTCTTTTTTCCATTTGATGGGTTATGGGGGAAGAATAGGATTATGGCCCCTTATGGTATTTGCACTAGCCAAACTGGGACTGCCTTATTTCTCCATGTCAGTGCTGCATTCCCTGCTGATGCTGACCGCGGTCGTTGTTTTTATCGGTTATGCCCCGTTCTCGAAGATCCAGAAGTTCCTGTTTGTTTTTGGTTATTACCCGTTTTATGAATATAATGTGATAGCGAGAAGCTATGTCCTTTACGTTCTGTTCCTGTTTCTGATCGCCGCGCTGTATAAAAGCCGCTTCACAAAGCCTGTATTTTACTCGTTGTTGGTACTGCTTCTGGCGAATACGAACGTGCATTCCCTGGTTATGGCGACAGTACTGGGCGGAGTATATGTTTACGAACTGATATCCGCCAAAAAATTTCGTATCGCTAAACGTGATTTGATGGCTGTCTCCATAATGCTTTTGGGTATCTCTCTCTCGGTATTCCAGCTCTTGCCTCATCCCGACCAGAATCCTGATACCGTGCGCTGGAATCTTGATTTGACCGCGGAACATATTTCAGCCGTGCCCCGTGCTGTTATTGGGGCCTTTTTGCCGGTCCCGAGACTGAAAATTAACTTTTGGGGCCCCAAACTGCCTTCATCTTCATTAAGTCATCTGCTTATTCTGGGGGTTCCACTGTTTTTATTATCATTAGGGTTTTTCATAAGGAAGCCCCGGCCGTTGTTGATATATCTGCTTTCATGTACGGGACTGTTTAGTATATTCTTTTTCAAGTATGCCGGCTCACTCAGGCATCACGGGCTGATCTTCATATTTTTCATCTTTTCTTTATGGATCGCCAATGAGTACAGTGACAGGCCACTGATTAAAAGCGGGTTGATAAACAGGCTGTTCAAACAAAAGTATCTGTCTTATATGCTAACCGCTCTGTTGTTTATCCACGTGCCCATATCGGCTGTGGCTTTCTATTATGACCTGAATTACGATTTTTCAGCTGGAAAGAGGACTGCTGAGTTCCTTAAAGATAATGGCTATATAGGTGATGATACGTTTATCGCGACATACTGGTCTCCACTCAAGACCTCGATATTGCCATATATACCGCAACCTTATTCCAGGTTTTATTTTGTCGGATACAGGGACTTTCGGAGCTATATAATAGGCAATACTGAATATTCCCGGTCCAAAAACCTGATGATTGACGAGATTATTGATAGGGTCGATAGCGCGATTTCTGATAAGCACTACACTACGGTATTACTTATTCTGGGGAAGGGAATGATTAATAAAGGAGTAGACAGGGATGAGGAATTTTCCAGAAGGTATATACTGATCGCCTATTTTGACAAAACGATAGTTAATGAGGAATCATCATATATATACCGGTTGAAGGATCCGGGTTTTGCAAGATGAATATTAAGAAAGCTCTGTCAGACATATATAACTACCATAAATATGGGCTTCTCGGTGATTCTGTCAGAATGGACGCATCAAGCATATGTCAGCTTAAATGCGCTGCGTGTGTCAGAATGTGCGCTGATAGCAAAGATGCCTTTGGACGTGGAATCGGCCAGGGTTATCTGAGGTTCGAAAATTTCAGGAAGTTCGTCGATGAAAATCCCTGGATCAGGAAGATAGAGTTTTCAAACTGGGGTGAAATATTCCTGAATCCCGAACTGAAGGAGATAATAGCCTATGCCGACGGTAAAAATATCTCTTTGACGGCGAATAATGGGGTTAATCTGAATTCAGCCGATGAAGAGATGCTGGAGTGTCTGGTCAAGTACAGGTTCAGGTCAATGTCTGTTTCGCTGGATGGAGCGAGCAATGAGACGTATGAAATTTACCGGGCCGGGGGTAACTTCGGAAGAGTAATAGAAAATATAAAAAAAATAAACGGTTACAAGCAAAAGTATAATAGCGGCTACCCGGAGCTTCAGTGGCAATTTATAATATTCGGCCATAATGAACATGAGTTGCCTGCCGCAAGGCGGACGGCTGGTGAATTAAAGATGTCTTTCAGGCCGAAGTTAAACGCCCAGAACTGGGACCCTGCGTACGCTCCCGTTAAAAACAGGGAATTCGTGATGAAGGAGATCGGTCAGGAGATCGCCTCGGTAACGGAATTTGAAGAAAAATACGAGAGGAATTACGAAAATCCCTGCCATCAGCTCTGGATCGACCCGCAGATTAACTGGGACGGCAGGTTTCTTGGATGCTGTCTCAATATATATTCTGATTTTGGAAATGTATTTAAATCCGGTTTAACAGCATGTTTGAAAAGTGAAAAGTATGGCTACGCGAAGCAGATGTTGCTTGGGAAGCGGAAGCCGAGGAACGACATAGTCTGTACCGGGTGCCCCAAGTTTAAAAACAGGCATCTGCCATGGAAACTCGGGCTGATTTATTCTCTGGGTATAAGGTGAGATTGCAAGAGTCCGCAACGAGGATTTCCGAAAAAACCAAAAAGTGTTGAAAGAGGGACTGAAGAATGACCAAAAAAATGACACCTGATGAACTAAGAAAAGAAGTAGCAAGATTTCCATTCTGGTACCATAAAATAGATCTGGGCGGAGGAGTAGTGACACCCGGACGGGATTATGACGCGATCTGGGATATGATAAGGGAGACACGAAAATACATCGACTATAAAGGGAAGAAGGTGCTGGACATCGCCAGCTGGGATGGAATGTGGGCGTTTGAAGCCGAGAAGCTCGGGGCTGAGACCGTTATTGCCTCGGACTGTCACTGGGACCTTGCGACTTATAACAAATTTCTCTTCTGCAGGGGAGTGCTGGACAGCAATGTCATACCTTACTTTAATACATCCCCTTACGATTTATGGAATCGCCTGGATGTTTATCTGCAGGAGAACTGGAATCCCGAGAAACCATATGATCGCCTGTTCGATATCGTGCACCATACCGGCCTGCTATATCATCTCCGGGACCCGCTGCTGACACTGTCGCAGAGTCGCAGCGTTATGCGGACGGGTGGATATTTGCTGATAGAAACGGCGGCCGTGATGAACGAAAACGGCTCTTTTATGGTCTTTAACGGAACGCCGCCTGAAGAACCGGACGCGCCCGGCCGGATTTACCACGATCGAACCACCTGGTGGGCCCCGACGGTCCCGTGTCTGAAGGAGATGCTGAAGGCTTCACTGTTCGAACCGATTGAAGAGACCTTCCATTCCCTGGATGAAAGCACGTCGGCCAGATTGAAAGCCACGATCAGGGCGGCGTACAGGCGGTATTTTCCCTCTGACGGGAAATATAATATCTCCCGGGTCTGTCTGGTGGCAAAAGCTGTCGGCGCCGAGGCCGTTAGTGACGAATATTTCAGGGAACTTTCCCGTACCTATCGCAATCCAGGGCTTGTTGTGGAGCATATCACTAAAAAAGGGTCCTGAGATGACACTGCAATGTCCTGCTTAGTACAAAGCAAAAGACACTTTTATCGAGAGAAGGGTCTCATTTGGAAAAAACATTATTTGAAAAGGAATTATCCAAGGTAGCGAAGAACGCCGGTTATGGCGGAATCGGTATATTGGTCAGCAGTGTTATAGCTTATTTTTCGAGCGCCCTGGTTGCGAGGGTAATAGGGGCCGAGCTATACGGAGTTTTTATTCTTGCCAGTACAGTCCTGGGTGTGGGCGGTCTTTTCGCGATGTTCGGGTTAAACCAGGGTCTGCTCAGATACGTCTCCATGTATTTCAGCAAACATGATACGGCCCGGATGAAAGGCAGTATTATATTCAGTCTGAGAGCGACTTTTATCGGGAGCCTCTTGGTTGGAATCGTCATATTTCTGCTTTCTCCCGTGATGTCGGAAGAGATATTTCATAAGCCGGAGCTTTCAGTGGCGCTGAAAGTCCTGGTCGCGGGTCTCCCGTTTTCTACCCTCGCGGGTATGTATTTAACTGCGTTGCAGGGGCTTCAGCTTATTAAGTTCAGAGTTTTCGCGGAAAAAATATTACAGCCGTTATTCAGAGTTCTCCTTCTTGTAATCCTTTTCCTTTTCGGCTTAAGGCTCTTTGGCGTTTTATGGGCCACGGTCGTCTCCCAGGCCGCCGGATTTGCCGTGGCCTTTTATTTTTTCAGAAAGAATAGTCATCATTATATCAGTAGAAGCACACAGGCGATTTTTGAAAACAGGCGGATTCTGAACTTTTCCATTCCCCTGTTTTTTGATGCTTTTTTTTATACTGTAATCGGTACAATCGATATATTAATGCTCGGCTATTTTCTGCCGTCATCCGAAGTGGGAGTTTATGCTATCGCCCTTAAGGTCGGCCTTATGGTGCTCCTTCCCTTAACAGCCTTTAATATGATATTCGCGCCGATGATTTCTAATCTTTACAACAGAAATGAAAAAGAGGTTCTTGAGAGGCTTTTCAAGACGGTAACAAAATGGATATTCACTATCAGTTTCGGACTCTTCATTGTTATCGCGCTTTTTTCCCGACCCATATTAAATATCTTCGGCCGGGACTTTATAGCCGGTAACCTTGTGCTCGTGATTCTTGCACTGGGCAGGCTGATCGACGCCGCCGCCGGCTCCGTCGGATATATACTCGTGATGACCGGCCGTCCAAAAATAAATCTGCTTAATACGCTGACATTGTGTGTTGTAACGATTACGCTGAATCTTATCCTGATACCGAGATATGGCATAACGGGCGCGGCGATTGGCACGGCCTTTTCCATTATATTTATAAATATATTGAGACTGTTCGAGGTGTATTATCTCGAAAGGATTCATCCCTATAAGAAGACTTTTATAAAACCGGTTGTCT
>JAJRYC010000009.1 GCA_024275975.1 Nitrospirota bacterium | reverse complement strand
GTGTGAAATGTCCCTATATTACTGATGTTTCACGGGTTTTTTGTGCTGATACCAAAGGGTCTTACGGATCTGAAGACATATAATTCAATGTTTCTGCGGGGTTACAGGTAACAGCAGGCTTTATCTCTTAAACTCCTGTCAGAGATAAAAGCATAGCGCAGAGAGCATAGCGCAGAGCGTTCAAACATAAAAACCGGACATTTCCATTTTGGCTAACAGTTTCAAGGTTTCCCCTGATTCATGGCGCGGTGTATGCTAACTTGAACCATTAAACTGGGCAAAGATGCAAACTCCGGTCGAACTGGAACACTTGAAAAACGGATTTAGTGTTCGATCAGACCGGTTATGTACATGATGGGAAGGAGGTGGAGTTAGTAGCCGCTTAAGTCCCTTAACCGGAAGACCGGCTCTATACGCTTTTAGTGTTCGGCTCATGGATTAACGTTGGGACGGCAGTGAAATCAAACAGCATCCAGAAGCTTGCCCCGTTTAATCAGAGCTTCATTATAGACAGGGTCAAGCAAACGGATATGTTCAACGATATCAAATGCCGATATTTGACCGGGAGCGGTCGCAGTGTCAATATAACCATAAGTCATTAAAGAACCTATCAGGGGATTAATAAGACGTGACGCCAACCCTATACTTCCCAATGAGATAGTAATTAACCCGGCATCTCTGTTTTCGATCGTAAAATGGATTAAATCTCTTAAATCGTCCTTACTGTTGGCCTTTACCGCAATTTTTACAAATGTTGCCCCAAGGCTTTTTCCTTTTTTAACAATATCTCCCAGGACATTATCTTTCGGAGTTTCGTTAAAATTATGATAAGATACCATTGAATACCTGTTATGCTCGTTACATAACATTAATATCCTCTCGGCTAAATTCTTCGAGCTTAATTCAACATCCAGAATTTCAGCAAACTGGATTATCTCTTTGAATATATCGTATCTTTGATCATCATCAATTTGTCTTAAACCACCCTCAGCTTTTGATCTTACGGTCGCAATAATTGGTTTGCCGTATCTCTGTTTTACAGAACGAACGATTTGAATAATATCAGCGGTGTTGTGAACCGGGAGCATATCAACACGAACTTCCAGAATATCTATCTTCTCCATGACATCCACGGGAAAATTCAGGTCCGAAGATACAGTCCCAACCACCAAGGGTAATTTACCTGCTTCAATGCCACACAATATCATATAATTCTCCAAGTATCTTCCATATAATTCAGAAATTCTGAGGTGAATATCAGGAAATCAATATTTTTTATTTCAATCAGCTTATCTGAATTATAATATATATTATGATTCAGTTCCATGGTTTTTACCGTTATTCGATCTTTGTTTCGCGCCGGTTCCCTTTCATTCAATACAGCAGGCAGTTTGATGAGCTTATAACCGGTTGATTTGTCTGGAGTAAAATTCATCCGGGCCGAGAATGAAAAAAAGTGCAAATGCAAAAGATTCGGACGGATAAAGGAGGCCACAGCAGTCGTCCGCCGGGAAGGTTATTGCGACGGAGCCGGCAAATATAGCCGGGAAGCCTGTGGGAGAATATGGATCGCGCCCCTTGCGGAAGCCGCTAAAAACGTGAACAGGACGGTTAAATACCGTCCTTGAGCTTTTTCTTTTCGACCGGTTGTTGTATCCTCTTGTCTTTAAGGAAAGGCTGCTTCCTGATCAGTTTCCTTACTTTCGCGTCTCCAAGAAAACGTGCCCGCAATGCTGTTAGCTTTTTATTCTGCCAGTTGCTCTTGCTCGTGTCCTTGACAGTTCTTAGTCGCCAGAGCTGCTCCAAATTCGACTTGACATAGATATTTGCCGGGTCGGCGCTCAGCACCTGCAGTAAGTCTTTTTCTAAAGTCGACGCGGAAACCGGAAATGATGAAACATCCGTCCTGCTCATGGATGCAAACCTGGTGAGTGCGGCAAGTGAACGGGCCTGACTGCTGGTCGGCAATAAATCCGCTGCTTCAGCCGCCACAGTCGATATCTGCTTTATTTCCTTTTTAGTAAGCCCGGGTCCTGGGCGCTCCAGGAGCAGCGCAGCATACATACTCTTCAGGAACCCGAGAGCACGCCGGTCACCGGTACCCTGAATTCGTTCGGCAAACTTTTTCATCAGGCTCTCAAATTTTTTCAGGTGCCGGTTATACCTTTTGGGAGAAAGAGCTGGCCCCGCAATCCGCGTCTGGAGGTACACTGCCGTCGCATCCATGAAATATAGCTCGGGCAGAAGTTCACGCAGCCCCAACCCGCCGATATCATGAGGGACCTTCACCCATCCGGAAGGAAGTCTGTACCCATATGACCGGATCTTTATCCAATCCGTCTTCACCTCTTCGATGTAATAGGAAAACCCGTCGACGTCAAAAGGTTCAAGCTTGAACGGTTGTTCATCAAGGCTGGGCTTTCTTCTTACATACATGATGTCTGAATAATCATTGGCTACCTGGTCCAGCTGTTGCCTGGTGAATTTTCTCGGGGTAAAGCTTACTGTTACGCGGGGCATCTGTGTTATAAAGGAAGTTTGAGTATTCTCCGCGGCAAACGAAGGAACACTCACTGTCTCTTCCATTTCCTTCCGTAAAAACTCCACGCTTGTAAGCAGATATATCCTGTCTTTCACCCTCTGAAAATGACCGGAAAGCAGGAGTGCGGCCTTGCCATCCTGTAGCTTGCCGCTGGAACAGCATCGCTCTCCCTTGATACGCTCAAGTATCTGCTTGTTTGAACATGACGGGGAATCATCGCCATCAGTTTTTATATATACATAACCGAGAGATCCATAACCAATCTGGGAGTACAGTCCGTCAAGCTGGACCAGCAACGCCAGCATTTTCCCTGCTTCATCGAAACTTGACCGGGAGTCGGTCACCCCTGAGAACTGCTTGATGTAGTTATTTACATTGGCCCCTTCAAATACGATGAGACTGTCGCATGAACGGGTTATTCCGCCCGCAAGGGCTGTTCCAGCGTTGTGGCTGATAGCGTTCCCGGCAAACAGAATAAACAGGGGCAGCAGGACAAACCGGACCAGCCGGACGATGAAAATATCTTTATGCCGATGAAATAATGTCGCTTGCCTGGGTGACACGTTAAGGCCCTCCATCTTCCAGCATGTCCGCCAAAGCTACCAGGTCCCCGCTGTAGTTCGGATCAGCAGCAGCTTCGGTAATGGTTTTCTGTTCAAGATTTTTTATATATTGCAGGATAAGGTCCTGATTGGTCGGAGTATTGGCCAGCGATCCGTCAGCTAGAGCATTTTCCCATTGTATACGCGCATCGGAAAAATACTTTTTCGCCTTGTCATAAGAATTATTCCTGAGCGCCTTGATACCATGGGCGATGGCCGCGTACACATTAAATTCAGTTCCGAACGCAATCTCAATACTGGCGGCCTCAAGATCATCCTCTTCTTTTTTAGGATAAGAGAGAATATGAAAATCGAGCTGCGAGTCGCTGCCTTCATAATAACGGACCGGGATTAACATCATGAGGATGTTGGCCCCAAGCGCCTGTTTCCCATTTTTCTTCCCTGCCTTGATTGTCCCCCATATCTCAAGCAGCACGTTCCGGTTATTGAGTGTTTTGACTAAACTGGGGATAAAGTCAGTCCCGTCGGGTTTAGGCGCGCGTTTTGCGCACAGCACCGGTAACGGTTGAGTATCGGGAAAGAGATTCTGCAATCTGGAGCGCAGTTCGAGGATAAGTTCCAGCTCATAATCACTCGTCAATATTTGTATCTCACCGGCTTCGTTTCTGTATTCCAGTTTATCAAGGACAACTTTTGGACCGGTTGTTCCTTCAATGCCGCTGCAGCCTGACAAGGATTGAGCGGATGCCGAACTAATGGAAACCACGATGAATAGAAATGCGAAAGTAATTAATCGAAGCGCGCTCACTCCTCACCTCTTATGTCGGGTCCCCATTCAACGCCAAAGACCGCCAGTGCATCCTTTAATGTCTGTTTAGTCTCTTTGTAATCCTCTATTGTAGCGGCACGCACTACCTGTTTCCAGCCGATCAGACCTTCATCGGCCGGTTTTTCGAGCAGCGGTCGATAAGAAAGGAGGACTTCTCTCGCCTCTGGATATTCCACTTTCCCCAGAATGTCGATCACGGCTTGATGGGTTTGCCAGCGGAACTGTCCCTTGCGTTTGGAGAGCACCGCGCCCAGACTTCGGGAAACAGTGTCAGGATGGCTTAATCCGAGAATAAAGAGGCCCTGCTTCGCCGCTGTTTCCGCATTGGAAGAGCCGTGTTCCAATACACCCACTAGCGGCATAATCGCGGCGGAGCCATAGGCTGATAGTGTTAACGCCGAGCCCATGGCTTCATCCATATTTACTTCTTCCTGGTGCAATGTCGTAAGGATTTTTTTGATCGCCCCGGCTGACTCTACCTCGAGACGCTGGTACTCTAAAGCCTGCTGCACCGAGTCCTTAAAGGTGAATACCAGCCAGAACAACAATAAGGGTAAAAGTAATTTTGAAAGGACCTCTATCCTGTTCTGCCAGGGGGATGGCGCGCTCTTCTTTAGTTCGGTAAGTGCACTCTCCAATTTCATCACACGGGAATTCAGTTCATCGTTCCCACTTATGTCATTGGATGAATCAGTCCCATGCATATATCCTCTCCTTTGTACACCGTCTGCTTCCAAATTAAAGAAACAATCGACTAATAATTTATTCTTGTTCAAAATAGTGTAGCATGAGATGTATGGATGTTCAAGATGTCGTGAAGAAATGGACTTGATCTCTGCAGGGCGTATGTCTGTGATAAGAAGGAATTGAGTTCAGAAGCCCCCTCTGTGTCAATATAGATGAAACACCTTAACCTGAAGGCCGGTTGTAAAGGGTTTTACTGTTCAGTACACATGATTTAAATATGTTGATTTACAGAGGTATTTATCTGCCTTCAACATGGAGTATTTTTGTCTTCTTTTTCAATGTTCTTAACGTTAAATAAACAACCACTCCCGTAATAAAGAATATAATCCATTCAGTATCAAATTCAAATATCCCCTCTGAAATAAAATCCCCAGCTATCTCCAGTAATGTAAAAGTAATTATAATTACAAAAAAGCCTGTATACTCCCTTTTCAGGATATTTCTGAAGGAGAAAGGCAGGTCAGGTTTTTGCCACCTGGTTAATTTTGGTATGAATGCGGGCGTGCTTTTAGCCCATTGCAGAAATAATTTTGCGAATTTTTCCCTCAGGAATTCCTCTTCAGCATAAATTATTCGTTCGTAATAGATCCAGAATAATAGTATTGCAATAACAACAGCCCACCATGCCTGTGTGAACATTACAAAGCCCAGCATAATGAGAAAATTACCCAGATAGAGAGGATTTCTGACTACTGAATATATGCCTGTTGTGTTGAGTCTGTCCGCTATCTGCTTTTTCGTATTTCTACCAGAGGTTCCCCTGGGAGTATAACCTATGGTGATGCCACGAATGAAAAGCCCCCCAAAAGATACTACAATACAGAATAACTCCCATAAATCATCTGCAAAGTCTCCAAATAATGTCTCAATATATTCAGTTTCTTTTAATGCTATAAGCAATATTGGAAAAAGGATTAAAGGAAGATAGCTTCTCCACATGAAAAAGCGGGATCCTTGTCTTTTCAATTCTTCTCTCAAAGCCATTTGTTATATTTACCTGATCTGCAGTGCATTGTCGAGAGAGCGAAGCGAACTCGACAAAAAGTTATTACATGGTTTCCGGTGAAGTGCTTATAATTTACCACACTCTCCTGCTTCTTACAAGAAAAATACGGTTCTATAGCCTGGGCCCTAAAGTCCATTCTGTAAGGTGAGCGACCGATGTTTATCTACTCATTTTTGTAAACATACTCTTTTATGTTTATTCCGGCCTTTTCGGCCAGATCAAACACCGGCTTGTAATCCTTGACCGTTGTTTCGATAAATTTTATGGCGCCGAATTTCCCGAGGACAATCTGTCCCTCATGGTTTTTATCCATATTCAGAAGGGCCTCTTTCAGTCCTGCCTTGATATTATCATCCAGTCCCGCCCTGACACAGAGTCCGTTTGAAGGAACCCGGGCAGACTTTGCAATAATCATGAGTTCTTTATCCACCCTGGGATCAACTTTCCTTGCACGGTTGTAAATACTATGTTTTGCAGCGCCGATGTCAGCCTTTCCGTCAAGCACCGCGTATATGGAGGCATCATGGCTTCCGGTGAAATAATATCCGCTGAAGAAACGGTCGATATCATTAACGCCATTTTCCTTTAAATATGCTACAGGGAATACATATCCGGCCGTTGTCGCCCTTTCAACAAAGGCCATTTTCTTTCCCTTCATGTCCTGTATGTTTTTTATGTTGCTGTCTTTTCTTGCGAATATATATCCATTGTAAGTAGATGTGCCGTCAAGATTAACCGGTCTTGCGATCGGGACCACTCCCAGTTTTTCAATCGCCAGCGCCCGGTGAAAGAACCGAAAAAAGCGCCGTCCATCTTTTCGGAAGTGAATCTCTCGATAATATTTCCGTACCTGCTGAGGATAGTAATGTGTATTTTTATTCCGGTCTGTCTGGTTATGTAGTCGGCCAGGGGCTGGAATCTCTTCATCTGCTTAAAAACATTCATCTCTGGTATGAGACCGATGAGAATCTCTTTCTGCTGCTCTTTCTGATGAAAAAAGGACAAAAGCGGCAATAACATTAGCAAAAGAATTATTCTTGCCGGATACTTCATCTCACCCCCTTGATTATCGGTTCTGTCACACCCCGGTTTTTAAGTCAGTGTCGACTCTTACTATGAAGTTTCTTCTTTAAGCCATTTCAGATAATCCCCGGAACCTTCTATTAATGGAAGAGCTATGATTTCGGGCACGTCATAACTGTGAAGCCCTTTTACGCTCTCCACCAGGCTCTCGAACAGGGCCCGCCTCGTCTTGACTATCAGCAAGACCTCGTTATCATCCTCAATTTTACCCTGCCATCTGTAAACAGAACGGATATTGTTCAGAATATTCACGCATGCCGCAAGCCTGGATTCGACGACCGCTTTTGCGATCTTCACGGCCTCCTCCCCGTCAGGCGCGGTTATTAATACAACAATAAATTCCGTCATGATCAATCACCCCTCAAACTTTCCTTTTTTTATCAGAAACGTCCTGCTTCCGTCTTTGTGGATGAGCGCTACAGTGGGCCTGAAGAATATAAAATCCTGGTGAAATGGCGTTTTTATTGTGCCCCCGAATGAGCTGTTGTCCCCGAGCGCGATATGTATCGTTCCCATTATTTTTTCTGATTCAAGAATGTTGTCCGGTCTTTTCGCCATGCTGTTTGTGCCTATACCCAATTCGGCGATATTGCTGTTTTCCTTTCTCTCTGACAGCTTTTTTCTCAACTCCGCCGCGTATTCCTCGTCTCCGGTGATGTCTCGCACGTTACCGTTCCTGACGACAAGCGTTACCGGGGACTTGAGTTCTCTTGTCGGAGCCCATTCAAGTATGAGTCTGCCGTTGGCGGTCCCTTCAACCGGGGCCAGATATGCCTCGCCGGCAGGGAGATTGCCGAAAGAGCCAGGCCTGGTCAATATGCCGGTATCCGCGGATGCTCTTCTTCCCTTTGTCGAGAATGAAATATGCGAACCGTTGGGTGTTCTGATCTCTATTCTTTCCGCCCTGTTTACCTTTCTTGCAACTGCATTTGTGATTTTTGCAAGATGTTTCCAGTCCGGATTCATCGGCCCTTCAAGCATGGCCATATCAAAAAGCGGCATGCTGGCATATCTTGTTTCGCAGGCATGTGTCAACAGATCCCTGAATCTTGTATGGCTTGTAGAGAAATTTGAGAGGGCGATGACGGCGTCAACGGTATTCTTTACGTATCCGTTTAATATGGTTCGGGCTTTTTCAATCTCCCGGTCATCCGCTTTTTTCTCGAGAATCGGGTCGAGTAGCCCATTTTTGTCAAGGGCATTGACAGCCTTCTTTCCGAACGCGGCCTCCCATATCTCCCTGGGCGGTTCCGCACCGTGGCTTCCGGCGGCAGGGTATTCCATAACCGTCACTTCTTTCGCAAAGCCCTTGCCTGATTCAGAGGTGAGAAAGGCTATGCATTTGAGCCTCGATCTCCGCTCCAGTTCCTGATTATTAATATCTTCCTTTGGATTCGGCCTGTCGGTGAAAATGAGGACCTTCTCGGTTTTTTTTATTCCCAGGTTCACCCGGTATATGTTTCTTAGCACCGTAGTTATCATATTTGTCCCAGCCGCACCTTACGAATTATAGATAAAGCGTATCAGCTTTAAAAAAATAATTCCAGCTGTTCGAGATGCTCACCCGGAAAACTTATCGGGTAGTTATTATCAAAACAGGCAGTGCAATAATTCTCGGGATTGGGCACTATATTAAGCATTCCCTCGATGCTCAGGTATGACAGAGTATCTGCGGTCACATATTTCCTGATTTCTTCGACGGCATGGCTCGATGCGATCAGTTCATGCCTGGTGGGCGTATCAATCCCGTAAAAACAAGGCATTATCGTTGGCGGTGAACTTACTCTGAAGTGAACTTCTTTTGTCTCTCCCGTCTCTCTCAGCATTTTGACAATCTTCTTGCTCGTTGTGCCTCTGATTATGGAGTCGTCTATAACGACCACTCTTTTGCCGGCGATCAGTTTCTTAACGGGATTCAGTTTTATTTTAACTCCGAAATGCCTGATGCTCTGTTTCGGCTCGATAAATGTTCTGCCTATGTAGTGGTTTCTTATGAGGCCGAAATCAAAGGGTATTTTGCTCTCTTCCGAGAAACCAATGGCGGCCGGCACGCCCGAGTCAGGGACGGGAATAACAAGGTCGGCATCTATATTGGACTCCCTGGCGAGCTGCCTGCCGAATTCCTTCCTGATTTCGTTCACATTCACACCGTCGAAAATATTGCTGTCCGGCCTTGAAAAATATATGAATTCAAAAATACAAAACGCCCTCCTGCTGCTTGTGAGCGCCTTTCGTGATGTAAGGCCGTTATTGTTGATGATGACCATTTCGCCTGGCTCGACATCGCGTATGTATTTAGCGCTTATCAGATCAAGGGCGCAGGTCTCGGAAGCGACAACATATGCCCCGTCCACCTGTCCGATACAGAGCGGTCTGACGCCGTAAGGGTCCCTGACGGCGATTATCTCGTCTTCTCGAAGGATCAGAAGGCTGAAGGCGCCGCGGACCGTTTTTAACGCCTGTATGACCCTGTCATGAAATGACTCTCCTTTTGAATGCGCGATGAGATGTACCACAACTTCACTGTCTGAAGTAGACTGGAATATGGCGCCGTCATCCTCAAGGGAACGCCTTAACTCCCCGGCGTTTACAAGATTGCCGTTGTGTGCGATCGCAAGCTGTCCGAGTGAAAAATTGGCGACAAGGGGCTGGACGTTTTTCAGTATGCTGCTGCCGCTGGTAGAGTACCGGTTATGGCCTATGGCGATGTGCCCGGGAAGTTTTTTAAGCCTCTTTTCATTGAATATGTCCGCGACAGATCCCTTGGATTTTTCGATAAACATCATCTTGCCGTCGGCGGAGCATATTCCGGCCCCCTCCTGTCCCCTGTGCTGCAGGGCGTACAGACCCAGGTAGGCAAGATTTGCCGCCTCCGGATGCCCGAACACCCCGAAAACACCGCATTCTTCATGAAATCTGTCAAACAGGAGAGAGTTGCAGTCTCCAGGCGCGGAATTCGCCGCCTGTTTTCGATATTTCCCGGGCTTATTTGCACATATGCCTGCTGTTTTGCTTCCGCGGGTGAATCTTTTATGTACCACTTGTGTCCGGGTTCTCCCCTTAAGTTGATAAGTTATCTTAACATAAACCGACATTATAATTGGGTCGGCGGATTAGTCAAAAAGCCGGGAAAGGATGAGCCGGCAAGAATTACGGACCTTGCCGCGGTGTTGCGCTGAAATTCATCGTTAAGAGCGTCCCTGCCCGCTGTTTATGCAGCGTTCATGTCTGGCTTAAGGAATGACCTTGTTTAACTGGTATTCGACAATCCCCGACGCGCCTGCTTTCTTCAGCCTGGGAATGAGGTCGCATATAGTCTTTTCATCAATCACCGTATCAAGGTCATACCATCCCTCATCAGACAGCGTGGATATTGTGGGAGAATGCATTGACGGCAGAAGCGCTATAAGTTTCTTTAGATCTTTCTTTGAGACATTCATCTTCAGCCCGACCTTCTCCGCAGCGCTGAGTGCCCCTTTTAAAAGCATTACAATGTTTTCCATCTTCTGCTGCTTCCATTTATCCTGCCAGACTTTTTTGTTTGCTATGAACCTCGTACTCGATTCAAGTATTGTCTCCAATATCCTGAGATTGTTAGCTCTGAGGGATGTCCCGGTTTCGGTCAACTCAACGATGGCGTCCGCAAGGTAAGGAGGTTTTACTTCTGTCGCACCCCAGGAAAAGTCGATTTGCGCCTTGATGTTTTTTGATTTAAGGTACCTTTTTGTAAATCCTACCAGTTCTGTCGCTATCCTTTTACCCTGTAAGTCTTTTATGCTCTTTATCTTTGAATTATCAGGCACGGCGATTACCCATTTGACAGGCCTTAGACCTTCCTTTGCATAGTTTAATTCAGCAACTTGCTTCACATCCGCCCCCTGCTCCATTATCCAGTCATAGCCGGTGAGGCCGCAGTCAAGTATGCCGTTTTCTACATAGCGGGCCATCTCCTGCGCCCTGATCAGCATGGATTCTATCTCCGGGTCGTCAAAAGAAGGGTAATATGAACGGCTGGACACTGAAATGTGATAACCGGCCTTTCGGAAAAGCTTAAGCGTGGATTCCTGCAGGCTCCCCTTGGGAAGGCCTAGCCTGAGAATTTTCTTTTTAGATTTCATTGCTTTGTGAATTCCTTTATGTTTTTATGTTATTTTACAGCTTTTTTCTCCGTATCCTTATTGTGTTTCCGTGAGCTTCCAGTCCTTCCGTGTCCGCGATCGTCTCGACGGCCTTTGAAAGTCTCCTGAATCCTTTCTTTGTGAAGCCCATAATACTCGATCTCCTGTAAAAGTCATAAACACCCAGGGGTGAAAAAAAACGGGCGGTGCCCCCTGTAGGCAGAGTGTGGTTTGGGCCGGCAGAATAGTCGCCAAGAGGCTCGGGCGTCCAGGGTCCCAGGAATATCGCCCCGGCGTTTTCGATCCCAGGTACAACATCAACAGGGCTCTCCGTCATTATCTCCAGGTGTTCGGGCGCTATCAGGCTCGAAAGTTTCACGGCCTCCTCCAGGTCCTTTGTGATTATTATGGTCCCGTAATTATTAATGGAAGACCTTGTGATCTTTCTCCTTTTAAGGTTCGACATCTGTATTT
>JAJRYC010000008.1 GCA_024275975.1 Nitrospirota bacterium | reverse complement strand
TTTCGGAATAGTGCGCAAAAACATCGCCACCATCATCCCGGGTAATGAATCCGAATCCCTTGGACTCATTAAACCATTTTACAGTTCCGTTTGCCATGCTGATTTACCTCCCTGCATAATAATCTAAATTCACTACGAATTCAGCTTTAATAAAAAAAAGCCACAAAGTTTAAAGTCTTTGTGGCCTTACTTGAGACAAAAACTTCTGTAACTTTTATAAATAATGGCATTTTTATTCTGAAATGTCAAATACCAAAGGCGTTCCGGATATTAACAGAATATCTGCGTGGACAGGGGGACATCCGATGCAGGCGTCATAGGTCGGGAGAAGCTGTGTCCACCGGCCTATATACCGGCCGGAGAAGGCCTTGCTTAATCAGCCTGCTATTCAGCCGTTGATTAAGCCGTGTTGGACCAAACACAGGCATTTGACTGGAGGATAAGCGCCGCTCCTCAGGAATAAGTTCATTGCCGGTAAGCAAAAAGCTGGTATTGACAGCAGCAGGCCGCTTGACGGATAATATTTTAATTGGACAGACGGAAAAATTGCGAAAGGGCCGTATAATGGAAATTCCATTGACAAAAACAACATGGAGATTTATTTCCACGAAAATAGCGTAATAAACTGTGACTTTAAGCATCTTGAGGTTGGGATGAAGGTCCGTTTTGAAGAATCAGAAGGTGAAGAGAGACACCAGACCAGTACAGTAACGGTTATCTGAAAAAAACAATAAAAGCATAGGGGTAAGGTGGAAGAAACACCCTGTTGCCCCCGAGTCTTCGCTATTTCCGTATTTTTTAATCGTGCATAATTTATGATACTTATCCATCCACCCGTGGCAAAGCCCTGCGAGCCTCCGGCCGGTGTTGCAAAACTGTCCGGTGCTCTGTCAAGCCATGGAATAAACCATACAATCCTTGATGCCAACATTGAGGCACTTCTGTACATTGTAAGCAGCACGCATCTTCAGGCGGATAAACAATATGACAAGTGGACGGCGCGTTCATTGCGCAATATCTCCGGGAATCATGCATCTATCAGGAACGGGCGAATCTTTCATAATATCGACCGCTATAAACGGACTGTTATTGACCTGAACCATGCAGTTGAACTGTGGGCGGACAAGGGTGCGACTCCCGGCATTGCGAATTACAGGCATAAGTATCTTTCTCCTCTAAGAAGTGATGACCTTCTGCTGGCTGCCGAACACCCGGAAGAGAATCCCTATTATCCCTATTTCAGCAAAAGGCTGCCAACGCTTGTTGAAAGGAATACGGCCCAGGTAGTCGGGTTTTCCCTGAACTATTTAAGCCAGGCACTCTGCACTTTTGCGATGGCCGGGTTCCTGAAGCAGCATTTCCCCGGTTTGTCCATCGTCCTCGGCGGAGGACTCGTGACTTCATGGATGAAAAATCCGGACTGGGCAAACCCGTTCGGGGGACTGATCGATCAGCTCGTTGCCGGCCCCGGGGAACGCAAACTGCTCGCGATTCTTGGTGCGGATGATATCAAGGAAGAACATTTCAGGCCGGATTATGGGTTGCTGCCTTTAGATGATTACCTGGCGCCGGGGCGCATCCTTCCTTACAGTGCCTCAAGCGGATGCTACTGGAATAAATGCTCTTTCTGTCCGGAAAAGGCCGAAAACAATCCCTACGTTCCTATACCGGTTGACACGGCAATAGATGATCTTAACGAATTGATAAGACTGACAGGGCCGTTT
This sequence comes from Nitrospirota bacterium, assembly GCA_024275975.1. GTDB lineage: Bacteria > Nitrospirota > Thermodesulfovibrionia > Thermodesulfovibrionales > UBA6898 > JAJRYC01. The sequence goes on along the minus strand of JAJRYC010000008.1, from coordinate 16,401 downwards.
CTTGTCCATCTGCTGGACAATGCAATAAGCAGCCCACTGTTGAAAAGACTTGCCGGTAATGCCGGCGGTGTTCCCTGGTACGGGTTTGCCAGGATCAGCCGCCTGCTGACGGACATCGAATTCTGCCGGGGCCTGAAAAAATCAGGATGTGTAATGCTGAAGCTCGGCCTGGAATCCGGTGATCAGGGAGTGCTCGACAAAATGCATAAGGGAATAGATCTCGAAACTGCGTCCCTGGCACTGAAGACATTGAAGAAAGCCGGGATCGCGACCTATGTCTATCTTATCTTCGGTACCCCGGAGGAGACGTTGCCGGCAGCCAGAAAGACCCTTGAATTTGTTGCCAGGCATAAAGATGAAATTGGGTTTCTGAACGTGGCACTGTTTAACATGCCGATTTGCGGGCCTGAAGCATCGCGGTTTGAGACCAGCAGTTTCTATGAAGGAGACTTGTCCCTTTATACTGATTTTTCGCACCCCGGGGGCTGGAACAGGAAGGAGGTGAGGCTGTTTCTGGAGAATGAATTCAAAAAGCACAGGGCCGTTTCAGGAATATTAATGAAAGACCCTCCCATATTCACCTCCAACCACGCAGCCTTTTTTGTGATGTAAAACTACCGGAGCAGTCGGCATATCCCGCGAAGGGTCCCATCCCGCGAGAGGATATTATTATTGCTTTTCAGACTTCTGAACTGTTGCTATTCTAATAAGCTTATATGGCAGTAAGTTCAAGCTCTTTCGCAGTCAAACGAGAGACAGATTTTCGGTAGCTGATAAGGACTGTACTTCTCCTATCAAGTCTAACATCCCGCTCCAGGTGTCCGTGCGGAACGCTGTGCCTTTCAGTTTCTTTGCAGGCAGTCCCCTCGCGTACCATGCAAAGAATTTTCGGAAGAGCATGACACCGGTCTTCTCGCCCCTGAATGCGATGTTTGAAGCAAGATGCTCTTTCATCATCCGAACTACTCCTTCGACATCGGGACCGGCAGATACAGTCCCGTCTTTCAGATACTCAGCCGTTTCACGGAAGATCCAGGGATTGCCGAGTGCCCCCCTTGCTATGGCTACGCCATTGCAGCCCGTTTCGTCGAACAATTTTTTTATGAGGGCCGGTGTCAGCGCGTCCCCGCCGGCGATCACGGGTATCTCCAGTGCCTCTTTTACTTTCCTTATTATGTTGTAATCGACCCTTCCGCTGTAACCCTGCTCCCTCGTCCTGCCGTGTATAAAAAGCCCTTTTACCCCGGCCTCCTGCGCGCGAAGGGCCACTTCTACCGCGTTGACGGATGTTTCATCCCAGCCGGAACGTATCTTCACGGTGACCGGCACGTCCGTATTCTTGACGATTATCTTCAGGAGTTCCTGCAGCTTCAGCGGTTCCCTGAGCAGTCCGGCGCCTTTCCCGCGTGATGCAACCTTTCTTACCGGACATGCGGCGTTGAAATCAATAATATCGAAAGCATATTCCGATGCGATATCCAGCGCCCTTTTGATGATCTCGGGATCACCACCGAGAATCTGGAGCCCCAGAGGTCTGTCATCCGCAGTTACAGCCAGCTTTTTCAGGGCGTTTCTGTTTCTGTGGGCCAGGGCGTCGGCGCTGATCATCTCGGTGAATGCTAGTCCACATCCGAACGACCTGTTGAGCAGGCGGAAGGGTAGGTCACTTATCCCGGACATGGGGGCAAGGACGAGAGGAGAAGCAATAGTTATATTTCCGATCGAAAGCACAACAACTTAGTATACATCATCGGCCAGCAATAAAGACTTTGATGAAGGTCTTAAAGCAAGGATTCCCGGGAGAAAAACATTATTTTTTAAAAGAGTTGAATTTATCGGTGTATTGCAGAACCGCCCACACGAAAGAGGAGTGGCTCCATGTAAGCGGAGAGACGGAAAGAGGAGAACCGCTTACAGGGTGTATCTGCTCTGCAAGCACGCCGGAAGGCAGGGCATTCTTCACACACCATTCGAGGTAAGGAATGGCTTCATGAAGTTCCTGAAGACTTTCGGCACGGGATATAAAATACTCTCCTACCCAGAGTGTTGAGATAAACCAGGGATTGCCGGGAATATTCGGAGGGCAGTCGCTGGGCCTCTGATAAACATCATTCTGGTATCGGGCACAGCCTTCAAGTGGGGTTTTGAGCCATAGTTCCCTGCGTATTGCCTCCATAGTTTCAACGATTCGCGGATCTCTGGGTGGTAATGTCTCCAGTATAGTGAGTCCTGTCAGACTGACATCAATTACTTCATCGAGTTCATAGCCTTTACCTTTTCTGTAACCGGAGCGGGCGTACCTCTTCAGACCGGTGTGGTACAGATGCCTGGTAAGCCCTTCCTTCATCTGATCGGCCACGTTGTCATATTTCTCTGCCTGGGAGGCATCCTGAAAGAGTCTTGCAAAATGCGCTGCAGCCCTGAGACCGGCAATTACTGCTGCGACAGTAAAAGTATGCACTCCAAAACGCTCTTCCCATAGATCATAGCAGGGGAGTGGCAGTTTAGTTTCGGGATCGCGGTGAATCACCATAAAGTCAGCAGACTTTTTTATAAGCTTATCATAGAGAGGTCTGATAAATTCTATGTCTTTTGAACTCTCGTAGTGTATCCAGAGCGCCCATAAAATTAAAGCTGTAGAGTCCTCCTGTATGGGTAACACTTCCACCCCATCCACTAACCAGGGGTGCCAGTTGCTGGCCAGCGATCCGTCAGGATTGTAATGCTGGTAAAGATATCCATCCTCCGACATAACGCGGATGCAGAAGTCAAAAAATTTCATGCACACATGGGTCTAACCGGCCTTTGCCAGAGCAGCGGCGACAAAAGCTCCATCGCGCCCCCACATGTAAGAATATGTATCTCTTCCGAAACGGACTATATCTGAATCATTAGCAGCTATTATTGCTCCCCTATTGTCTATCTGTGTTCTTAAAATTAGGAGGCTCCGGTTGAAAATGTCGTGGATACTTCTGGGAAGATCTCCAAAGGTTCGGGGTTCCTTGTTGACCCATGCTCCCCAGAAATCAGACGTCCGATTGATCAGTTTCTCCGGCGTCTTCTCAATTACATCCCGGTTGACTTGAGCCACTTCTTTATAATGTGTGCCTGCCGCGATCCAATAAAAACACTCTTCCTTTCCCTCGGGAGGCAGATGCAGCCATATCCCTATTGCAGAGTCGGCAGATCCCCATGAAATCTGGTTCCCGCTGAGTTCTCCATCCTCGGCGTCTCTCCATATCCCTTCCCTCCCCGGCACCTCCTTGTCGCCGCAGGCATAGTGATTTACACCATGCTTTTCGGACTTGCAGCAATTAATTAGAAAGTAGCGGTTGGCCTTGTAATGTATAACGGACCGGGTCCGCGGATCAAAATAAGCCGTGTCTCCGATAGAATTACCATAGAGGCGAAAGTCGTGACAGAAAAAAAGCCTTACCTGACGCTCCTTCCCTTGCAGATTTGTCACCTCGATCTTTTTAATATATACGTTCAGGTCCAAATCCACCACGTCATGGCAACGCAGTTCAAGATCCAGTGATTCGTTTTTCAGAAAGACATTGGTAACAAGGCTGCTATCCTGATACCTCAGGTCCTTTTTCCATTCCGGGCCCATCCAGGAATAGCATCCATCCACCCATACTCCAAACCGGAAAGGATGGCCCTTGGAATGGTTCTCCTGGCCAACAAATGGGAAGTACACATCCCTGATCTGATAATCCGAGTCAAAATTAAAAAGGAGATTGCCGTTGCTTACAGGAATGTCTTTGGGCATGTCTTTATTGTATGGCTATCGCACTAGGGATTAGAGGATTGAGGAGATAGTCGTCTGCCAAACTGCTGTAGCTTTCCGGTATTTTATGGCTGTCGATTATATGATGATATAATTCTGAATATTTATAGGCCATACTTGTAATGGAGAAATGTTTCCGTACATGTCTCCGGCATTCACGGGGACCAATACTATCTATGTGGCCAACTGCTCTAATCATGGCATTCATTGAATCTACCACAAACCCTGTTTTTCCGTCTACTACAATTTCCGGAACAGCGCCTTTATTGAATGCTATGACCGGCGTACCGCATGCCATCGACTCGACAAGGACAAGGCCGAATGGCTCACCCCATTGTATAGGGAATAAGGTAGCCCGCGCATGACGGTACCATTGCTTCTTATGCTCGCCGCTGAGTTCTCCGATGTAGATAACCTGTTTGTCGCAGTCCAGAAGCGGCTTTATTGCCCTGTCGTAATAGTCATTATCAACCGGATATTTGCCGACTTCAACCGACAGGTCAATAGAATTCTTCAAGCCTGCAAAAAACTCCCTGTCTGAGGGTTTATTCTGGACACAGCCGGCAATGATAAGTTTAGAACCTGTTTTTTTAGCGATTTCTATGGCCATGTCCTGTCCCTTGTCATGGGTTATCCTGCCGATGATGAATAAATACCCTCCTTTGACCGGCTCCTCTTTTACAGGGTATTCTTCAACGTCAATTCCATGGTAGACAACATCCTCTGCGTTGACCAGGTCTTTATGTTGCCTTTTCTGATATTCGCTTATAGCAGCGCAATATACCAGGGGAGATGACAGAAGAGGATTACACCAGCGCTGGTAAGCTCCTCTCAGTGCGCTGTCTTTTGTGCCCACGTGAAGGGTCATTATAATCGGTATATGCATGCTGAATACACGGTCATGCATAAACTCAACCGCCTTGGCATCATGCATGTGAATAACGTCAATGTCGCCCATCCTTGCCCTGTACAATGCACTTGAAAGGTGCATATTCATGGTATGACGCCGTTCCGGGGTGTTATCGCTACAATAATCACCGATACTTTGATCAACAGTCACGTAATGTTCCCCGGCAACGCTGGAATCACCTGAACAGGCAACAATCGACCTGTGACCTAAAGAATGGAGGCCTTTATCTATATTATATATGACTGTTTCAATAGGACCATAACCAAGGTTCTGCCTGATGGGCTGGTTTAGTGTTGCCACATGCAGTACTGTAAGTTTTTCATGTTTTAAATTTATTGCCATTGAAAATTTCTCCAGAGCCGACCAGAAATCAATGATCAAGCTCTATACGCGCAATTATACATCAAGTTTGTGGCAAAGTCGTCGAAAAAAACAAATAAGCCCCGCAGCTTTAAAGGCCGAGAGGCGTTCCCCACGCTATAAGTTGCTGTATATATGTTAACATAAGCGAGAGCAATTAGATATCGTACGCATTATTCAGGCTATCTCTGTTTCAAAACATAAACCCCGAACTTCTTGAGACTTCCGGTCAGGGCGCACAAGGGGAGGCCCATTACGTTGAAGAAATCCCCGTCAATTTTATTAACCAGAACAGCTCCAAGCCCCTGAATCGCGTATGCGCCGGCCTTATCCAGCGGCTCTTTTGATCTGACATACGCGGTTATCTCTTCCCTGCCGATTTTCTTGAAAAACACCCTTGTCTCGACCGATTTTGACAATCTCTTGTGATTGCCGGTGTCCATAATAGTAAACCCGGTGATTACCGAATGTGACTTTCCGTTCAGCATCCTCAGCATCTTTTCAGCTTCTTTCCCTGTATGGGGTTTGCCGAGCAGCCTGTCCCCGAAGACGATGAACGTATCCGCCGCTATGATTATCGCGTCTTTGTATTTACGCGCCACAGCCTCCGCCTTTTTGCGCGACAGGAATCTTGCGAGTTCACGGGGTTTTAACGGCAGCTTAAGGTCCTATTCATAATCACCCGCGCAGACAGAGAATTCCAGACCTGTTATTTCCAGTATCTCTTTTCTCCGCGGCGATGCCGACGCAAGTATTATTTTTCTCATAGCAGATATATTAATCTATTTTCATGAAAACTATACATACCGGATTACTGCCGGGCGCTATCATTTTTCACGACCTGATTTTATTATAATTTCTTACCGTGAAATATCGATATTGCATTTCGATTTTTCACGATATAATTATTACCTGAATTGAGCGATTTATAACTTCAAAGATTGCCCGTATAAGGTCTTTTTAAACAGGGAGATGGCGATTATTTTAATGGATTAAGTTATTCAAAAGCTGCTAAGATACGAGAAATCACAAAAGGAAATGGAAGTGGACGGGAACCTGGGGTGACAAATATCTCACATTGAGAAGAATATGGCCTTTTAATGGGTGAGCCCTGTTCGTTCTCCTTGCCGGTCATAAAAAGTGAATTAAGAACTGGAGAAATACATGGCAAAAGCCAAAAAGAACAACAACACCGAAGAGCCGATAGAAAAACAACTCTGGAAAGCAGCCGATAAGCTCAGAAAAAATATTGATGCCGCAGAATATAAACATATTGTTCTGGGGTTGATATTCCTGAAATATATTTCTGATGCCTTTGAAGAATTATACATCAAGCTCAAAAAAGGTGAAGGCGAATATGCCGGTGCCGACCCGGAAGACAAGGACGAATACAAGGCGGAGAATGTTTTTTTTGTGCCTGAAATTGCCCGTTGGTCTTATCTGCAATCCAAGGCCAAATTGCCGGAAATCGGCAAAGTGGTTGACAATTCCATGGATGCCATTGAAAAGGATAATCCTTCGCTTCGGGATGTGTTACCGAAGGTCTATGCCAGAGGCAACCTCGACCCTACTAATCTTGGCGGTCTTATTGACCTTGTTGGAAACATTGCCCTGGGTGATGCCAAAGCCCGAAGTGCCGATGTGCTGGGGCATGTGTTTGAATATTTCCTGGGGGAATTTGCTCTGGCGGAGGGCAAAAAGGGCGGCCAGTTCTATACGCCGCGAAGCGTTGTTGAATTGCTGGTGGAAATGCTGGAGCCTTACAAGGGCAGGGTGTTTGACCCCTGTTGTGGTTCCGGCGGCATGTTTGTGCAGTCGGAAAAGTTTGTGGCTGACCATCGGGGCAGGGTGAATGATATTTCCATTTACGGACAGGAGAGCAATCAGACCACCTGGCGACTGGCAAAGATGAATCTGGCGATTCGGGGCATCGACAGTTCCCAGGTGAAATGGAACAACGAAGGCTCTTTCTTAAATGACAGCCACAAGGATTTAAAAGCAGATTACGTGATTGCCAATCCGCCGTTTAATGACAGCGACTGGAGCGGTGACCTGCTTAGAAAAGACGGCAGATGGAAATACGGTACGCCGCCGACCGGAAGCGCCAACTATGCCTGGATACAACACTTCCTTTATCACCTCAGCCCCAGCGGTCAGGCCGGTTTTGTTCTGGCAAAAGGCGCATTGACCTCCAAAACATCCGGTGAAGGAGATATCCGGAAGGAACTGATTGAAGCCCGCTTGGTGGATTGTATCGTCAATCTGCCCGCCAAACTGTTTTTGAATACCCAGATACCGGCTAGTCTGTGGTTCCTGAGCCGGAACAAAGCCAACGGCAAGTTCCGCAACCGAATCGATGAAATCCTATTTATTGACGCCCGCAATATGGGGCATCTGATCAACCGCAGGACACGAGAATTTTCAACGGAGGATATCGCCGCCATCGCCGGAACCTACCATAACTGGCGAAATCCGGACGGGGATTATGAAGATGTCAAAGGGTTCTGTAATTCCGCCTCAATTGAAAGGGTGCGGGAACTGGACTACGTGTTAACACCGGGACGGTATGTGGGCTTGCCGGATGATGAGGATGATTTTGATTTTAATGAGCGGTTTAGCAAGCTGAAAGCGGAGTTTGAGGAGCAGTTGAAGGAGGAAGCGAGATTAAATACGCTGATTACTGAGAATTTGGGGAAGGTGAAGCTGGTATGAGTAGAGGTGCTTTGGGAAAAAAGAAAGTAAAACAAGAAAGCTTATATTTTACTTTTATAGAATAAGGTAAAATAAAGGGGCGTATATTTTACTTTAGGAGCGTTTTATGGATATTAAGGAATTCAAAGCAGGTTCATATAGAAAAGGATATAAGTACCACTACTTCTTGCCTGAGAAAATAAACCATTCTTTTTTCTGGACCAATGAGGTTATCAATGAACTCTTGGAAAAAGCCTCATTGAACCTGGGGGAACTGAATGCTTTTTCTCGATTTGTTCCGGATACTGACATGTTCATCATTATGCACATTTTTAAGGAGGCTGTCGTTTCCAGCCGGATTGAGGGTACCCGAACCAATATAGAAGAAGCACTTATTGAAGAGAAGGAAATTGAGCCGGAAAGGCGGGACGACTGGAAAGAGGTCAATAACTATGTACACGCAATGAATGCTGCCATAGAGGAGCTTGAAACGCTTCCTTTATCAAACAGACTCATTAAAAATACCCATAAAATATTGCTTTCCAGCGGCAGAGGAGAGCGCAAAAATCCGGGTGAATTTCGGCAATCTCAAAACTGGAGTGGCGGAGCAAGTCTCGCGGACGCGGTGTTTATTCCTCCAGCGCATACAGAGCTGCCGGAATTGATGTCTGATCTGGAGCTTTTTCTTCATAATTCCGAGATAAAAGTTCCCCATCTGGTAAAGATAGCGATAGCCCACTATCAGTTTGAAACTATTCATCCCTTTCTGGACGGCAATGGCAGAATAGGGCGATTGCTTATTACTCTTTATCTGGTATCAAGCGGTATTCTGGGCAAACCCCTTTTGTATCTCTCCGATTATTTTGAAAAGAACAAGACACTGTATTATGACAACCTGACCTTTGTCCGGACCAAAAACGACCTTGGACAATGGATCAAGTTTTTTCTGACAGGGGTTATCCAGACTGCGGAAAATTCTGGTGCAACATTAAAGAAAATCACGGATTTAAAAGCATCCATTGAAAAGGAACGAATCTTTCTTCTGGGCAAGCGTTCAAGACAGGGAATAGAATTCTTGCACCAGCTTTTTAAAAAACCAGTCGTAACAATCAAGGGTGTTCAGGCAATGACAGGTCTTTCCCCCAAAGCGGCGAATGATCTGGTCAATGCCTTTGTTGAGCAAAAGATACTTGTTGAAACGACCGGGTATCAGCGCAACCGGGTCTTTGTGTTTGATGAGTATATGAGGATGTTCTGATGGGTGAGTGGAAGGAAAGAATGACAATGACGAATGGATATGGTAATGGCTAATTACAAAGCGGAGTTTGAGGAGCAGTTGAAGCAGGAAGCGAGATTAAATGTGTTGATTGCTGAGAATTTGGGGAAGGTGAAGCTGGTATGAATGATAATTTGCCAACATTACCGCAAGATGCTATTCAGAATAGAATTTTTACAATACGCAATACTCAGGTGATGGTAGATAGAGACTTGGCTGAATTATATGAAGTTTCTACAAAAGTATTGAATCAAGCGGTTAAGCGTAATTTACAGAGATTCCCTGATGCGTTTAGATTTCAATTAACTCAAAACGAAAAAAAAGAACTGGTCACAAATTGTGACCGGTTTAAAAAACTCAAACATTCCTCAACTCTTCCCTATGCTTTTTCCGAACAGGGAGTCGCTATGTTATCAGCTGTATTGCGTAGCGAAACGGCTGTAAAAGTAAGCATACAGATAATGCAGGCATTTATTGCAATGCGAAAATTTATCTCCAGGAATGCAGGCATTTTTCAGCGACTGGAAAAGGTAGAGCAAAAACAGATCGAAACTGACCAAAAGTTTGAGCAAATCTTCAATGCACTGGAAGATAAAAGTCTTGGCCCCAAACAGGGTATTTTCTTTGACGGACAGATTTTTGACGCATACCGGTTTATTTCCAATCTCATACGATCCGCGAAAAAATCAATCATTTTGATAGACAACTATATTGATGATTCCGTACTGACGCTTTTTTCAAAACGAAAAAAAGATGTTTTTCTTACGATAGTGACGAAAACTGTATCAAAACGGCTGAAGCTGGATGTTAATAAATTTAATGAACGATACCCGCCTGTGGCAGTAAAGGAATTCGGGAGTTCACATGACAGGTTTTTGATAATTGATGATTCTGTAGTCTATCACTTTGGGGCTTCCCTGAAAGACCTGGGGAAAAAGTGGTTTGCGTTCTCGAAGATGGAGATTGGAGCGGTGGAGATGCTTGGTAAGCTGGAGAATTTATAGATGAGGATATTGGTGGAGGATAGGATTGCCGGAAAATTGGAGGGGGCTAATGAGTGACATAATAAAGCAATCATTCTTTCAAGATATAAAAGACATACTTCATCAGTCACGCCAAAAAGCTTATATTGCCGTCAATTTTGCAATGGTTACAGCATATTGGCAAATCGGCAAGCGGATTGTAGAAGAAGAACAGGCAGGCAAACAGCGAGCAGATTATGGCTCATTTTTAATCAAAAGCCTTTCAAAAGAATTATCTATTGAATTTGGTAAGGGGTTTTCTGTTGCTAATTTAAAAAACTTCAGGCAATTTTATCTAACCTTTCCCGATTTTGAAAAAGGCTACACAGCGCGTAGCCAATTGTCATGGAGTCATTATCGCTTAATTATGCGAGTAGATTCTCCAAAAGCAAGGAATTACTATCTCACAGAAGCCAGTGAACAACACTGGAGCACCCGTCAGCTTCAACGCAACATCAACAGCCATTATTACGAACGGTTACTCAGTTCAGCAGATAAAAAAACAGTTTCTGTAAACAACAGCAAAGCGGTTGCTGGTGAATTTATCAAAGACCCTTATGTATTAGAGTTTTTGAACCTGCCGGAAAATGCAGCACATTCTGAAAAACAGATTGAAACCGCCATTATCACACACCTGCAAAACTTTCTATTAGAAATGGGTAAGGGCTTTTCCTTTGTTGGCAGGCAAGTTAGAATTAGCACGGAAACCACTCATTTTTATATTGATCTGGTGTTTTATAACTATCTGTTAAAATGTTTTGTACTGGTTGATTTGAAAACCGACAAACTCACCCATCAGGACATCGGGCAGATGGATATGTATGTGCGTATGTTCGATGACCTTAAACGCCAAGTCGATGATAATCCTACTATTGGCATTATTCTTTGTGCGGATAAAGATGATACCGCAGTGAAATATTCCGTTTTGAAAGATAGTGAACAACTGTTTGCATCAAAATATCGCCTGGTTTTACCAACCGAACAAGAATTGATTGCGGAACTGGAACGGGAAATTGGGCTTTATCTGGAGGGGGAATGATGAGTGAGTGGAAGGAATATACGTTTAGAGAACTTCTTGATAGTCCAGTCAGAAACGGTATCTATAAGAAGAAGGAGTTTCATGGACGCGGTTGTACGATTGTGAATATGGGTGAGTTGTTTGCATATCCACGTCTTAAAAACGTAGAAATGAAACGAGTTGAGCTTACTGACAAAGAAAAAGAAAAGTTTTTGCTTGAAAAAGGGGATTTGATATTTGCGAGAAGATCATTAACGGCTGAAGGGGCTGGCAAGTGCTCTTTAGTTTATGAGATAGCTGAAAGTACAACCTTCGAATCTTCAATTATTAGAGCTAGACCTGATCATCAAAAAACGGCCTCAGAATTCCTTTACTATTACTTCAACTCAAGATATGGCAAGTATTTATTAGGTACCATTCTTCGGCAAGTAGCAGTAGCTGGAATTACTGGAAGTGACTTGATGGAATTAGTACTGGAGCTCCCCCCTCTCCCCGAACAAAAAGCCATTGCCTCCGTCCTTTCCAGCCTCGACGACAAAATAGACCTGCTCCACCGCCAGAACAAAACCCTCGAAGCCATGGCGGAAACGCTTTTTAGACAGTGGTTTGTGGAGCCTGTCCACCGTAGCGAAAGCGAAGGAGGAGAAGCGCAGGAGGATTGGGAGAAAGGTGTTCTTCAAGATGAATTTGATTTCACAATGGGTCAGTCGCCACAGGGTAGTACATTTAATCAGGAAGGTATTGGAATGCCAATGTTCCAAGGGAATGCTGATTTTACGTTCAGGTTTCCAGAAGAGAGAGTTTTCACAACTGAGCCTAAACGATTGGCATATCCGCTTGATACCTTAATTAGCGTTAGAGCGCCAGTAGGTGCACAAAATATGGCTAAAAAAGAATGCTGTATTGGGCGTGGAGTTGCTGCTTTCCGTTATAAACATAATAATAACTTCTACACTTACACTTATTTTAAATTACGTTCATTGATGGATGAAATTAAAAAATTCAATGATTAAGGAACGGTATTTGGCTCAATTGGAAAAACTGACTTTCAGCAAATGGAAATTCTGCTTCCACCAAAAGATTTAATAGAGAAATTTGAGAGTAAGGCAAAGCCGTTAAACGATAAAGTTATTGAGAATTGCAAACAAATTCGAACTCTCGAAAAACTCCGAGATACATTACTGCCCAAATTAATGAGCGGTGAGGTAAGAATTATATAAATGCCACGTCTACTTAAGAATGAAACACAGCAACGTATAGTCGTAAGCCAGCAAGCTTTGCGACTTGCTTTCTCTCTGCTAAGTAATCCGAAGGCGGTGGGCTATGAGCGACAATCTACAGACGGGGCACTGGAAATGGGCTTGATTGGTACCGCAGCAGATTTGGCAATTTCTGCTTGTCTTTATGAAATCTATGGGCACCAAGGAATTATCCGTGAAGATAGTGGATTTTTCTTGACTGCCTCTGAAGCCCTCTCTAAGTTTAGACGTACTTTATCGTCAGCCTTCCCACGTCTAGAAGCAATTAGTTCTGGGGTAAAAGAACCTCAACAACATCTTGGCCGTTTCAAGGAAGCATGCAGTAGCTTTGCAGTTATTTTTACTGCGCGTGCTTCGGCTTTACATGCTGGTGCAGGCACATCATATGATGTTGCTTTTTTTGCAGGTAAGAGCGTTGCCAGTTTCTTGTCCATTTTGGCAGAAAGTCAAAAATGGAAGCCATATCTGAGAGATATTCCGGATGTTCCTGCGTTACCGAAAGACCGTAGACTGTTAGCTCAAGAACTTGCTACAGCTGTATCGTCAAAAGACAAAACATTGGTAACTTCTGGCTTATCAGGTCTTTTTCTAGTATTGCCCGAGTTAAGCAGCAAAGAACCGGAATGGCTTTCTGCGTTGCAGCGTGTCCAGGTTACGCCCAGACGTAAGGATATTGCAATACTTATAACGACGCTTAAAAAGGCTAATATAGGTGATATTGTCAAGGTTGGCAAGGGAACACAGGCGATGCCTATTAAGATTGATAAGTCAAACCCTTTGGGACTGCCAGTCTATCCTCAGGCAATGAAAAAGAAATTCGAAAACCTGCATGATCAATGGGCTGGTTATGTTGCAACAGCGAATGCAGAGTTGGACAAAAACATTTTATCCCTGCCACCGGTAGAAGCAATTTACCGTTTCTCGGCGTTTGGCATTGAGAACATTGGGCTGCCTGATGAAGAAATTCAAAATGGACTGTCTGCCCATAGCATTTGGCCGTTTATAGCTGGTGCCCTCCACTATCAAGGGACAAAAGGACCATGTTTTTTCGTTGCGCGCATCGTTAAACCAACTGAAGCAGGCCAATTGTCAGCTTTGCTTAGAAAAACAGGGGGATACAGTAAGAGAATCGAAAAAGCCTTGATCGACTATGAGCCACTTCTAATTGCAGCAGCAAAACATGAGCTAGTGAAATGTCCATCGTATTTGGCGACCTCTTTAATTGAAGCTGTTCGTTTGCGAGAAACTAAAAGACAAATGCTGGTAGATAAACTACAAAAACGGTCAACATCTTCGCAACCTGCATATCAAGACTTGATCTCTGTCGTGGGAAAATATGATGCGCTTGAGCAGGCCATAATGCAAGTTGCCACAGATAAAGTGGAATTTGGCTCAGAGAAATTGCCGGTTCTTCGTTTGCTTATCGAAGCCGCAACAGAAAGAGATGATATTAAGGCGATAGACTATGTTGAAAAGCGTCCCGAACTGAAAGCAGAGACGCAAGCAAGAAAAGCGATACGGGAAATAGATTACGCATTCTTTGGACCACAGAGTCAATAATGAAACAAGCATATAATTTATGGAATCGGGTTGTAATCCTGGGGGATTGATAGATGGTAAAATCCGCATCCTCAACTACCTCCACGACTCGCTCCTGCCGAAGCTGATGTGTGGTTAAATGCGTGTGAAAATATGAAATACAATTCAGATATCCATCACCGCCGTTCTATTCGATTGAAAGGACATGATTATTCGAAAGAAGGGTTATATTTCATTACCATTTGCACACAGAACCAATTGTGTTTGTTCGGGGAAATCGAAAAAGGGGGAAATGATTTTGAATGATGCGGCCATAATGATAAAAACCGTATGGCATGAAATACCGGAATATTATGATGAATTCAATGTTCATGAATGTGTTGTCATGCCAAATCATGTTCATGGAATCATTCAAATCATATCCAATCCCGTAGGGGCAGGCCCCCGTGCCTGCCCTGTCTGTTGCCGCCCCAATGAATTGCAACAAAAAAACGTGCGACCAACAAAAGGGCAACCACGGGGGGTTGCCCCTACGATGTCATTATCCGATATTGTACATCGGTTTAAAACATTAACCACAAAACAATATACGGATGGGGTTAAAAACAATGATTGGCCGCGGTTTAACAGAAAATTTTGGCAACGCAATTATTATGAACACATCATCCGTGATGAAAATTCGTATTATCAAATATCGGAATATATACAAACCAATCCTCTGAAATGGCTGGATGATAAATATTATGCATAACTCCTTGGTTAAAGAATCTTCAACTGCTGAGGTTTTCTCTGTAGTTTGAATTGAAGGAAAGAGACGGAAGATAGTGTTACATAATGAAAAACAATTTACCAGATAAACAAACAAACAAAAAGAAAACAACTTCGCCGGCAAAACAAAATTCATCATTGGAATTATTCTCAAACTTTGTCGTTTTCCAGACAGAAAATGGGAAAGTAAATATTGATGTGTTTTTTCAAAATGATACCCTCTGGCTAACGCAAAAGAAAATTGCAGAACTATTTGAAAAAGATAGAACCGTTATAGGCAGACATCTTAAAAATATTTTCAAAGAGGGCGAATTAAATGAAAACATGGTATGTGCAAATTTTGCACATACCACTCAGCATGGCGCCATCAAAGGGAAAACTCAGGGAAAAGAGGTTAAATATTACAATTTGCGGGCTATTACAGCGGTCGGCTACCGAGTAAATTCTCATAGAGCTACAGAATTCCGCAAATGGGCAACGGAAATCCTGCACGAATACATCATCAAGGGCTTTGCCATGGATGATGAAAGACTTAAACAGATTAAGCATTTTGGAAAAGATTACTTTGATGAAATGCTTGAGCGAATCAGAGAAATTCGTTTAAGCGAGCGAAGATTATATCAAAAAATAACTGACATTTACGCGCTATCGGCAGACTATGACAGCAAAGCAGAAATAACAAAACAATTTTTCGCAACCGTTCAAAATCAACTCCACTGGGCTATTACCGGAAAAACCGCTGCCGAAATTATTTACAGCAAGGCCGCTGCTGAAAAAATATACATGGGACTTAAAACATGGAAAGACGCACCGCATGGAAAAATTCTTAAAAGCGATGTAACCATTGCCAGAAATTACTTGAATGAAGAACATGTAAAACGATTGGAACAGATAGTTACTTCCTATCTTGATCTGGCCGAAACAAGAGCACGAAATAGAAAAGTAATGAATATGAAGGATTGGGAAGAATTCCTTGTGAAATTTTTAGAATTATCCGATGCGCCAATTCTTATTGATACAGGTAAAATCTCCATGCTAAAAGCAAAACTCAAAGCAGAGAGCGAATACGATAAATACCGAGTTATTCAAGATAGAAATTATGTATCGGATTTCGACAGAGAAATAAAGCGTATTACCGGAAAAAAGAGATGAGCGAAAAAATAACCGAATCCGAAATCGAAAAATTCGCCATCGAACTCCTTGAAAAGCAGGGTTACCAATACATCTACGCCCCTTCTATTGCCCCGGACAGCGAGACACCGGAAAGAGAAAGCTTTGAAGATGTGTGGCTTATGGAGCGATTGCAAACAGCCGTCGGAAGGATCAACCCGACTATCCCGGCAGATATCCGCGAAGACGCTGTCAAGCAGGTTCTGAGACTCAATTCCCCGGAACTTATTGCCAACAATGAAGCCTTTCACCGGATGCTTACCGAGGGGATAAAAGTTACCTATCAAAAAGACGGTAACAGCCGGGGTGAGCTGGTCTGGCTCATTGATTTCAATAATCCGGAAAATAATGATTTTATCGTTGCCAACCAATTCACCGTCATCGAAAACAACCCTTCAACTGCGTTCAGGACAGGTGTCAACAAACGCCCGGATGTGATTCTTTTTGTCAATGGCCTGCCTCTGGTGGTCATTGAGATGAAAAACCCGGCAGATGAAAACGCTACCGTAAGATCGGCATTTAGACAGTTCCAGACCTACAAGCAGGCAATTCCAAGCTTGTTTGCCTACAACGGCTTTATGATTATTTCCGATGGCCT
>JAJRYC010000072.1 GCA_024275975.1 Nitrospirota bacterium | reverse complement strand
GCCTGGCCAGGCAGTTGATAAAAGTAATATTCAAGATGCTGAAAGAGAATCGGGATTATATTATTAAGGAGGAAGTAAAGAAGGCTGCCTAGAAAATAATAATTCTATTTTTTACTTGACTTTTTAAATGGGAAGTTCAAGCCTGGTTTTGTGCATTTAATCGTTTCAGCACTTTTTCAACTGTACTCTGCTCCTGCTCGCTTTCAGCCGCCCGAGACCATCGGAGGCCAACGCCACGACAAGCCAGCACCAGAACACCGCACGCAGAAATACAGATAATACCGCAGCCAATTTCTCTACTCATAATGGTATTTCTCAGGAAGTGCCCTTTTAACCAAAAGCGCATTAAAGCTTGTTCTTACCAGCCTGTGCAGATGGCAGACAGGTGTCTGGAGTAATATCAGGCATGGTAGTGTAAGAATCGATAATAACGTTTGACAATATTAACGGAAAGCGATATTATTCGATTAATGATAAAAAGCTTTGCTTGCACGGAAACTGAAAAAATATTTAATCGTCAGGTATCACGTAAGCTCCCACGAGATATACAGAAAGTTGCACGTCGAAAACTTGAGATAATAGAGGGCGCAGAAGTCCTTCAAGATTTACGAATACCGCCAAACAATAGACTTGAAAAACTATCAAAAGATAGAAAAGGCCAACATAGTATACGTATCAATGATCAGTGGCGTATCTGTTTTGAATGGCGCAAAGGGGATGCTTACAGCGTTGAAATAGTAGATTATCATTAGGAGGCAATGATGACAAAAAAATTATTAGAACCAATTCATCCAGGTGAGATTCTAATGGAAGAGTTTCTGAAGCCTATGGATATTAGTCAGTACAGGTTAGCGAAGGATATTAATGTGCCTGCACGCCGAATAAATGAAATTGTGCAGGGAAAACGTTCTATAACTCCCGATACGGCGCTCAGATTATCACGATATTTTAGTCTTTCAGAAAGGTTTTGGGTAAATCTTCAGGCCAGATACGATTTAGAAAAAGAAAAGGATAGATTAAAGAACCGACTTGATGAAGAAGTTCATGTTTACGCGTCTGCGGTTTGATGGACCATCAAAAAATTATCACATACAAATCTCATACCTTTAGGTACATCAAATGCCAGGATGGTAGAGGTGGCCTGGAAAAACTGGACAGTGACATAAGTTTAAAGAACTTAGAGAACTTCAGGGACATTCTGTATTCCCCTGTCAAGCAAAAAAATTACATTTCAAGGAATATCTTTTAGAATTAAAGAGATATGGAATATTGCAAAGATTTAAACGCACTCTCCTCATAAGGTTTCAAAAGACTTATGAATTTTGTGGCGAGTCTCTCACAGTGATAGAGCCATGCAGCTTATCGTTACGTTTATCCGCCGCTGATGATCTTCATCCCAACCCTTCTCTGTCTTGGACCGTCAAATTCGCAGAAAAAAATCGACTGCCACCTGCCGAGAACAAGTCTTCCTTCATCTATAAGAATGTTCTGTGAAGTACCTGTAAGGGTTGACTTGATATGGGCCTCGGAATTGCCCTCACTATGATGATAATCGCCGTCAAATGGGACCAGCCTGTTCAGCATTGTCTGGATGTCCCGCTGGACACTGGGATCGGCGCCTTCATTTATAGTTATCCCCGCGGTAGTGTGAGGGACAAAAAGACAGCAGATGCCGCTCGTTATTCCGGTCTTTTGCAATGCTTCCCTGACCTTCCCGGTTATATCGATAAACTCTGTCCTTACACTGCTCTTAACATTAATATGCTTTATCACTCGGCCTCACCTGAAAAACTTTTGAACGTTATAAACTAAAAATTTCTTCAAAGAAACCTGTGTCCACTGAAAATTCGATCTCCAGTACAAGCATATTTTCGGGCGGACCCAGCCCTCTGATTTTTATTATATCTTTTTGGGTTGTAACAATCCAGTCCGCCCCGCATCTTCCAGCTTCTCCTTTTATTTTAAGGACGTCTCTGCTGCGATATCTGTAATGGTCCCTGTAGGCCTTAAAGCCGGCCAGTTCTCCGCCGGTTGACTCCACGGTTTTCTTGAAGGATTCCGGGTTGCCGACGGAACAGAATCCGAAGACCTTCTTTCCGGAAACCCGGTCAGGAGATATTTTTTCACCCGAGAGAGATATTAAGGAGACAGGGGCGTGCTCTGCAAAAAAGAGGGGGGCCACGGGATTGTACCGCCTTATCTCTCTGATAATATTGTCGATGTCCGGCCTGCCGCCGGACTTTTCCTTCTTTGTCAGGACTATGATATCGGCGCGGGAAAGAGAGGTGAGAGGCTCGCGCAGTATTCCAATCGGCAGCAGCATTCTGTTGCCGAACGGGTTGCCTGAATCTATAAGGACAATGTCTTTGTCCCTGTGAAGTCCCCAGTGCTGAAATCCGTCATCAAGGATAAAAAGTACGGGACCTGTAAGTTGCGGGGTCTCCATCCCGCCGGTAGCGCCGGGGCCCCTGCCGACTGCGAGTTCTTCTATCGCGAAAATACCGGATTTATATCTGTCGCCGCCTTTTACGACCGGCACGTCTCTCAGCCTGTCCTCCATTAAGAGCGGTTCATCCCCGGCTTCATCGGATGTGAGTTTTTTTGTTACAAAACAGGGGCCTTTAGCGCTTCCTCTGTACCCTCTTGTGAGGATAATCGGGCTGAACCCGCGTCTTTTGGCCTCTTCGGCAACCGCTATTGTCGCGGGTGTCTTGCCGGTTCCGCCGGTAGTTATATTGCCTATGCTGATCGTCCTGAAAGGCAGTTTTTTTCGTTTTTTCATTCCGGAATATTTTGAGTATCTGTATCCGAGATAATAAACAAAACCAAGAGGGTCCAATGAAATCTCCCGCGTAATCCGTTATGAGCCTCCGGGCCCACAGGGAAATACGTAAATAAGCTGTTGCTGATAGCTCTTTATCATAATCTAATTCGGATGATTTTTCATGAAAAAACGGATCAGCGCCGGAGAGCGGTAGAAATTATGAACCAGATGAAATTTGAAAGCAGGTGGTAAATACCCGCGCAGTCACGTGGAGGGAAGTTGCCCCTGTCTGTAGATTACAGGCATCAAGTGTGTATAATGAAATGGGTTGGATATTTGTTGTCCATGTACCGGAGGCGGAAATAATCTTCAATAACGCCGTTCAGTGTTTTTGATCGGAAAAGCAGGGCGGCCCTGAAAATATCTGAATTTCAGTAAGGGGAATTAATTGGCTATAACAAAAAAAAAGGCATATTTTTTTATTCTGAAGATATCCATAAGCGCGATATCACTATGGCTTGTCTTCTCGAAGACGGACATCGGGCGGACATACACAATCCTCAAGGACCTCAGTATCTACTATTTCCTGCTGGCATCGCTCCTGTACGTAACATCGCTGTTTGTATCCTCGATCAGATGGAAACTCCTCCTGATGGGCGGATTCAGGATCCGGAAGCTCTTTTCTCTGTATATGATAGGGGCGTTTTTTAATACCATTCTGCCGGGAGTGGTTGGTGGGGATGCAGTCAAGGCCTATTATCTGAATAAGGACGCCAGGAAGGTCAGCCTTACACTCGCGTCTATTTTTATGGACAGGTATTTCGGGTTGATAAGTCTTGTGATTATCGGCATGACGGCGTATCCGTTCGCCATTGATTATTTTGGCGGCTCCGGGTTCAGGTGGCTGATGCCCATCATGTTTGTTGGCGCTGTTGTCGGCAGCCTTCTGTTTTTCGGCCTTAAGGTCGGAAAGAGGTTTCAGCTGATCTCGGAGTTTTACAGCTACTTCGGTTCATTAAAGACAAGAAAAGATATCATTGCAAAGGCGCTTCTGCTGTCAATTGTTATTCAATTTTTGAATTTTACGAAGATTATCATACTTGCTTATGCAATTGGAGCAAAGATCCCCCTCCTCCCGTTTTTTATCTTTCTCCCGATAGTCGTGATTATTACTTCACTGCCGATTTCCATCTCCGGACTTGGGTTGAGGGAGGGTTCCTCCGTCCTGCTGTTCGGTCTTATAGGCATAAGACCCGAGGTGGCGACCGCGCTTGCACTCGCATGGTTTTTTGCCGTGGTTGCCGGGAGTCTGCCTGGTCTGGTGCTATATCTGGCCCGGGCGGATAGAACGGCGGATTAGGCATTATCCTCTCGGCCAGATGCCTCGCACGCCACCGGTTTTTAGAAGCTGGAAGGATGTTCTTAATCAAATGCCGTGGTCAGGCCGTGGCGTTTCAGGAGAGGAGATTATATGCCGTTCATTACAGTTAAGGGAAAAATGATGTTCTTTGAAGAAGAGGGGGATGGCTTTCCTCTGCTGTTTGGACATAGTTATCTTTGGGACGCGGCCATGTGGAAGCCGCAGGTTGCTGAACTGGCAAAGTCATATAGATGTATTGTGCCGGAGATCTGGGGACATGGGCGTTCTGATGTATTGCCTGGAAGGCCTTATTCGATCGAGGAACTGGCCGAGGACCACTGGATTTTCGCAAGGGCTCTGGGATTAGAGCAGTTTGCCGTGATCGGCCTGTCCGTGGGAGGAATGTGGGGAGCGCATATGGCGCTTGCTCATCCCGAGGCTGTCACAGCTCTGGTATTAATGGATACCTATACAGGACCCGAGCCTGATGAGAGCATGACGCGTTATTTCAGGATGCTGGATATTGTGGAACAGGCGGCGGCAATCCCTCCGGATCTGGTGAAGACCCTTGTACCGCTATTCTTTTCGCCCGCAACCATGCGAAGCCATCATGATTTTGTCGATGGTTTTAAAGATAAGCTGGCGTCGGTCCGGGCTGAGATGGTCCCCAGCATAGTTGATATCGGTCGGGGAATATTTTCCCGGACATCTATTTTAGACCGGCTTTCCGGGCTAAATATTCCTGCGCTGGTGATCGTCGGAGCCGACGATAGCGCCAGGCCGCCGGAAGAATCCCGGCGAATGGCGCAATTGATCCGGAACGCACAACTTGTGGTGGTTCCCGAAGCCGGACATATATGTAATCTTGAACAGCCGGAACTGGTGAACAGACTGCTTGTCCGGTTTTTAAATAAAGTCTTAACAGCCTGATGTTCTGCTTTCAGGTCCGGGATGTAATTGTCTTTATCGCCTTTTCCAGTCTTCTGAGAGTCTTTTCCCTACCGATAATATTAATTACTTCAAATATCCCTGGGCTCTGCGTGCCGCCTGTTAATGCAACGCGCACAGGCTGGGCGAGGCTGCCGAGCTTGATGCCGTGCCTCTCAATTATCGATGTGAAGAGCTTTTCAAGCCCTGATACCGAAAAATCGGGAATGGAAGCAAGACCGTCTTTCAGGTCCACCAGGTAAGGGAGGTTCTTTTCATTAAGAAACTTTGTCCTGGCCTTCTCGTCATACTCAACTGCTTCGGCGATATAGTAGCGCAGCGAAGCTGCAAGTTCTATCAATGTCTTAGCGCGTTCCTTTAACGTATCTATCGCTTTTGAGAGCCATGCCATATCTATCTGCGGCTGTCCCGCTGATATAATACTTTCCTTTTCAAGGAACGGCAGAACAAGCTCCGCAAGGTTTTCCGATGATGAATTTATTATGTACTGGCTGTTTAGCCACAGAAGTTTTTCGGGATTAAAAACAGCCGCTGCCTTGCCCACGTTTTCAAAAGTGAAGTATTTAATCAGTTCTTTTCTCGAGAAAATCTCCTGGTCACCGTATGACCAGCCGAGCCTTACCAGGTAATTTATAAGCGCATCTGGAAGGTACCCCATTTCATAATATGCCATTACCGATGTGGCCCCGTGCCTTTTTGAAAGTCTGGCCTTGTCAGGGCCGAGTATCATCGGGAGATGGGCAAATTCAGGCAGTTCATATCCGAATGCATTGTAAATCTGTATCTGCTTCGGCGTATTGTTCAGGTGGTCGTCTCCCCTGATAACATGGGTAATCTTCATGTCGACATCGTCCACGACCACGGTAAGGTTGTAAGTCGGCGTTCCGTCGGAGCGTAAAATAATAAGGTCGTCGAGCCGTTCGTTTTCGAATACCACTTCTCCCTTTATTAAATCATTCACGATCGTACGGCCTTTACGCGGCATTTTGAATCTGACTGCCGGAGGTGGGCCGCCAACAGGACTGCTCAGGTCCCGGCACCTTCCGTCATACGCAAGTGCCCCCCCCCGCGCCGCGGCTTCCTTGCGTCTGGCCTCAAGTTCCGCGGGTGAGCAGTAGCAGTAATATGCCCTGTCTTCTTTTAAGAGTTTGTCCACATAGCTTTTGTACAGGTCAAACCTTCCTGTCTGTCTGAATGGTCCTTCATCCCAGTCTAGACCGAGCCATTTCATCCCTTTGGTTATCTCTTCTATATATTCATCGGTGGACCGACTCCTGTCGGTATCTTCTATCCTTAATATAAATGCGCCGTTAAAGTGTCTGGCGTAAAGCCAGTTAAACAGGGCTGTCCTGGCCCCGCCTATATGAAGAAAGCCGGTTGGGCTCGGCGCAAAACGGACTCTTACTTTCTCAGTCAAAATAACCTCCTGTGTTAAGATTTACCCTTTAATATAACAAGTCTCAGGAACTTTTTCGTCTCGCCGGTCACCCTGAATCTTTCATCGGCACGGTAGCCGGCTATCCAGACGATCTCATTATCCGAAATTATAAGAGGAATGCTGTCCCTTTTATCCCTGGGGATTTTTTCATCGACGAAATAATCCTGGAGCTTCTTCCTGTTGCCGAATCCGAGTGGGAAAAAAAAGTCGCCCGGCTTCCTCGGTCTTATTTTAAGCGGAAAGCTTACTTTGTCCGCATCCAGAAGCACGGAAGACTTCCCGTCGCCGTAATCTTCGGACTTCTCTTCCATGGACGCCTTAATCACCATGGATGCCCCGTTTATAGTAACATCACAGGGCTGTGCCATCTCATATTCCCTGATCTTTACGGGCAACTCCGAGGTTATCGTCAGAAGGGCGTATTCCTTGATTATCCTGACGCCTTTTGGAAGATAGAGCCTGTCGCCGGATTTCCCTTTCTTGATGAGTCCGATGATGCCTTCAATATGGATAAAGCTTATGCCTCTTAACCCCTCGGTCGCCTCAATGGCGCGCCTGAGAACCCTTCTTAATATCACGGTGTCCATCCCCTCCAGGGGAGAGATGAACAGCTCGATCCTGTCCGCGGTCTTCCTGCTGATAAGCTTCATTAATGTCTTTGTGACTATTATATCAAGGTAACGTTCCTCTTCCTGCAGGATTGAGGCGGTGACGCCGAGAGAGCTTATTAATCTGGGGTTGCGCTTTTTAAGCCCGGGCATGACCGACAGTCGTAACCAGTTCCTGAAATAGTCGGTTCCGAGGTTTGATGAATCAACAACATATCCGGCCTTTTCTTTATCGAGAAAATCCTCGATGGCGGGCCGTTCTATCTCTATCAGGGGCCTGATTATATTACCGCGCTTAACGGGTATGCCGGAAAGCCCTTTAGGTCCCGTCCCTCTGATGAGCCGCATAAAGATGGTCTCGGCCTGGTCATCGGCATTATGCGCAAGCGCAATTTTATTCGCGTTGATCCCGTTGGCTGTTTGATCAAAAACCTTATATCTCAGTTCCCTTGCGGCCTCCTGTTTGTTAAGGCCGTGTTCCTTTATATGTGAATGCACATCTATGGACCTAACAATAAAGTTTACATCCAGTTTCTTGCATAGACTTCCGCAGAAGTCTATCTCCCCGGAAGTCTCATCCGGTCTCAGGTGGTGGTCAATATAAACAGCATGTAATGACAGGCTGTATTCCCCTCTCAGCCTGTTCAGGATATGAAGCAGGCAGACCGAATCGGGTCCTCCTGAAAGGCCTGTAAGAACGGTATCTCCGCCTGTCAGCATGGAATGCTTATTGATTGTGGCGGTAACTCTGGCTGTAATATTCAAGCTTTGCAATATAATTGACCTTTAATCCGGGATTTTCAATAAAGAACAATGACCGTATTAGTATATATGAAATACATAATAAACCTGAACATTGCAGTGGATCCATTGAATGAAAACGGGTGGAAGCGCAGTTTCCGTAACGACGGGTTAGCGAGGGGGAAAACTGAACGGTCGGGTCCGAGGGCTCCCATGGATTGAGCCGGGGTGAGATTCAGTTGCTTAATTGTTTTTAAGGCCTTCCGCGGCTTTAATGTTCTGCGGATTGATTTCCAGCGCCCTTTGGAATGTGCTTTTCGCCCTTGCTTTGAACCCGAGCTCCAGGTACAGATAACCCAGTTCCGCCATATAATCCGCATTGCCGGGATCAAGCTTAAGCGCCTTTTTCATGGAGACTTCAGCCTCTTTTGTTCTGCCGCTTTTCAGAATAGCAATGCCATAATAGAAATGATATTCAGGTACCGAGCCGTCTAAAACGACAGCTTTCCCGAAAACCCTGAGCGCCAGGCCATAGTTCTCTTTATTGAAGAAGAAGTCGGCGTCGAGAAACTCTTTTCCTTTATTGAACTCCATCCTGGCCGTTTTTTTTGCGTCATGTATGTTTGGGCTCGGTTCAGCCTGCTGCTGTTTCCGGATGGTTGGATTTGAGAGCGTCTTGTAGGCCTCGGTTATATATGCAAAAATAGCATTCAGCTTTTTTTTAAGGGGATCGGACTGAAAATGCAGATACCTGTCGGGGTGGAACTCTTTCGCCATCTTATGATATGCGCATTTTATTTCATTCAGAGAAGCATCTCTGCTGATATTCAGAATTCCATAATATCCGAGGGATTTATATTGCTGGTATGTCCCCTCAATTTTATCAACAACGGCCGGATCAAGTTCCGGTTTTGGCTGCACGGTTGCTTCCTCCGTATCCGCCGGAGCTTCCGGCCTGTTTCTTGTGACAACATCAATTATCCGTGTATTGTAGAGTGAGCAGATAATTTTAAGGGTTTCCGTTTCATCGAGGGTAGAGACGGAGATAATATCCCCAATTGTCCTGTCGCCGTCTATAATTGATAATATCCTTTCATCATTCTTATCTGGTCTGATTTCACGCAATCTGTCCGGATTGTTTGATGAAAAAAACATGGCTGAATCGAGAGGAGGACAGTTATTCCTGATTTTCTCGATATTATCCATTGATTTAATCCCCTGGTAAATAAGGTTGCTGTCATCAAGCTTGAGAGTAATTAACTCTTCGGTAGGTATCGGGTCGTTGTTGAAAATAAAGCTGCCCTGTTCTAGCCCGAGTATATTTACTACTATTTTTTCAGCCTGGTAACGCACGGCACCGAGCAGATCGCGCGGTTGGACGTATCCAAGTTCAACAAGCGCGGCGCCCTGAGGTCTGCTGGTTTTCTCTATAAAATCAAGGGTTTTTTTGTATTGATACGGATTGATCTTTCCCTGGTTGAGAAGCATTTTCGCGATGCGATCGTCTTCTTCATCGGAACTGGAGAAGACAATCGCGCCTTTTTTGAAGTAGATCTTTTTTGTCGACAGGCCGGTATTCATCTGTAGTATGCCGGTTTTGCCTGTTCTTTTAATCCCGGCAAGTATGTCTAACAGCCTATAGTTGTTTAAATTGCCCTTTATATGGCCGATTTTCTTTATCCCCAGCTTTAGTCCGGATGTTGTTTTATCGACCCTTACCACTTTCACCAGGTTATCGACATCAATATCGTCGGCTTTGATCTTGAGAAGTTTTGAGTTGAGGTGTTCGAGAACGGAAATATCTTTTATAATACATCCGAGGCCATCAAAGGAGAAATCCGTTACCACGGCGCGCAGCGCCTTATCCAGAATGACTATTTCACAATCCGAATTTAAGTTGTATCGGGAGAAATATCGCTGATTGTAAAAATCCAAGGCACCCATAGCATGTTAAAAGTTATGAATAAACAAATTCGCAATAATTCCAATATTGAGAACTAAGCTGCCGGAAATCAGACCGGTATATTTTCTGCCACGCATGATCTTTTTCTCAGTCATAATATAAGCTTCGGTTTTTAACGCAATGCCAGTCTATTTTCACTATACATAATACATATTATACACCATAATTCCGCGAGGTGATACGGAAAATTAATCTGATACAAAAATGTGACGGGGACAGGCATTTAAGCCGGCCCCATGCTCACATTTCTACTACCTCAATGCACTGCACGGGGCAGACCTCAACGCAACTCATGCATCCAACGCATTCGCCGGCCTGAAAAGGGTCTGTTTTGCCGTCGGGGCCGAGCTGAAAGACTTCCACCGGGCAGATATTGATACATTCTTCACATCCGGTGCATTTTTCTATGTCTATATTGATCATGAACATAAAATCTCCTGGACCTGGGGGTTTTTCTTAATCAACGGGAGTTACCACGGCCATCACGACCATACGGCTGTCTTTTGCCTTAAAACCGTGGGGCTCCATCGGGTCGCAGAGTATACAGGTCTTCTCATCGGCCTCGATTTCTTCATCTCCTACGGTAAATATTCCCTTGCCCTCAACGCAATACATGAGCAGGCGCATCGGGACCTTGTGTGGTTTAAGCTCCTGTCCGGGCTCGAGACACATCAGAGCGATTCTCATCTCGGGCTTGTCGGCAAGCATCTCCCTGCCGATCCTGTCTGGAAAGAACGTTATGAGTTTTTTAAGGTCAAGTATCTGCATGTTTCACCTTCCTTTATGAGAAGGATATCCGTTTCCTGCGATCAATACCATGATTTTGATCATACTCTTTTATAATCCCGGTGATTTTTCTCCGGCTCAATATGGACGATTACATCAACAACCGAGGGAAATTCTTTTCTGATCATTTGTTCAATATGCTCGCTAATATCGTGGGCCTTCTGTGTAGTCATGTCCGGTGCGACCAGCACCCGCATATCCAGGTAGATAGAATTTTCGCTTCCCCGTGTCCTGATGTTGTTGCATCCCCTGACCCCATCGACATTCAGGACCAGCGATTCAATAATGAAAGTGTTCAGGCAGACGGTATCTACAAGAGTGTTGGTTGCATTCTTAAGTATGTTGTAGCCGATCTTTGCGATAAAGACCGCAATGACCAGACCCGCAATACTGTCTGCGGCTTTAAAGCCGGTTTTTATTAATATAAGACCTACGATAACGGCGATTGACGCTATGATGTCGCTTTTTGTATGGGCCGCATCCGCAAGGAGAAAATCGCTTTTTAATTCTATGCCTTTCCTTGCTTCATATTTAGTTACAAATATATTCACTCCCATTGTGACCAGCATGACCATAAAGCTTGCCGTTGTCACGACTGTTTCGTGTCCGCTTTTAAACGAGAAGAATACTTTTTTAAATATCTGGAAGCTGGTTACGAATATCATGAAGGATATTGCTATGGTAAACAGGGTCTCGAATTTCCTGTGGCCGTAAGGGTGTTCTTTATCAGGGGGGTGAGATGCTATCCATATACCGATCAGGCCTATGATATTTGAAACCCCGTCAAACAGCGAGTGGAAACCGTCTGATGTTATCGAGATCGAGCGTGTAAAATAACCGAAACTGATTTTTGCAGCCGCAACCAGTGAATTCAGTATTAAAGTCAGAACTAATACACGCTTGACCTGGCCTGATCTATCTATTGAAATATCGCGCCCCACCTGTCCTTGAATTTCCTGAAGGAACCCTTACTGATAGATTCTCTCATATTTTTGAAAAAATTGAGATAAAAAAATAGATTATGGGTGGTATTCATCCTCATTGACAGAATTTCCCTTGACAGAAACAGATGCCTTAAATACCCCCTTGAGTAATTCCTGCAGGTGTAGCAGCCACAGTCGGGGTCAAGCGGGCTATCGTCTGATTTGAATTCAGCTCTCTTAATGCTGACTTTACCTGAACCGGTAAATAACGTTCCATTTCTTGCATTCCGCGTAGGCATGACACAATCGAACATATCAAATCCTGCTTCAACCGCTTTTAACATATCGCCGAGATCACCGATTCCCATAAGATATCTCGGCCTGTCAGCGGGAAGAATAGGTGCGTTGAAATAAATAATCTCGTGCATCGCTTCTTTTGGTTCCCCGACGCTTAACCCGCCCACCGCGTAACCGTCGAAGCCTATATTTATAATCTCTTCCGAACTTTTTCTTCTGAGATCCTTAAACAGACCACCCTGAACAATGCCGAACAATGCCTGCCCGCTGTTTTGAGCTCTCTTGCACCGCCCGGCCCATAATGTTGTCAGGTCAACGGACTTTGACGCGTATTCGTAAGAAGCCGGATATGGAATGCATTCATCAAACGTCATGGCTATGTCCGAGTTGAGAATGCCCTGGATTTTCATGGCTTCGGTAGTGCCTATTAAATGAAGTGATCCGTCTATATGAGACCTGAAATGGACCCCGTTTTCTTCTATTTTCCTAAGTGGGGCGAGGCTGAACACCTGAAATCCGCCGCTGTCGGTAAGAATTGGCAGGTCCCAGTTCATGAATTTATGAAGGCCTCCGAGTTTTTTGATCGGCCCGGTCCCGGGCCTTAAGTATAGATGATAGGTATTGCCGAGCAGAATTTCGGTCCCGATATCCTTGAGCTCCTCGGGAGTCATGGCCTTAACCGTGCCGAGCGTGCCGACAGGCATGAATACGGGGGTGTTGATAATTCCTCTTCTTGTTTCTAAAGTCCCTCTGCGCGCGTTTCCGTCGGTTGCAGAAATTTCAAATTTCATAAGCCCTCTCAGTTTCCGGTAGTCGGTTGTGATTTCATTTAAAGCAATAGCATACGTAATGTTTATGGCAAGACTGAAGCGAGAATAAAGTTTTTTTTTGATATAATTTTTTTTGCCTTTTTTGCTTGACAAGCCGAGCTCTATCGGTTATAGTATCGCTTGTTCTTTGAAAACTAATGAAGGTGCGTAGCATCCTGGCAATTTCAGTAAATTAATTCAAGAGTAAACAGGAAATCAAATGAGAGTTTGATCCTGGCTCAGAACGAACGCTGGCGGCGTGCCTAACACATGCAAGTCGAACGGGATAATATCACGAAATCTGCTTCGGTGGGTGGAGAGATATTATCTAGTG
>JAJRYC010000071.1 GCA_024275975.1 Nitrospirota bacterium | reverse complement strand
CAAGCGTTTTAAGCATATCGGCACTGCCCAAACCGGCCAAGAAGGAGTAGGCACACGCCATTTTTGCCCTTCGTCCGGAAACCCTTGCCGGAAGCCGCTTTGCGACAAGGTGTGTGTTTACTGCTCCCAAACGTCAGTTTGACGCAAGCACTAGGCTCATCAATAACGTCAGCCATGTTCTAGAATTAAATTGCTTAATCATTTATTACACCTAACCAATTAATAAACAGTTTCTGTTCAATTACGCTAATTATACCAGTCAACAGGTGGATTCACAACAGACAGTTTACGACTGAGGTTGATTTTTATACAAGTGGATAACTGTTTAATATTGCAGATGCGATACTTGGATGGAAACGTGATAACTGCATATGATTGATATTCCGGCTGATCTGACGACGCATTGCGATGCGTGCCTTAATAGAGGATGTCCCCTAAGTTCTTTATTCGTTGTTCTTTTTCAGTAGATATCTAATTGTATTTTGATCGTCGCTCCGATCTTTTGCATATCTTCTTTTGAAACTACTCCGGCATGTTGAAATAGTCTCAATTTGCTTACAGTAGCCAGTTGATCGGCCATTGCCTTGCTTTCTTTGCCATTAAACATGACAAGTGCTTCGCTGGGATAAAGACGATCTTTTTTGCTGGTAAGAGGTATGACCTGGACTCGATTCAGGAACTTGTTTGATGCATCATTGCTGACGATCACTGCCGGACGTTTTTTTTTAATCTCACCACCGACTGAGGGATCAAAATTAACCCACCAGACTTCACCTCTTTTCATGGGCTATGTCCTTAAAAGTTGTTTCCGCCCAATCCAGTGCTTCAGCTTCTCTCTTTTTGTCTTTTGCCATTTGGGAGTATTCTAATTCCAGATTTGGGCGTACTACATGCGGGCGCACCAGTTTCTCAATAAATTTGCTAATTTTGCGCGTGCCAATAGTCTTATGGAGACCTGCGTAAACCTCCTCATCTACTGTGATAGTCAACTTTTTTTGCATTGAAATTCCCCCCTTATACGTATAGTATACGTATTCAATATGGGTATGTCAATGCCCAGGCACAACGCCGGATTGCATTACGATGCCTGCCTCAATAGAGAAAATGTCCCTGATAAGTTCCGCAGTTTCTACAAGAAATGGCTGAGATACCATCAGGATTTCTGCCATAAATATGCTTGATCCGGACCGGAAAGTCTCGCGCATTCCATAATAGTAAAGCTCCAGTCCAAAAACCGGTCACCTGTATATCAACAGCATGCTGGGCATGCTGTCTCGCTTTATTATGATATGCTGAAGAATGAGGCCCGGAAATCCGAGTACCGCACCTTTCTGTTGCCCATAAGTATTTTCCTGTTATAGACCCATGACGGCCACTTATCGTGTCCCACAAATATGACTGGACACCGGGGGGCCTGCTATAGGTGATAAATGCTGAATATATACCCACAGATAAGCCTGGAGACCCCCAAAAGAACCAGGAAGTTGCTATTAATAAGTGCGAAAGTTTAAAATAGAAGCTTCATGCATATTAAAGTTTCAATCTCTAAATATTTAATTCTCCTGGCCTTTTTATTATCAGTTACAGGCTGTATTGAGATACCCTCTGTTAAAAAAAGTGGACTCTCCGACACCCTCGTTGCGCCCAAAAGTAGCGGCGGGGAGATTAAGCAGATTGATTCCACCCTTGATATCAATCCCGCTGCCTGGACTGGACCCGCTCCCGATACTAAATCCGAAACAGAGGAAGAAGCCGATCCTGTTGTCTCAGATAATAATGACCAGAAAGTATTGGGTAAGGATGCCCCGTCAAACCCTGGTATTAGTGAGAGAACCACAAAACCGGTTGCCGTTCAGGATGAGGCGTATAATCACCGGGAAAAAAATGGAGGAGTTAATGGCTTAAAGAATGCCGTTGATACCGGCATCACGGAAGAGGAAACCAGGGCTGCGAGGGCGCAGAATTTCCTGGACACCGCCTTGTAGTTTTACGAGGAATCACAGCAATTATGGGCTGATGGCGACTCCGAAAAATCGATCGAAACCCTGGATCAGGCATATGCATTTGTATTACAGGTCGACCCATCCGATAGTCCGGAAATGGTACAGCAGATAGAAGACCTGAGGTTTATGATATGCAAGCGAATCGTCGAGCTTTACGCGTCGCGTTTTACGACTACAAACGGTAATCATAACGCCATACCACTGATTATGAACGAACATGTCGAAAAGGAGATCAAACGCTTTCAGGGGCGTGAAAAAAAATTCTTCATAGAGTCGTATAAACGTTCAGGGTTTTACAGGGATGAGATTGTTAAGGCGTTGAAGGAAGCCGGCCTTCCGGAAGAGCTGTCCTGGCTGCCGCTTATCGAAAGCGGCTTTAAAGTCAAGGCGTTATCAAGGGCCCGGGCACTGGGTCTCTGGCAGTTCATTCCGTCGACAGGGTATAAGTTCGGCCTGCGAAGGGACGCATGGATTGACGAGAGGTTAGACCCTGAAAAGGCCACGGCCGCAGCCATAGCATATTTAAAGGAGTTGCACCAGATATTCGGAGACTGGACGACAGTGCTTGCCGCTTATAATTGCGGCGAGGGCAGGGTCCTGCGGGTGATAAGAAGGCAGAAGGTGAATTATCTTGACAATTTCTGGGACCTGTATCAGATGCTTCCGTCCGAAACCGCGCGTTATGTCCCGAGATTTCTGGCAACGCTGCATATACTACGGGATCCGTCGGCATACGGTATTGATCTGGATGAACCGGCGGCCACTGTATCTTATGAGTCGGTGCCGATCAAAAAACAGCTGCATCTGAAGGAAGTGGCCAAGGCGCTTGGAATATCCTATGATGGACTTGCACTGCTGAATCCGGAGCTGCGGTATAATGCCACGCCAGGCATCCTCTATTACCTGAAAGTTCCGAGTGGGATGGGTGCGACACTGCTTTCGAAGCTTGACGCGATACCCCAGTGGACCTTACCACAAAATACCTATACATACTATAGGGTGAAAAAGGGTGAAACCCTGTCCTCGATTGCCTATAAATATCGCACGACCGTTAAGCGGATCGCGAGGGCTAATAATATCCGGCGGACGCATTTCATCAGGATCGGACAGAAATTAAAGGTCCCACTTAAAAGAGGCCTGAGGAGCAGCGCGGTTGCTTCAAGCGCTTCACTTTCTCCTGACGGTACGTACAATGTCAGGAAAGGGGATTCCCTCTGGCTGATTGCCAACAGGTTCAAAATGACCACAAAAAAACTTCAGAAAATTAACGGTCTTAATTCCACGCATCTCAAGATCGGTCAGGTTTTAAGGATCAAGAGCAGGTAGCGGGATCGGGCGCTCGCGCGTAAAAAGCTGCTGACTTGTTGACATATCAACACCCCGGTTTTTTATGCCGGCCGCTTTTGTCTTTTCTGATCTTACGGATATCGATATTAAGCTGCTATCTTCTGGGTGCAAAAAGCACCTAAGAATGATATATTTCGCCCTATTTCCCCGAGTTGATAAAAGCAGAAAAAAGGCCCCCGGATGCTATGACCCCTTGAAAGCCTTGATAAATAAAGAATGCAGAATGGAGCCGGGGAGGAGGGTCGAACTCCCGGCCTGCTGATTACGAATCAGCTGCTCTACCACTGAGCTACCCCGGCAAAGGATATATTTTAGCAGAAACAAAAAGTAAAATGCTTGTTCCCTTGTCGCTTTGTTGATTTTCGCGTGACGATTATGGCGGTTTGGCTGCTAAAGGCTTCTGTTACAAGTGCTATATCTTCCAGCAGACCTTCTTCTGCCGTGCGGTCTCAACCTCGCTCTTCCTTGAAGCAAAACCTTTTTTGCCCATCATACCGTAAGTGAAATTTTTTCCCTCTTCAACACCAGGCTGATTAAACGGGTTGATGCCCATAAGAAAACCGGTGTAAGTCGTGGCGAACTCAAAAAAGTGGAATAGCTGACCGAGATGATAGGTATCGATTGCAGGCACCTGGATCGTCATGCTGGGTCTTTCCGTCTTTGCAATGGCCAGCTCTGTGGATTCTTCTTCCGCCTTGATCAGTTCAGAGAGCTTATGTCCGGAAAGATAGCTCATACCCTCAATGTCCGGGAATGAAGCGGGTATGGTGATGTCAGCCCCGTAGTCGTCTATTCTGATGAAAACGATAACCTTGTCTTCTGGCCCTTCCATCCAGAGTTGAAGCTGTGAATGCTGGTCCGTGGTGCCTACGGAAGGGTATGGGGTCATACCCATGCCTAGTTTGCCGAGGCTTTCAGCCCATAACTGGCAGAACCATCCGGAAAGTAGTTTCAGACTGTCCGAGTAAGGGATCATCACGTTGATGTTCCTCTTCTCCTCACTTTCCATAAGATAGAGTAAAGCGCTGAACATCACGGCCGGATTCTGCCATAATTCATGTATTAAACATTTTTCATGGATGTCCCTCGCGCCTCTCAGCAGCTCATCGGAGTCAAAGCCTATTACTTCACATAGCAGTAGTCCCACAGGGCTCAGAACTGAAAATCTGCCGACAATGCCTTCGTTGATGGGAAGCGTCCTCATTTTATTTTCCATCGCGATACGTCTCAGGCTTCCGGAATAGGGATCTGTTGTTGCTATAAACCGCTTTGCTGCGTCATCACCCAGGACCTTTTTCATTTCATCCCATAATATCATGAAGGCTGCGGCCGTCTCGGCAGTGCTTCCGGATTTGGAGATAATGTTCACCGTCGTTTTTTTGAGGTCGGTCAGTTCGAGAATCTGTTTTAAAGTCCTTGGGTCGACATTGTCATAAATAAATACCTTCGGACTTTTCTGCAGGTTATGAAGCGGGCTGAGCGCTTCAAGTATGGCCCCTGGCCCGAGAGCTGAACCTCCAATCCCGAGGATCAGGAAATTGTCGGAATCATCCCTGACTTCAGCCGCTATTTTTTTGATCTGCGCGGTGTCCCTGAAAGGGAGGTCAAGGAATTCGAGTTCTTTCCATTTCCTTTGTACAATCTGCTTGTACGCGCTCTCGATTTTGTCTCTTAGATTCTCGAGACGCCTTTCACTAATTCCTTTGACTCCTATTACCTCTTCCATCATATTGGAAAAATTGAGTTCGATCATTGCTACCTCCAATAATATAAAAAAAAAGAAGTTTTTTTATATTTCATAATACACTGTCATATAAAAGCAATCAACTGTTTTGTCCGGTTCCGTAATTCGTCGACTGAACCGGCTAACATGGCTGAAGCGGATAAAAGTGCCGGATTTTGAGGAGTGGATTCAGATCATAAATAACATCTGCTATAATCTGAAAATTAATATATGCATGAAAAAATACTTTTTTGCCCCGATACCTGCAAAAACGGTGACAACAGATATTAGCAGAAACCACGATGTTGAATAGTAACGGTTGAATATGGTTATAATGTTCAGAGGATAAAATGCGGGATAAAAAAGAAGAACTGGACAAACCAGGTGGTGAGTAGCGGAGACGGCACAAGAGATTCGCAGTGGATGTCATGGGAATTGGCGGCAAGATGCTGTTCGCCAGGAGAGTGGAAATACTTGACATCAGTATCGGCGGTATCCTGCTGAGGATGGACAGGGGCCTTGAAATAAAGAATGAATATGCGCTCAAGTTATTGAATAAGGACAAAAGTATTTTTTTAAGGGGCATTGTTGTAAGGTCGTTAAAAACCGGAAAAAGAAAGTTTCCAAGCGGAAAAATTATTCCTGTTTATGATGTAGGTATAAAATTCACGAACCTTTCCAACGAAAAACTTTCTCAGCTTTTGAAATATATAGATGTTCATCACAGGGGAGGGTATAATCGGGACGCGGTCCATTGCCTCAGTGGTCTGCGGCTTAACATAAGGTTCAGGATTGATTTCCCTGAAAAGGCTTATCTTTCCTGCCCTGAAGAGTACAGTGTTAAAGAGTTGAGCCTCTGCGGCATGCTTATAGAGAGCGGGTATCCACTTGAGATTGAGAAGAGAATAACTATGGAAATATTTCCGCCAAAAGTTCAGTCAATCAATTTTTCCGGAAGGGTTGTGACATGTACCCCGGTCTCCATTAAGGAAAGTAAGCATTATGATATCGGGATAGAATTTGTGGAGATACCCGAGAAGAACACGGAGAGACTTAGCGCACTTATCCTCTCTCTCTTAAACTGATAAAGATTTATTGTTCTCTATCACTTGGCTTCCCGTAATCCCTGTCTCGCCGCTGCCATTGCCATATCATTACCTTAAAACCGGAGATATGTCCGCCCCGCCTTTTGCTGAAGATAAAAAAAAGAAGATAAAAAATGTTTTGTTGAAAAAGCATGGATTATGTTATACTGACTGGTGCTTAAATATATATTATATTTAATGATCTGCCACGCAATAATCTTTTCAGGAGTCAGCAGTGCTTTCGCCTTTGCCGACGGAGGAAAGGATTGTGTTAAGTGTCATACAAGGGATGACGAAAAGATAAAAAGAGCCCTGGTTGACATGAGCCCGAATGCTACTGATATTAAAATACTGAGTGTCGGGAACGGCCCGTTAAATGGTCTGTGGGAGGTGGGATTCGAGATAGGGGGCAGAAAGAGCCTCGCCTACGTCGATTATTCGTACAAATATATCATTGCAGGGAATATTTTCTCGGTAGCTGACAGGATCAACCTTACGAAGGAAAGCTTTGCGAAGATAAACAAGGTGGATGTTTCACGTATACCGCTTAAGGACGCCATTATTGTCGGCGACAGGAATGCCGACCATAAGATCATAGTTTTTGACGACCCGGACTGTCCGTACTGTGCAAAACTGCATGGGGCGATGAAACAGGTTGTACAGGAGAGAAAAGATATAAGCTTTTATATTATTCTCTATCCACTGCCGTTTCATAAGGAGGCCTATGCCAAGTCAAAAGCGATTGTCTGTGAAAAATCCCTGACAATGCTTGAGGATGCCTTTGCCAAAAAAGAATTGCCGGAACCGTCATGTGAGACAGATGTAATTGATGAAAACATAAAACTTGCGGCTGAATTGGGTATTAGGGGCACGCCGGCCATGGTCCTGTCCGATGGAACTCTGGTCTCCGGCTACATCGACGCCGCCTCAATTATCAAACTGGTTGATGACAGGAAGTAAGCTGATATAGACGCCGCAACGCCCCGGAAACATCAGGCTGAGCGAAGGCATTGACGGAGCTTCAGTGCACACCGGTATCAATTACGAGTATAATACATTTGCCGGTTCAATAATGGGTTGTTGACAATCAAATCCGTGTGAATATATATTATAATCCGTTGCCGAAGTGGTGGAACTGGTAGACGCGCTAGGTTCAGGGTCTAGTGGTGGAAACGCTGTGGGGGTTCGAGTCCCCCCTTCGGCACCAT
>JAJRYC010000070.1 GCA_024275975.1 Nitrospirota bacterium | reverse complement strand
TGCAAGTACTTTCCGCATGTTGTCAATTAAGAATTAAAACTGCACACTTTTGACCGGGTTTAAAATTCAAAAAGTTCAGACCCGAAAAGAACAGCGATCTAAAGTCCAATGAAGGCTTATCCCCTTAAATCAGTCCGTAACTGTTGAACTATATCCATCAATTTCGGCATGGTAAATTTCTCCTAGTATCAGCACGGCGCTATAACATTGCCAGGATGGCGCTGACGTTGCGCACAACTCCGTGTCAAGACTTGCCTCCCGCTATTACTTGTGATAAACTCGATTACAATGGACACGACATCAATAATGTGGGGCGTAATGTTTGGCTCAATCGGTATGGGATACTTAATGTATGGGAGAAGACAACAAAGAGGTATCGCGCTTATGTCCGGTGTTGTACTGTGTGTATTTCCATATTTTGTCTCGAACATACTTCTCATGCTTCTGATCGGCGTCGCTTTAATGGCCCTCCCATATTTCATAAAATATTGAGAGGACATTTAAACTCACCAAAATCATATTCCCTGTAACAAACCCGACTGTCCGGTCCTTCCCCGGGCTGGAAAATATTGCCTGACTCTCCGCATCTTCAAATAACGGCTCCCCAATTCCTCACACGCGGACAGCCGGTCCATTAAAGCGAAAGACTGCATTTAATTTCTCTGTTTTCAGGGTATAATTGCAATTTTCCATATAATAGGTAACAATATACATAGGCAATTACGGTTTCCGGCCGGACTTGAATTAACCTTTAACCAGAGGTACTAATGGCCTATTGTCCTGCAAAACATATCTTCTTTTTTACCATAGTCATCCTGATTGCACCAGGCATGATAACCCCAGCTTTCAGCTCCGGAAAATCCGGGAGGGAAAATCCGGTATATGTCGGTTCCTCCACCTGCAGGCATTGTCATGAAGCGGAATACGGCAAATTCATGACTTACGCGAAAAAAAGCAGGTCGTTTGAGAGCGTCGAAAAAATGAAAAAAGGCCTGACGGAAGATGAGATTAAAAGATGCTTTTCATGTCATACAACGGGTTACGGCAAGCCGGGTGGGTTTGTCAGTGCGGAAAAAACGCCCCAACTGAAAAATGCCGGCTGTGAAGTCTGTCATGGGCCGGGTGAATTTCATGTAAAAACAAAGAAACCAGGGGACATAAAGAGAAGGATGACACTTGAGGATTGCGAAAAATGTCATACATCGGAAAGGGTCAGGGCATTCAGATTTAAACCTCTGATTCACGGGGGAGCGCATTAAAAAACGGCCTCTTCATGATATCGCTCCGGATTACAAATAAGTCATTTTCTGACAAGGCTGGACTCAGAATTTTAGATTCAAACAACTATAAATGATAAACAGAAAATGACAAAATGTTACGGTTTATAAGAAAAAGATTGAGCCGGACCATCCTTACCGTGCTGGCAGCCAGTGTAGCACTTGTCAGCGCGACTGTAATCTCCCTGATCCTCTCCAGGGGGATCAAGGACAGGACGGAGATGATGACCATCTTCAGCGACGAGCTGGCCGCCTCAACTTATGCCGGTATAAAACACCCAATGTCGGTCGGGGACAGCGAAGCCATCGAAAAACATTTACTGGATCTAAAAGAAAAAATGAAGGATGTTACTGTTCTTATCTGTGATTTCAATGAAGAGATAATTTACGCCACCCACGAGGACAAACTCAAAGCCCTGGTAAAAGATTCCCTAACCAATAAAAAGGCCCTCAGGGAGTTGAGAAGAATATTAATAACAGGCGACGACCCCCCAAGGGCATTTAAAGAAGAGGTTGAAGGAAAGAGATATCTCGTCACCCTGCACCCCATCCTGAATCAACCCGACTGTTACCACTGCCACGGTTCTTCAAGAAAGGTGCTTGGAGGTATGATCATAAAAATGGACGCAGACCAGACCTATGAGGCGATTACCGCCACCAGGACCCGCAGTATCGTGCTGACTGCATTGGGAATAGCCGCAATAATCGCCTTAACATATGCCATGCTGGTCAAACTGGTAAGCCGTCCCATAGAGATTCTGGCGGACAAGGCCAGGAGATTCGCGGAAGGCGATATGTCTGTTCACGTGGAGGTAAAGACGGAAGACGAGATCGGCGTCCTCGGCAAAACCTTTAATTACATGGTCAAGAAGATATCGTCATTCAGCAAGGAGCTGGAGGTAGTAGTGGCCAGAAGGACCATGATGCTGAGGGACAAGACACTTCTGCTGGAGAGGGCCAACAGGGAACTCCGGGAGCTGGACAGGTTAAAATCCTCGTTTCTGGCCAACATGTCCCATGAACTCCGCACACCAATGAATTCCATTATCGGATACTCGGAACTATTGTTAGACGGCGTGGACGGCCCTGTAAACGACGAACAGGCAAAGAGTTTGCGTAAAGTGGAAAGCAACGCCAGGCACCTTTTGCAGTTAATAAACGACATCCTTGACATGTCGAAGATAGAATCAGGGAAGATAGAACTGGACATAAGAGAGCTTGACATGAAAAAGGTCGTAGCGTCGGTGACTTCCACGCTTGAACCTTCGATAGCCAAAAAGGGGCTTAAGCTCTCCCTTGATTTTGATGAAAATCTGCCCCCCGTTTATGCCGATGAGGACAAGATCACGCAGATTTTGATAAACCTGCTGTCTAATTCCATCAAGTTTACCAACAAGGGTGGAATAACCATCCATATCAAGCCGTCTGAACGGGGTGTCAAGCCTGGCGAACCACCCTTGTTCATCGAGGTCTGCGTGGAGGATACAGGAATAGGAATCAAGGATTCGGACATAGACAAGCTCTTCGATAAATTCAGCCAGCTGGATATCTCCACTATCCGTCAATACGAGGGTACAGGTCTCGGACTCAGTATCGCCAGGGGGCTGGTAGTACTGCATAAGGGAGTAATCTGGGCAACGAGCGAGCAGGGAAAGGGCAGCAGGTTCTGTTTCACTCTGCCGTTAAGAAAAGATATTCTGGAAAAACCCGCGGAACCAATTATGGAGCCGATGATGGCCAGAGGCCTGGCAGAGTATTTCAACAAACCTGTCGAGACATTTCTAAACATGCCCCTGTACGCCGGTAAACAGATAAAATGCTGGGAATACTTTCATTGCGGACAGACAAGCTGTCCCGCTTACGGGAGCAAGGATTTCCGGTGTTGGATGCACTTTGGAACTCATTGCAAGGGTACGAAAGTAGCTACCTACCCGGAGAAAGTTGAGTGCTGCAAAGGGTGTGAGATCATTGAAAGGCTGATAGTGGAATCAGAAGAATTCCAGGACATGGAAATCCCGGACGGGAGGCTGGACCCCCAAGGGGATGTTCAAAAAAAGACCGTGCTGGCGATAGATGACAATCCAGAGGCAATTGAGATTATAAGGAAATTTCTGGGCGATAACTACCATGTGGCCGGTCTTTTGAGCGGTAAGGGGGCTGTAGGCAAGGCAAAAGAATTAAAGCCGATCGCAATCACTCTGGACATCATGATGCCCGGGCAAGACGGATGGCAGGTTTTACAGGAATTAAAGAGCACACCTGAAACACAGGACATTCCCGTAATTATCCTTTCTATCGTGGATGACAGGAAGATGGGATTCAGTCTTGGTGCTGCTGAATATATAGTAAAGCCTGTTGATAAAGAAGTCCTGTTACGCAAACTGAGGAACCTGGAGAGGATAACGAAGATAAAGAAGATACTGGTGGTTGATAACGACACTGCGGCAGTGGAACTGGCCGGTAACGTGTTCAGTGAGGCGGGATACCTGGTAACATCGGCTTATAACAGTAAAGATGCAATCAGGGCTATTCAGCAGTCCATGCCGGATCTGATCGTCCTGAATCTTACCATGCCAGAGGTGAGTGGCTTTGATGTCATTGAATATATCAAGACGGAAGAGGCGATCAGGGACATTCCCCTTATAGTATTGACCCGGAAAGGCCTGACTGAAAAAGAGGTGAATGAGCTGAACGGCAGAATCCAGGGTATATTAAACAAAGGGCTGCTCACAAAAGAAGACCTACTGAGTGAACTCAGTAGTATTATCGGTAAATGCGGTCCCGGATAAAACTTATCCACAAACAGGATAAGGAACATAAGAAATGGAAAAGACGATAAAGATACTGGTAGTCGATGACAATCAGGACAACCGGGAGCTGGTAGTTAAAGTTCTCCAGAGTAAAAACTATCAAATGATCGAAGCCGCCGATGGCGAAGAGGCGTTGGAAAAGGCCGTATCCGAAAGCCCCGATCTTATCCTGATGGATATCTCAATCCCTGGCATAGATGGGTATGAGGTTACAAGGAGGTTGAAGAGCAGGGAGGAATTCAGAAACGTCCCGATAATCGCCCTGACCGCCCATGTTATGAAGGGCGACAGGGAGAAGGCCTTAAACGCGGGGTGTGAAGGCTATATAGCTAAACCCTTTTCCATACATGAATTACCCAGACAGGTTGAACGTTATCTTAATTAGAGATAGAAAGAGGTGTCGCTGGTGGACAGGAAAAGCCTGGTTTTAATAGTAGATGATAATGTCGACACGGTAGAGCTGTTAAGAAAACGACTGAGGGCTGACGGCTACGAAACCGCCGAGGCCTATAATGGAGAAGAATGCCTGAGCCTGGTCCCGGAATGCAATCCGGATGTGATCGTGCTGGATGTCATGATGCCGAGGCTGAACGGATACGAGGTATGCAACAGACTCAAGGCCGATGAAGCCACAAAGTATATTCCCGTGATCATGCTCACAGCTAAAAGCGATGTGGAAGACAAGGTCAGGGGACTGGATGTCGGTGCTGACGATTATCTGGCGAAGCCGTTTGATTACAAGGAGCTCGCCGCCAGGATCAGGTCGGTGCTCACCACAACGACAGCTCATGAAAAATTAGCGGAAAAGAAAAGGGCGGACGCCCTGGAGCAGATGATGGAGGAAGTTACGCATGAGGTGAGAAACCCCCTTGTCTCGATCGGCGGTTTTGCGCGCAGGGTTTATGAAAACCTCCCTGAAGACGACCCGAACAAAAAATACATGGAAATGATTATCCAGGAAGTGGCACGGCTGGAAAACATGATTAAACAGCTTATTGAACTCAAGAGCATAGCCATATCCCCCATAGAGCCCGTGAATATCAATGATGTGGTCACCAATGCCATTGATATATTTAAAGAAGAGATTAAAGACAAGGCGATAGAAGTCAGGACCGCGCTAATGGACAACCCGCCCCTTATTCCTGTTGATAAAAAACAGCTCAAAAGGTCGCTCTGTCATCTCATCAAAAATTCTATCGAGGCGATGGCGGACGCAAATACCAGGTTGCTGAAAATCGACACCCGGATAAAAGAAGACTTTATGGACATCCGGGTCGCTGACACCGGTAAGGGTATTCCGGAGGATAAATTCAAAAAAATATTTGATCCCTTCTCCACGTCAAAGACATACGGACCTGGGCTCGGCCTGACATTCTCGCTGAAGATCATCCAGGCACACGGCGGCACGGTTTCGGTGGAGAGTGAGCCTGGAAAGGGGACCGCATTTACAGTAAGATTGCCGCTGAAATATTCCGGGTAAAGAGCGCCGGGGGCCTTCGCCGGTTCCGGGATTTCTCCCTTTGTCTACCGACTACGGCCCACTCAATCGCATACACCGGGCAGATTATTGACGAATACGCAAGGATGGTCCCGTGTTGAGATATCCTTCCCGGTCTTATTTTTGCTTTATGCGGCCCATTTATCTTTAATACCTGTAATAGTCGGGCTTATACGGCCCCTCCTTGGGAATCCTCAGATACTCGGCCTGGGCATCGGTCAGCGTGGTCAGCCTCACACCAAGTTTGTTGAGGTGTAAGTGTGCAACCTTCTCATCAAGAATCTTTGGAAGCACATAAACCTGGTTTTCATATTTATCCGGGTTATTCCAGAGTTCCATCTGCGCCATAACCTGGTTCGTAAAGCTGTTGGACATCACAAAAGAGGGATGACCAGTGGCGCACCCCAGGTTCACAAGCCGTCCTTCAGCAAGAATCGTGACCGCCTTGCCGTCGGGCCAGATCACCTGATCAACCTGTGGCTTTATATTCATCCTCTTAATCTGAGGATCGTTAAAGACCGAGGCCACATCAATTTCTATATCAAAATGCCCTATATTACAGACAATCGCCTGGTTCTTCATTACGTCCATATGCTCCCTGCGGATGATATCCCTGCATCCTGTCGTAGTGATGAAGATGTCGGCAAAGGCGCGGCATCCTCCATGGTCACCACTTCATAGCCCTCCATAGCGGCCTGAAGCGCGCATATGGGATCTATCTCGGTAATAAGCACCCTGGCGCCCTGCCCTCTAAGAGACTGGGCGCATCCTTTTCCCACGTCACCGTAACCGGCCACAAGCGCTATCTTGCCCGCCACCATCACATCCGTGGCGCGCTTTATGCCGTCAAGCAAAGACTCGCGGCATCCATAGAGATTATCAAACTTGGACTTTGTGACTGAATCGTTTACATTAAAGGCCGGGCAGCCAAGACTGCCATCCCGCATCATCTCGTAAAGGCGATGAACGCCCGTTGTAGTCTCCTCGGAAATACCGCGGATATCCTTAAGATACCCGGGGTGACGTTCATGCACAATCTGCGTGAGATCACCGCCATCATCAAGAATCATATTCATGGGTTTCCCGTCAGGCCATAAAAGGGTCTGTTCAATACACCACTCGTACTCTTCTTCCGTTTCGCCCTTCCATGCAAAGACCGGGATACCGCGGGCGGCGATTGCAGCCGCCGCATGGTCCTGGGTCGAGAATATATTGCATGATGACCAACGAACCTCGGCGCCCAGTTCGACCAGTGTCTCTATCAAAACAGCGGTCTGTATGGTCATGTGAAGACATCCGGCAACACGAGCGCCACTGAGAGGCTTTTCCTCTCCGTATTCCTCGCGAAGCGCCATCAAACCGGGCATTTCGGTCTCGGCGATGGTTATCTCCTTTCTGCCCCACTCGGCAAGAGAAATATCCGCAACCCTGAAATCCTCAACTGTAACTTTTTCCGTACTCATAAGCTTTAAAACCTCCTAAATATCAAAATAACCCCAGTCTCCGCCGAAACAGGCGGGACTAAGGACTTACTCAAAACTACTTCACTTCTTCATATACGTCACCAGGCATAAACAACAGGTCCATCTCCGCTTTTATAATAACATCCAAATAGTACGTTGCCGGGCCATCAATCTTCACCCATTCAATTATATCATCCTTTTCGATTCCAGATAATCCCCCACCGGTTCACCATTAAACAGGCATGACCTGACTAATTTCCAGGATAATGGGGCGTTTACCCTTTTTAATAACCGGACCGCATTCGGAAGCCGATAGTTCGCGGGATAATCTTCTTTAAAGAAGTCCGGCAAATCATGAACAAACAGACTTTCCAGAAAATAACACCTCGCTCTTGCATCACCAGTTAATCTATATCTATAACTACAACTACTGAATGTTTTAATATTGATAAATACGGGGGAATAATCGGCTGGCCCGGCCCCTGAAATTCTTCAAACTTCCTAACACAATTCACCCCTTTGGATATTTCTTCCGGAATAGCTATTCTTAGAGGATGGACCGCCAGCCAAGGAATTTCTACTTTTGTTATCAAATTAATCAGCATTATAATTTTAAAATATTTTAATATATTTGTAAATCTAATTATTTTTTGCTGTTAATCAGATAAAATAAACCAAATAACCTGGAGCCGGAACAAATTCAGGCACGGGGGC
The DNA here is from genome assembly GCA_024275975.1 of Nitrospirota bacterium. Lineage (GTDB taxonomy): Bacteria > Nitrospirota > Thermodesulfovibrionia > Thermodesulfovibrionales > UBA6898 > JAJRYC01. The sequence goes on along the minus strand of JAJRYC010000070.1, from coordinate 20,576 downwards.
ATAATTCCATGAATAAAAAAGAGATTCTGTTTATAGGACATTCACTTATCGAGTTCTTCGACTGGCAAGACCGGTTCCCGGACCATGGAGTCGCAAATCTCGGCGTGGCCGGAGAGACAGTGGAGGGCCTCCTCTCAAGGGTAGACGGGATTATTGATGAATATCCGCACCCCGACCTGGTCTTTATCATGACTGGAACTAACAATGTCGCGATGGAAGACTTTGATTTTATGAGTGGTTACAGGGATATTATAGAAAAGTTGTCCGATGCTTATCCAAAATCCGGAATTTTTATTCTTAGCATCCTGCCCATTATGCTGGAATGGATAACAGACGCGGACATATTACGGGTGAACCGCGCTATTGAGCGGCTGACCGGGGAAACCGGTGTTGGATTTTTGGATATTCACAGGCTCTTTGTTGATATTGAAGGTAACGCCGTAACGGATTACTTCCTTGACGACGGGGTGCACCTGGGTGCTCATGGGTATTCGGTATGGACAAAAGCGTTAGAGGGAATAGTAAACCAATAGAATATATATTTGCAGCATTTTTCACAGCAACATGGGAAGACATATCCGATAAATTATATGCAAATAAAAATCCCCGTTTACAAAACGAGGTATTCCAGTTCATTTCTTAATAAATCAGATCATAAAACGGGCTCTGGATTAAATAATCGCGATTCCGTATATTTGTATACTAAAAGGTAATATGGTATTATATCTATATTAATTATATTTATTAGCAGGAGCAGGATTCCGCTGAATATCTCGTGTTGTTCAGTAAATTATGAATAAAACCCCCGAGCGCGAATAAAGCTCGGCGCATTTCCGGTCAATTTAGCTGTTATATATCCCTTATTTCCGGAGGAGTAAATGTCGAATACAGAACAAGCTACATCCGTAAGCGTAATTATTCCTACTTATAACAGGGCCCACTTAATTGGCAGAGCGCTTCATAGTCTGGCGAACCAGACTTATAAAGATTTCGAGGTAGTTATTGTCGACGACGCGTCCACTGATGACACGGAGGCCTATATAAGGGGTTTCAGTGATTTGCTGAATATACAATATGTCAGGCATGAAAAAAACAAGGGGGAGGCCGCCGCGAGAAATAGCGGAATAAGGGCCGCACGGTCCGAATACGTAGCATTTCTAGATAGTGATGATGAGTTTGTTCCTGAAAAACTCGAGAAGCAGATGGCCGTATTTCAGAGCCAGTCGCCTATGCTTGGAGTCGTCTATACCAATATGCGTGAAATCAGCAAGGATGGGAACACCCGCATATGGGAATGCCCTACACTAATGCCGGAAGACGGACTAGTTTATGAAAAGGCGTTGAATTATGGAGTCTACCATATAGGAATCGGTTCTTCCATGGTCAGAAAGGCCTGTTTTGAAAGAGCGGGGTTTTTCGACGAACGCCTGTCATACCATGTCGATCTGGATTTTTTCATCCGTCTGAGCAAATTTTACTGCTTTTATCATATCAAAGAACCGCTTCTGAATTACTATATAACCGGTGACAGTAACCGCTGGAATAATCCGGCCCTCTTCGAATCAAAAAAGCTTATTCTTGAAAAATATTTTGATGATATCAAAAAAGACCCCGATTCCCTTTCACAGCATTACTACATGATCGGCCGGTTTTTGATCAAATGCATAAGCTTCAATGAAGGGAGACCTTATCTTATTAAGGCGGCCATTGCATATCCTTATAATTTAAGACGGCTGGCGTTTGTCATATCAACATTGTTCGGAGAAAGGTTTTTCAGGTCCAGCAGGACACTATTGCGGAAATTAAAAATCGTGAAGCAGTAAATAACTACCGGACCGGGATAAAACCGTACTCGATTATATCCTGATTCCGCCGAATTTCAACGGCTTTATCCACAACCTTTTCAAAAACAAAACACTCAGTACCGTAATCACTACAAGCACCAGCGTGTTTTTATGGAAGTATATAGCAAGTGCGCCCGTTAAGAACTGCAATGACCAGATTACGATAACCGCCCTGGTGTCGCTCCTGTATCTTCTCCTGAGAATATGATGTAAATGCCTTTTGTCGGCCTTGAACGGAGATCTTTTTTTGCGTTTCCTTCTTGCTATCGCAAAGCTTGTATCAAATACAGGAACAAAGGTCATTAACAGCAGGGCCCACGGAGAGATTTCCAGGTGTTGCTTAAGAATAATAATCGCCATTGTAGCAATCGAAAAACCGATCAGGTAGCTTCCGCCATCACCCAGAAAAATTTTAGCCGAAGGGAAATTATATATAATAAAACCGAGCAGACAGCCGGCAAACAGCACGGCGAACAGGACCAGGGAATGGCTGTCATACTTATATGCCAGAAAAGCGGCCTGCGCGAAAAATATCAACCCGCATCCGGCGCTGAGGCCGTCCAAACCATCAATTATGTTATAGGCATTCGTAACGCCCATTATGCAAAAAACCGTAAAGGGGATCGCGAATATAGCCGGGAAGTTGATCAAAATGCCGTAGTTTGTAAGATACATCCCGCTTGCGACAACGAAAAAAATACTAATCAGCAGCTGCAGAATCAACCTTATCTGGAATCCCAGAGTGAACAAGTCATCTATAAAACCGACCGCAAAGATCAAAAAAACGCTGAGGACATGCCACCAGGCCATATATATGCCGACATTAAATCCAAATACCGGAAAATCCGAGATAAATAATATCGATAAAAAAGTGAGGCACAGAATCAGTCCCCCTGTTCTGGGAACGGGAACGACATGAATATTCCGGATGTTGGGAATATCCATCACGTTATACCTGTCAGCTATCCACTTTGCAAGGGGAAAAAAAACAGCCGAGACGCAGACGGCGCTTATCATAAGAACCAAGTAGATCAATTAAAAAAATCTCCTGACGACACTGGATTATTTAAGGTGTTTACGGTAATTTTCCGATTTTTTTGTAAGTTATTTTTCTGACCTGAAGCCGGCGTATCTTTTTAACATCTCGATCTTTTCCCTGTTCCTGGGATCAGTTGCTATCTTCTCCCGGTATTCAAGCAGGAAAGCTAAAAAAGCTGAAAAGACAAACCCTATAAACATACCGATAACCACCATCTGTCTTCTTTTGGGTCTATACCTCTTCTCGGGTTTAACCGCCTTGTCAAGAACCTGGACTACAACCGCATCCCTGGCTTCATCAAACTTTGCGGACTCATACTGTTTAAGGAAAATTTCGTATAAAGTTTCACTAAACTTCAATTCCCTGTATTTTCTTATATATTCAGAACTCACCTTCGGCATGTTTTCAGCAGTCATCAAGTCGTAATATTTACCGCCCTTCCCTGGTTCGAGTTTTTTCAGTTCCGCCCGTAGCCCTCTCAATACCGCTTCAATCTTCTGGAGGTCCGGATTATAGGACGTTGAGTATGTCTTCATAACCCTCAGTTCCACTTCCTTTTCCAGGATTTTGGCTTTTATTCTCTCAATGGCGTTTATAAACGATTTGGCCTGTTCATTAATCTCAATAGCGCCTGTTCTGGACTGCAATTCCACCATATCTTCTTCCGCCTTTATCAGCGTCTCCTTGGCATCCTGAAGCTGCGCGGCGAAAAAGACCCTCCTCTGGGCCGCCTCGGTAATAGCAAACTGCTCCGTCAGGTTCATGAGTTCCTCGACAAAGGCATTTGCTATATCAGCCGCCCTTTGCGGCTCGGTATCCTCGATTGCAATCGTTATAATGCCGCTCCTGCTGCTGGATTTTATTTTAAGATTACTCTTCAGACGTTCAGTCGCATTCAGTATTGACATGGAGTCGTAAACCTCAACCAGATTGAACCTGGACACAATATCCTCCATAATCGGTCTGCTCTGGATCAGCGCGACATAGAGCGCATTCGGACTACGCAGAACAAGCATACTTTCCGTTAATCCGGCTGCTCCGACACGCTGGCCCATAAGCTGGCTCGCGATGCCGGGGCTCTGCTGAGGTCGCAATATCTTGGTCTCGGCCCTGTATATCTTGGTCATCATCAGACTTATTATCGCGGTGGCGACGGCAAAGGCGAAGGTCACAAGAATGATCATTGTTTTTCTTTTGAAAAAAATGATTACATAATCAATCAGGCTGACTTCATGATTTTTTGGTTTTGTCCGTAGTTCTTCCAATCCTTTTCTCCTTAAACAGGATGAAAAATTAAAACATTACTTGCATCTGAGTTAATATTTACATTATTCCGGTAATGACTGTATTTTATCGGGAGCACGTAAGGCAAGCTCGGGAAAAAATAGCTAGAAAGTAGCAATGAGAATCCCTGTTGTTACCGCAATCCGGTAAAGTACCTGGATAATGTCCTTGGTATTGCGCATCCAGGCTATTTTTTCAAGCTTTTCCGGAACAACTATTGTATCTCCGGACTCCACGCGACCTCCGCCTGTCTCCCACCTTGATTTTTCACTATTCCACGTGAGACCAAGAAACCCTCCGCTGACCTTGGTCGCTGAACCATTGGCCTTTAGTATATATATATTGTCTTTATCGGCGTTTTCAGTATAACTCCCTGCAAGATCGATATAATCCTTGTATCCCTTGTCCTCCAGGTAAATAAAGGCTGTCTGGTTATATACCGCGCCTATAACCTGAACGGTGTTCGGATCCGTCGGGATGTAGAATGAATCACCCTCTTCAAGCTCTATATCATAGCTTGTTCCCCTGAGTTTCTCCGGTTCATCCAGTAGGATCGATATCCTGCCCTGGGCCCTCACCGTTCTGAGTTTCGCAATAAACTGTCTTTTCTGTTCCGTTCCTATCTGCATCAACCTGGCTTCATCCGAGGATGCCGCCGTTGATACCTGGGTCGAGCCGACGCTTAAAAGCTCCCTCTCAAGCCTGTCAACCATCTCCTCAATCCTCTTCTGCTGCATTTCCTTGACACTCTGCCGTACAAAGACCGCGCCGTTTAAATAGGCTTTATCGGTAAAACCACCGGCCCTTTCCAGCAGGGATGAAAGCCTTTCACCCTTCCTGATCGTATAGGCGCCTGGGAAATTAACTTCGCCGGTCAAGGTTATCGTCTGGTAAAGCTGCCATTCCGGAACCGTGCGGACAAAAAGATAGTCATCTTCCTTAAGAAGGATATTGTCTTTTGGATCACCCAGCAGGGCCTTCTTGAGATTTACCGTGATCTGTTTTACGATCGGACCTTTATCCGTAATAAATACCCTCGTAATCTCGGCGCCCTTGTCATAGGCATAATACTTCAGGCCTCCGGCCATTGATATCAGGTTTTTCAACGTCATTCCATACCTGAAACCGTACTCTCCTTCTCTTTGCACCGCTCCGACAATCCTGACGGTCCTCTTATCCTGAACGACCTGGAATATCTTTACTATGTCGCCATCCTGAATATTAATGGAGTTGGGTGTTATTCCCTTCAGGTTGGCCTCGAATATTACCTGCCGGCTGTTATTTATAATACGTTGTATCTGCACCCGCTCCCTGAAAGCCACAGAGCTCAATCCACCGGCCATTTTTAATATGCTGCTTAATGGTATGGATTTCTGTTTGCCTTTAAGTTCGAAAATCGCCGGGGTATTTACACTTCCTAAAATGCCGACGAGAGCGCCGACGGGTGGTATGAAAATCACGTCCTCGGGCATCAGCCTGACATCTTTCCTCTTATCGCCTTTGAGAAGAAAATCATACATATCGAAATGCACAATTGTCTTTCCGTTTCTCTTCAGCTGGATGTCCCTCATTGTACCAACAGGACTTGGACCTCCGGACACAAAAAGCGCATTAACCAATGTGGAAAGAGAGGATAAAGTATATGAGCCGGGCCGTTCCGCGTTGCCGATTACATATACCCTTATGGTCCTTAAAGATCCCATGCTGACATTTATCTCAAAAGACGTGTAATACTTTGCAAACTCTTTTCTCAGTAAATCGGAGACTTCTTTAAATGTCAGGCCGGTGACACCGAGTATCCCGATTTTCGGTAACCCTACATTGCCGTTTCTGTCGACCACCACATTCCAGATGCCTTCAACCTTCCCCCATATAGTGATTTTTATCTCATCACCAGGGCCGACCACGTATCCGGGACCAACCGGCACAATTTCTACCGGTGCGAATGTTGACGGGGGCTGATTAAACAGATCATAACCGAACTGCTTGATGTCAGTGGAAATCGTTAAAGCAACATCTCCTGACACAAATTTTTCAAATTCCGAAAGGGTTGCTTCTTGCCCGGCCTTCAGGCTTTCAGGCTGATTCAGTGAATTTTGGCCGACACTTTGGACCTGCTTTCGCTCACTGGCCGAAGATGCGGTGGATTCAAGCGTTTTGTCTGAAATTTGTACGGCCTGGGACCCGTGTATAAAAATGAGATTCATAAATAGCAGGACACAGATTGACAGAGCATAAGATATAAGTTTGTTTTTATTTTTCATAAAGTTTTTCAATTATATTATATTCAAACTTAAAATAAAGGGTTACCGGAATTATTGCTTCAATCAATTCCCAAGTATGCCGGCATTCAACTGACCTGAAATTTATCCATTAATATTGAGCCTTTTCATGAATGGTATGGTCTTTGATGTTAACATGATACTTATGTTAATATATTAACACTTTTTTATAAAAAATGAAAAGGTAGAATAAATATTTTTAATAGGCATATTATTAATACGTCCCAAGTTACTCGCCGGTAACAAAATATCATATTCAGGTAACGGGATTGTTGCAGAGTTCTTTGTGAGCATTTTTATCTAAATATTCGGGGATACAAACTGGATATAAACGTATAAAAATCTCAAATCCAACTAAGTCTGGAGTATTTATGAAGACCGATTTTCTTATAATAGGCGCCGGTTTCGCCGGCTGTACACTTGCTGAAAGAATAGCCTCGCAGCTTGACAAAAAGGTCCTGATTGTCGAAAAAAGAGATCATATAGGCGGCAATGCCTATGATTATTATAACGACGACGGGATCATGGTCCAGAAATACGGGCCACATATATTCCATAGTAATTTAAAGGAAGTATGGGATTATCTGTCACGGTTTACAGAATGGAACGGATACGTGCACAGGGTACTCGCCAGAGTAAAGGGCAAAGAAGTCTATCTGCCCATAAACCTGGATACAATGGAGCGCCTTTACGACCGTAAATTCAACCCGGAAGAACTCCGGGAATATTTTGAACGGAAAAGGGTCAGACTCGATCAGATCGAGAACTCAAGAGACGTTGTCGTTTCTCAGGTCGGAGAAGAACTATACGAGCTTTTTTTTAGAAATTATACAAAAAAACAGTGGGGCGTTTATCCCGAGGAACTTGATCCTGAGGTGACCAAAAGACTGCCGGTAAGGTTTGACCATGATACCAGGTACTTTACCGATAAATATCAGGGAATACCCAAGCACGGTTTTGTAAAAATGTTCGAAAAAATGCTTCAGCATAAAAACATTCCTCCGGTTATGCTTAATACTGATTACAGGGAAATTATAGATTCCGTCAGCTTTGACAAACTTATTTATACAGGCCCAATTGACTATTACTTCGATTATATCCACGGTAAACTGCCATACAGAAGTCTTGATTTTAAACTTGAAACGCTTGAAATGGATAAATATCAAAATGCCGGCGTCGTAAATTTCCCAAATGATTATGACTATACAAGGATCACTGAATTCAAGCAGCTCTATTTACAGAAGCATCCCAGGACAACTATCTGCTACGAATATCCAAAAGCCGAAGGAGAGCCGTACTACCCAATCCCCAAAAAAGAGTATCAGGAAATTTATCAAAAATACAAAAGGGAAGCCGACAGGTTAAAGTCTGTTTTTTTCCTGGGAAGACTTGCCCAGTACAGATATCTGAATATGGACCAGGTAGTCGACGGAGCTTTAAATTTGTTTAAAAGTATATAATATAAAATAATTTGATATACTCACGCCCGGACCGCAAGTGCATATCCCACGGAAAAGGTGGGCGCCGGTGCAGAGCATCCGGCAATTTTTTAATTAAAAGGATGGACGAGCTGAAAAAGGGAAAAGTAGCTGCCCTCATCGTAACTTATAACAGGAAGGCCATGTTAAATGAGTGTCTTGGCGCCGTATTAAGCCAGACACGCCCGGTCGATGCCGTTTATATAATCGACAATACTTCCACTGACGGCACACCCGGAGACCTGGTTGACAAAGGCTTTATCGATCAGGAGTTATACCCTGCCGGAGCACCTGTGGAACAGGTAAAAATAATCCCTTCACCCCGTGGACCTGAAAATCCAGTCGCAATTCATTATGTGAGAATGCATGAGAACGCTGGAGGCGCGGGGGGCTTCCACGAAGGCATCAGCAGGTGTTACGATGCCGGATTTGATTGGTTCTGGATGATGGATGATGACGGATACGCCGATGAAAACGCATTGTCACGGCTGCTGGAAAGCGCGGAGAAAAACAACCTGCTCTTCTGCGGCCCACTTGCCGTTGACCGGGAAGACGCGGAGGCGCTGGCCTTCAGGCCCAATAGTCTCCGCCACGTGAAAAACAGCGCGGAAGCCATTAAGGCAGATGCCACTGACGGAGTTATTTATGACTGGATAACCCCTTTCAACGGAACGCTGGTTTCCAGAAAAGTGATAGATAAAGTCGGAAACATAAAAAAAGAGATGTTCATATGGGGAGATGAACGGGAATATGAGCTGAGGGTCCAGGCCAATGGCATCAGGGTGGGAACAATAATCAGCGCGAAACACCGGCATCCCGCGAGGCAAGGCAAGAGAGTACAGATAATGTTCGGACTGTTCGGTAGAATTATCGTCCGGCCGGCGGATAAGGTCCACATCTATTACAGGAACCTGGGCTACCTGACTGCGAAATATTATGGAAGAAAGATGATGTTAAAAACTTTGATAAGATATACCACCTATTATCTCCTGAATTTAAGATTAGACGTAAAGGGACTTACAGGATTTTACAGGTATTTCATAGATGGGGCCACCGACAGGTACCGTTTACCACCAAAACGTAAAGATTAGGTAATGTTTTTTATGCCTGGGATTTATTCCTGAAGAAATATCATGAAAGATTTCACTAAAAAATTATCGGGATTTATACTTCTGTCCCTAATATTTATCGTGGGTGTTTCGATCGGCCTGCTGTTATGGAATAAAATAACCCTTCCATTCCATAACCCGTGGGGAATCGTCGGGACACTGGCGGCGATTAAATACAATCCGACTAACGACAGCCTCAGGTTTCTTGTTTTTATATTGTCACCTCTCCTTTTATTGACCACTATATTCCTGTTGAAATTCAAACGCTTCAATGAAATATGCTTTGACCGGCCAACAGAGGACATCACTCCCGATATCTCGGGCAACCAGGCCCCGCTGAAGCAGAAAATACTCGCGGGAGTACTGGTTATCTGCACTGTGCTGGTCGCACTCAATCTTCCGAACTATCTTGCTACCCCGAACAATGAATTTGATCCGTTTCATGACGGTGAATCACTTGGACCGGCCATGTCATACATGGCGGGCCAGACGCCATACAAGGATTTCGTATTCCTCCATGGCCTTTTTGAGAACCCGCTTCGTTCAGTCGTAGCATTCAAGCTTTTTGGCAAGTCAATAGGAGCTGAAAAGACGTTGGAGTCTATTTTAAAAATACTGAAAATGCTCGCGATGGCTTTTTTTCTGGTTCTGGTTTTCAGGGGAAACTACCTGTACGCATTTGCGGTTTTCCTGGTCTTAATCGCCCTGCATGGTTATCCATATCTCTCCAGACGACTCATAAAATTCAAAACAGCGGATGTAGTCGTGTTCTCTTTCCTGCTTACCATTCCACTCCTGCATAACTATATAAACAGCATTAACAGCCGGAGGATTAACATAAAAAAATTCTCCGTCGTCGTCTTGTTCTTTTCCTTCCTGCCGCTTGTTGCGATGGCCTACTCGGTCGACAAGGGGATTTACCTGCTGGCGACCTACCTGGTTGTATCGCCGCTGCTGTACTTCTTCTTTTTCCATAAAAGCAGGCTAAGGTCATACTATCTCGCCTCAGTTTTTTTAGGTATTTTATCCGGAATATTGTTGTTGGTCTATCTGATGCGGGGCGGATTTACCGACTTCCTGAGTTTCACGTTCCTGATAATACCGAAATTCAGAGAATTATGCGGTGGCTTTGTCTATCCGATATTCCACAAGCGTTTTCTGTTGGTCTGCATCATTTTCGCGGCCAACACTTACTGGGTCATGTTTAAATTTCTGAGGGAACTTCACCTCAACGAAAGAAAAATATCGCCTGCAATAAAGGCATTTCTGGAGAAATACCTGATTGAATTCTCGCTGTTGTTTTTGTCACTCTTCCTATTCAGAAGCGGTTTGGGCCGTTCCGACTGGGTGCACGTCGCGTATAGCACTCCAGTGGCGTATATCCTGTCCATGTACATTCTCATAAAACACTACATCCACCCCTTTCTCTACAGGCACCAGCTCAACAGGTACCTGGCCGTTGTGGTGGCCGTTGCGGTTATACTTCTTTCCTCGGTCAATATTTATCGGGTCTATACCAAAAACCTGATTGTTCAAAACTTCCCGTATCAAATACCGGACTCAGAATTTATTCCCGATAAATATAAGGCCACAATCGCTTTTCTGAAAAACAATTTAAGCGGAGATGAAGAATTTTTCACTTTAACATCCGAGGCAAGCTGGTACTATCTCATTGACAAGCCCTCTCCAACCCGCTTTCCAGTCATAATCTTCGCCATGCCTTATTTTTATCAGAATGAAGCGATAGAAGATCTGAAAAAGAAGAACATCAAATTCATTCTTTATGAAAACGATGACTGGGTAAATTCGGTCAGCGGATTTACTTTTGACGGTTTCAGCAGTGAAGAGAGGTTGCCGCTAATTGTCAACTATATCAAGCAGGACTATGTTTTTTTCAGGAAAATAGATGATAATGAAATATGGATTAAAAAACAGCTTTAAGCGGGCGCATGGATGGAGACAAGGGATACAGACTATATAACAAGACTGTTTGATATTTCGATAATAGCTAAAAAACTATTTATTCTGTTCCTGTTATTCCTGCCCTTTCAGAACCTCCTGGTAAAAAATATCTTTCGCGGCAATGCGATCGTCCGTCAGATAACATCTTATTCCGATGAACTCTCTGCCGTTCTCCTGCTTATCGTCCTGCTCTCATTCATAGCGATAAAGCCGAAAATTTATAGAATGAAAGTACTGGAATTTCCGATATCCATACCTCTTCTGCTATTTCTATGCGCTGCTTACCTCTCGGTGATGCTGAACAGGGTTTACACATTACAGGGCGTTCTCGGTATTTATGATGTCCTGAAAAATGTCATTATTTTTTACCTGTTTGCCACGCTGAAGTGGCGCAGGGAAGAGCTGTATTCATTAATATTCTGGATTAAAGCCATAGTAATCCTCCTGGCGGTCGTTGGGATAATCGGGGAGATCATGACACTCACAGGGCTGGACGCGGGAATGCTTGTAAAGCTGGACAGAAAAAGAATGGGCTTCCACAGGGTCGCGTCGCTCACGGGAAAAGGCGGCATCAACTATCTCGGAATGTACGCGTTATTGGGCCTGTTTCTCTTCTATACAACCACCGCGAAAAAATCTTTGCGATACGCAGGTATATCGATAACGTTACTCCTGATTTTCCTGACCTTTTCGAGGCAGACCTGGATGGCGTTATTCGTTATGATGGTATTGACCAAAAAAAGATTGATCCTGCCGGGCTTACTGATCGCCGCCGGCGTGGTGCTCATATCCTTCAGGTCAGGCAGCGCCGCGGGAACCGAGCTATATTTACCGGAGGTCTATTATCGAAGTTTCGGATATCACGAAGCCTACACCCTTATTAAGCAAAATCTATTTTTCGGTGTCGGGCCGGGCATGTTTGGTGGTCCGGTTTCAGTTATGTTCCACTCACCATATTATGCTGACTGGCCCCAATTCTATTACAAAATGCTGAATAAAATAGGAAATATGGATTCCTTCTGGCCGTCCCTGGTGGCTGAAGTTGGAATTATCGGCAGCGTGTTCTACCTGATTATGTGGCTGATCTTCTTCCTGAAAATCAACGAAATGGCAAAATGGTTCAGACTTAAAGGCGATATCGCCCTGTATAATCTGGGACTAGTTTTCAGAAACTACATTGTTGGACTCTTTATTATGTGTTTTTTTACGGGATTAAATAAACCTTTCGTAACGTATACATATTTTGCTTTATATGGCATCTACCTGTCTTTATTTTATCAATACAGGGATCAGGAGAACCCGCCGGAAACGGCAATTCAGAACAGCCCGGGGGATGGCTCAAGTTAAAAAACGGGAGCATCCCGCCCCTGGAAGAACTCACAACCGGATAAACTTAATAAAATAATTTTAAAATTATTGTAAACTATTCTAATAGATATTATTTCATAAACACGTGTGTTCACAGTGTGCGGGTGTGGTTCAACCGATTTTATTGCAGGCACTCTCCAACTGTTATCAGTATCCACAAAAACAAAGATTTATGGAGGTCAAATTGAAGGCAGTAATTCTTGCGGCAGGATCGGGCACCAGAATAGGCAACCAGATACCGAAATGTTTAATGACATTACCGTCTGGCAACACCATACTTGGCAACCAGATAGATATATTAAAGAATAGCGGGATAAAAGAGATTATAGTAGTCGTGGGCTTCAAGAAAAATATTATTATGGAGCAGTATCCCGAAGTTATCTATAAATACAACCCCTTTTATCATGTAACTAATACCTCTAAAAGCCTGATGATGGCGATGGAGAGTGTAAGCGAAGACGATTTAATCTGGATAAATGGCGATGTATTTCTGGAACCGGAAGTGGTCAAAAGGGTTTTATCTTCAAAAGGCAATGTCATCGCGGTAAACAAATCAAAATGCGGCGACGAAGAAGTAAAATACATAACGGGCGAGAGTGGGAAAATCATTCGGATATCAAAAAACATATCCGGCGCCGAGGGTGAATCCGTAGGGGTAAACAAGATAACAGCGAGTCACTTCGGTCTATTTTCAGACAGTTTGCGAGAATGCGGAGACAATGACTATTTCGAAAAAGGTATAGAAATCTGCATAGATAAAGGAACGGGATTTTCCCCTGTCGATATATCGGATTGCGACTGCATAGAAGTGGATTTCATGGAAGACTTTGAACGGGTCAAAGAGATTTTGAAATGATACTTTCAATAAATCCATCCCGGGCCATCATCTCCGGAGACAATGCCGCTAATAAATAATAGACCTTAAATAACCGGACTCTTTCAGGATTTTATCCATACCGGACCAAAAAAGGACACATAAACACCCAGGACCACTATGCTAAAACTAACCAGGCTAAAAGCAAAAATACAGGAAAAAATCTTCTTAAACCCAGGAGTTCGACGCGTTCTGAATGGTGCGTACAGAGCGGTTTTTCAACAGGAGGGCAGAAGCGCCAGGAAATACCGCAACCAATATAGCACCAAATTAATAGTTGGATTCCCGTTATCACATTTATATTTCATGGAACATATCAGGGACCTGATTGATTCTCTCGCGGGGAATGAAAAAATTCATCCCATGCTTTTCAGCACAACAAAGTCAATACCGCTGACCAAGCATAAAAAAAACGAAATATTCAAATTTTTTTCATCAAGATATGGCATAGATTATAATAAAAACCTGTTCGCTTACCCATGGTTGAAGACTTCCGATATTAAACTGCTTTTTGTGCTGAGCCTGTCCACCTACGGATGCGAGCTTGACTGTCCCAAGGTCATGTACACACATGGTATGGCCGGATTAAATTTCTCCAAGGATTTAAAACATGTAAGGGATCTTTCCGAATATGACGCGGTTTTTTTAAACGGCCCATTGCATAAAAGGGCGCTACTGACAGCACAGAAAACACATGGGGGAAGATTGCCCGAGATGTACGAAATCGGGTACCTGAGAGGCGACAGGCTCATGTAACTCTCCGGCTCTTTTAACAGAAGCGGCCTGCTCGAATCCCTCGGGCTTCCAGATGTTCCAACGGCTATGTACGCGCCCACATGGGGGGAGTTCTCGTCCACTTTCGAATGGATTGATAAGGTCATCGAGGTCTGTAATGATATGGACATCAATCTGCTCCTGAGGCTGCATCCTTTCATGCTGACTGAACATACAAAATGGAAAACAGGAGGCATAAACTGGAACGAAAAACTCTCCGGTATAGCGGCACGGCATAAACAGGTAAGAATTGTAATGAACCATGATCTGGACGATATAATGCTTGCTTCCGATGTGATGATTACCGATGTCAGCGGAATGGCGCTCGAGTTTCTGACTATATCCAAACCCGTGGTTTTTCTGCCGGCGCCGAAATTCTTTGAACTCTATGGCACGGAAAGGCCGGAGAATTGGTGCAGACCGGAGTATGAAATTAAAAACAGGGCCGGGCTGAGGGAGGAACTGAAAAAAGCGCTTAACGGAGAAGGGTTTCTGTACCCGGTTGATAAACTGGTTTATAATAAAGGCAAGAGTCTCGAGGTTATGGTCAAGGGAATTGAGCAGGTCATCCGGGCCGGGATGTAATGTCCGGCGCATCTCAAACAGCGAACGAAAGAGAGGAAAAAGCCCGGTCATGACGACAGCATTTCATTATGATCGGGATAAACGGGCTTAACTCAAATGTTATCCACTGAAAAAAGAATTTTCATTATAGGCACGCAAAGATCCGGGACGACCCTGCTGCGCCTGATTCTGAATTCTCATTCGGAGATTTCCATTCCTGAAGAAGCGACGTTTTTAATGCCTCTTTTAAAGAAAAAATATCTTCACAAAAAAATAGCAGGCGATTCACTCAAGGCACTCCTGGATTATATTAAATTAAATGCCCAGTTCAAGCTTTGGAATTACGATCATGGCGACTTACTTCCCCGGCTTGCTGATAAAAAGCAGCTTATGCTTAAGGATTTAATTGATGAGATATACTACAGCTATTGCCATAGCAAAGGGAAAAAAATCTGGGGAGACAAGACCCCTTCATTTTTCCGTAAATTAGATATATTGCACGGTTTATTCCCCGAGGCCAAATTCATCCATATTGTGCGTGACGGCAGAGACATCTTCGACAGCTGGCGCAAGATGGACCCTTCAAAAAATAATGCGTCGGTAATAGCCCTTGACTGGAGTTACAAACTCTTTAAAATTGACCGGTCGTTCAAAAAAATACCCGAAGGCAACAGGATAACGATCCGGTATGAAGATCTACTGGATGATCCTGAAAAAACCGTCATGCAAATCTGCTCCGTAATCGGAATCGGGTACGAAGATAATATGTTGAATTTTTACCGTACCAGCCATGACTATATCGGCGACCATCATTCCAGATTAATATTCAAACCGCTGGACAGGAAAAACAAATATAAATGGAAAAAAAATCTTCTGCCCCGGGAGATATCCATCCTGAATTTCCTGGCAGGGCATTATCTGAAAAAATATAGTTATGAACTCAAAAACAATAAACTGAAACTTAACGATTTAATTTATATGTTTAAAGCATTAACCTCGGGCATCCCGGCAAGGATTATCCAGATACTCAGGATAAAAAAGACCGTGGAAAAGGCCGTAAAGAATGGTACATCAGTAGATTCATTGCCCGTAGGTAAAGCTCCAAAAGGCGCTCGTGATGAAAAAAAGACAGGGGACGACAACTGACTCCGGGAACGAACTGGAGGAACGATATCTTCAACGCCCGGGCTTCAATACCCTGCCCGCAAGTTTTCCCTCGGGCTGTCCTTCCCTGACAGCAACAACGCCGTTTACCAGCACATAATGTATGCCCTCGGGTTTCCGGAATGGATCATCATAGGTCGCCCTGTCCCTGATGTTTAGCGGATCAAAGATTACTATGTCGGCATACATGCCTTCCTTTAAAAGCCCCCTGCCCCGCAGGCCGAAAGTCTCGGCGGGCATGAAAGTAGACCTGTTTATGGCTTCTGAAAGGGTCATCAGTCCTTCATCCCGGACATATTTCCCCAGGTACCTGGGGAATGTGCCGAATCCCCTCGGGTGGGGCCTGCCTTTTTTTGTCGGGCCGTCAAAACATCTCGCGGAGCTGTCGGAACCTATCATGCAAAAAGGAAGGGAAAGAAACTTCTTGAGATTCTCTTCACTCATAACCGAAAATATACACCCCACCTTCAGTCTTTCCTCAACAAGAATCCTGAAAAAAAGATCCAGCTCGTCCATCTTCATATGTCTGCCGATGTCCGCGATCGTCACGCCTTCCATCCACCTGTTCTTTTCCGAGGCAACGGATGATACGACAACGTTTCGCCAATAATCTCCGGACACCATTCCGTCTACCATCTCTTTTCTTATCTTTTCTCTTTCCGTTGCATTCTCCAGACGGGCGATCTCCTCTTCATTGCCGCCTTCAACCACCCATGAAGGCAGTATCGAATCAAGGTCGGTGCACGATGCAATGTACGGATAACGGTCAACGGTTATCCGCACCCCTTTTCTCCTGGCTTCATAAAGCAATCCGGTTGCCTCTTCAGCCTTGTGCCAATTCCGTTCGCCGGCCGTCTTTATATGCGAAATATTCACTTTAATGCCCGCCTCCCGGCCAATCCGTATGACTTCGTGCATCGACTCCAGAAGTGTATCGCCTTCGCTCCTCATATGGCAGGTATAGATCAATGATCTTTCTTTAAGCGCCTTTGAAATCAGGACAAGTTCCTCTGTCGTTGAAAATACGCCAGGCGGATATATAAGCCCCGCTGAAAGGCCTATCGCCCCCTGTTCCAGTGTAATTTCAAGCAATCCGGACATCCCGGCCAGTTCTTCTCCTGCAGGTCCCCTGTCACTGTAGCCGATGACAGAGCCTCTGATGTTACCGTGTCCCGCAAGAGTCGCGAGATTGACCGCAATACCTTTTTTCTCAATAATCCTGAAATATTCTTCAAGTGTATTCCATCTTTCACTGATACCGAATTCTTTCAGGTCGGCTTGACGTTTTTCAAGCACCTGGTTATATAAAGGGGCGGCCGAGACTCCGCAGTTTCCGTTAATCTCTGTGGTTACACCCTGTAAAAGCTTGCCTTCAGCACGGGGGTCCGCGACTATCGAAAAATCCGAATGTGCATGGACATCAATAAAACCCGGAGATACCGCAAGACCTTCGGCATCTATCACCATTCCAGCATCTCCAGCCTGAATGCCGCCGACATACCTTATTTTGTCGCCCGCAATGCCTATGTCCGATATAAAAGGCCCGGAAGCGCTCCCATCATAGACAAGACAGTTCTTTATCAGGATATCAAAAACGCTCATTCGATAATTCCATCCCGCCATTCACCCCGCTCTCGCAATAAATCACACGCTTTCCATTATACATTCAAGGTTTCTCTTCATCCGTCTCTTTTTTTTCGAAAAAACTCTCGGGAGATTGCATGCTTTTTATAAACATCGGCAGGAGAAACATAGATATAAATCTTATCCTGTCCCTGAAGCCATTTATATTCTTTTTCTTCATTCTCTCCCTGTACGCGTCGGATGCCGTATTTTTCAGTACCGGAAAACATTTTATCGTAAGCCCCATGGTATAAAAAAAGTCTTTCATCGGCAGGCCCAGCTTTTCAAGCGGGCCCAACAGTCTGCCGAGCGCGCTGACTATATCTTCCGTCCTGGTTGAGGCCAGTAGTATCTTTACGCCGGCTATCATGAGAAGAAGACGGAGAGAACGTGTAGCCGCGATATTCAAACCTTCCATGGTAATAACAAACGGCCCGATGGAAAACATTATTTTCCCGTACTGGTTTATCACGTTGCCGAGAAAAGTGAAAACAACAAAAAGGCTTATCGGAAGCCAGCCTGATTTAAGCTTTCGCGCAGGTAATCTTGCCAGGAACAGACAAAGCACGGCAAAAATCGCAACGTATGCTTTTATATTATCCAGGACAAAAAGCGAGATGACGAAAACCACATATGAGACGATCTTTATCTCAGGGACCAATCGTTTTCACGGTCGATGCGAGCATCTGTCCTTCCGGCATTGATGACAGGTATTTTTTAATTCCGGTTGCGATGGATTTAGCCAGGTCCGCCCTGTATTTGTCCTTTGCGAGTCGCCTGCCTTCCAACGGATTGCTCACAAAGGAGATCTCCAGAAGCGTCGAGGGCATGTCAGCCCCGAAAAGGACATAGAAGTAAGACCACTTCACGCCGAGATCGACAACATTTTTGTAGTTTCTTTCCAGACCTTTAACCATGCTCTTCTGCACGTAATTTGCCAGGGCCATTGACTCATTTCTCTTGTACTCTCTTGATAAATCACTAAGAATGATATCTTTTATGTCCATCTTCTTTTTTAAACGTTTCATCTGCTTCAGTGATATCGCGTTTTCCCTGGCGGCCACTTTCTGAGCCTCCTCGTTATCGGTCCAGTTCAGGAAATACGTCTCAATACCTTTTAGTTTCTTTCTCCTGCTGGCGTTGGCGTGTATGGAGACAAACAGGTCCGCATTTCTGCCGTTTGCTATAGCGGTCCTTTTGGGAAGTGGAATAAACACATCCTTTTCTCTTGTAAGGAATATCTCGATATTCGGGTCCTTTGAGAGTATTTTCTTTAATTTCAACGCCACATCAAGCACAATATCTTTTTCATAGAGCCTCCCGGGGCCGATAGCGCCCGGGTCTTTCCCCCCATGTCCGGGGTCAATAACAATCGTCTTCTTGACAGAGAAGGTCTTCAGCCCAAAAATGTCCACAATAATCCGTGATGGTTTTGCGAGGGTGAAAACTTTAAAATCAGTAATCTTTTCGAGATCGAGCACAACTCTTACGGTGTTTTTATCATGCTGTCCCGCCCTCACGGACTTCAACATGCCGTTTCCGACAGATATATTTTTCTGCAATTCTTTTCTGATGCTGCTGTTTTTTATATCAAAATAAAGCCTGTCCGGAAAAGCAAGCCGGTTATTAGTGAATACAGCCTCGTCCGAAAGGTCAATGACTACCCTGGTGTAGCCGGAATAAGACCAATAGCGTATATCGGTTACACCGGTTTTTTCAGCAGCCGGGGAAAAGGATGGGAAAAAGACCACGATTATCAAGAAAAGAGATGTTAGTATTATATTTCCGCATCCTGCTTTTTTAAATAATTCCAATAAATTACCTCCACACTGATTCATTGAACAGCCTGAACCGATGTTATTTCCGGCATCTCGTTTTTAATAGTCGATTCAATCCAGTTTTTCATTGTAAGGGATGACATCGGACATGAACTGCAAGCGCCTTTTAGTTTTATATATACTACATTATCCTTAATATCAACGAGTTCTATATCGCCACCCTCGGACCTGAGACCCGCTCTTACTTTTTCAAGTGCTACTTCTACTCTGTCCCTTTCCATTCAGCCTCCTCTTTGTTACATAATAGAAAAAAATTTGACAATATTCAAGTATTTTATTACGCTAGGGGAGCTTACCCCTTAAAAAAAATGAATATTCAGCTTCGGAGGTGCCTTTTGTAGAAAAAGAAATTCATATTTATTGTAAATCATTCGTTCGACAGGCCGGATATGGCGGCAGGTGCTCTTCAACTGGCCGTCAACATGAAGGCATTCGGGAGTGAAGTCGATTTTTTCCTTATTAATGAAGGTGTTATGCTGGCCCAAAAAGGTTTTGCCGAAAGCATCACCTGGCAGAAAAAAGATGGATTTTCACCTATCCATGAACTTCTGAGAACGCTTACGGAGGACCTTGACGTCCTTTTTTACGTCTGTGCTTCATGTCTGAAACCTTATGGACTTAAAGAAACGGAATTCATAAAAAACGCCTCTGTCAAACCAGGCTCTTTTCTCGCTGAAATGCTGCAGGAAAGACAGAGCCTGTCCTTCTGACCGGGGATTCTCTCCATTGCAACATTCAGTCGTCGGCTATACGAACCACGAGATTAGCGGGAACGGGAAAGGGACGCAAGTCTTCATCAGGGTGGTTTGAACGGCCGGACTTCCTCATTAATCGCATCTCTAATTTTTTATATATCAAAAAGACATATAGGGTATAATAAAAACCGGGTAACCTGAAATGTCAAAAACCGACATATATGAAGAAACAGTTCAAAAACTAAAAACATTTTTTGAAAAGAAAAAAGGCATATCTCTTATTTTTTTGTTCGGTTCTGTTGTGAGCAGACAGATGACAAATCATAGCGATATAGATGTCGGTATGCTTTTTGATGAAATTCCGGATTTTTATGTAATCAATGATGTAAAAGAAGATTTATCATCATTATTAAATAGGGATATAGATATAGTAGTTCTTAATGAAGCCTCTCCGATCATAAAAATGCAGGTACTTAAAAATGGATTATTAATTTTCCGGAAAGACAAAAATAGTTTTAGTAATTTTTATGGAGACACAGTTAAACAGGAGTTTAAGAGATAAAGCCTGCTGTTACCTGTAACCCCGCAGAAACATTGAATTATATGTCTTCAGATCCGTAAGACCCTTTGGTATCAGCACAAAAAACCCGTGAAACATCAGTAATATAGGGACATTTC
>JAJRYC010000069.1 GCA_024275975.1 Nitrospirota bacterium | reverse complement strand
TACTCGTCAAAAATTGCTCTCTAAGGGCTCTTTCTCTAACTGCTTGTTTTTATGAAGATTATTGGTAAGTTTACTTGATTAAGATAAACATTTTTAAAGAAAATTTAGGGTATCAATATCTGTATGAAAATCGGTGATAATAAATCAAAATTTGGAATAGGATTGATAATAGCTTGCTCAATTATGGCTGCACTAAATGTTTGGTGGTTCATAACAGGTTGGGATTATGGATACAAATATCAAGGACCTGTACACACAAAAATCGTTGCAATAGAAAATATTATTGGTTTTGGCTTTGTGCTTTTACTGTCAGTATGGGCATTAATTAAAAACAATAAATCAGGACTATATATTGCCAACATAGGGTTGTTTATCTTGTTAAGCTGGTGTGCTTTCCCTTATCTGGGCGAATTGCCATAATAGCTTATAACCAGTCAATTCAGGCGACGGGAAGGGGCGCGGGGGTTTGATAGGCAAGTCTTTTGGCCCGCGCCTGATTTCAATCGTTAAGGCATTACAATATGGAGAAAATATAAATGGACGAAGGTGACCATACAAAAGAGGTATATGCTCATTATGGTGTAGCGATGTATCATGCTCAATGTTTAGAAAGAGCTTTATCTATATTGCTTATATCAGAAGAAATGCCGGAAATTAAAATAAAAAAACTTTCTGATTTTGATAATAGCTTGGATTCATTATTTACTAAAACCTTTGGAAGGTTAATTAAAAAATTTAAGAAGCAGCAAATAGATATATATGATGATTTTGAAAATGATATTAGTAATGCATTAAAAAAAAGAAATTGGGTTGCACATAATTATTTTTGGGAACGAGTCGGCCATTTTGCAACCACCGACGGAAGAAATTATATGGTCAATGAATTAAACGAGATATCAATCATATTTGAAGAATTAGATAAAAATATTACAGAAATTACTAATGAATGGTATCAAAAGAATGGGGTTAAGCCTGAATCAGTTAAAAAATATATGGAAAAAATTGTAAATAGTGCGAAAATGTAACGCTTTTTCGCACCCCTCAGTTTGTCGGCATGGCAAAGAGAAAAATATTGAATCTGATAAATAAGCTCGACAGTAAAAAGGGCAGGAAAGGGTTAAAATGGATTTAGGTGACATCCTATAGTCCCCAAAGTGCCAGACCGGCATTCTGCAACAGATACCCTTCTACCTGTATCGTGCATAATGCCGGCCTGAATGATGGTGATATTATTACTTGAGATCAGGTTGATAGATGAACTTTTGGTCCATCTTATATGTCCATGGCAACCCTTCGAGACGCCATCCTCCGATCATCCGCTGCCCATAGAAAGGGCTGTTCTTATCTTTTACTTTGTCGCCTTCAAAGCCCCCCAATAAATTAAACACCTTGCCTTCCTTAAACCCGCAATCAACCGCGGCAGTTGCTCCAGGGATTGTTCTCGCCGCGCTCCTGCACATCAGTATCAGCGTGTCGGTCTTTGTGTTGAATCTGGCCTTGAGGTCCCGGCAGAAATTTTTATTCAAAACTTTGGCATATCCTCTACTGCCGACGTTTGTCGTGTAGAATTTCCATGGAATATTGTAGGCCCCTTCAGGATGCCCGATATCCTGATATTCGTAACGGGTTCTGACATCCACCACGAAAGTATGTTCCGGGTTGTCCTTAATCATTTGATATGCCTGGGCCGGTTTTATGTCCCCGCCTTTGTGGGTTCCTTTTACTGGATATACTTCCTGGTCTAAGGCAAAGGCGGATGAACTGAAGGCAAATACAGCGGTTAATATTAACAGGAGAAACTTAGTCATTTTTTTCCTTTCTTTTACGTTAATACGCATTAACTACGGAAGAATTTATATTCTTAAAACATATTCTCTGTAAAGAATCTTGCCTGATGCAAAATTTTATTTCAACGCTCGCAATCTGCCGAGAATTTCTTTTAGTCCGGACTCCTCTTTCTTCATTTCTACTCTCCAGTCATGTTTAACGCCTGAAGCAATCTCCGCTCTGAGTTCGGATATGAAGCTTTCAAGTGCACTGATAAGAACGTCTTTCTCCTTATTGGAAAGTTCTAAGTTCATGTTATTTCCCCCTTTCTTTAATTATTAAAAAGTCGTGAGATATTCATATGCGGATTATATATCCGCATCCCTTTTGTTTTCGCTTGTGAGTTCCGCCTGTTTCCCGGTCTCAGCTATATAGAAAACAAGATGTTACGTCATGTATTATCTACTTCACTTTTACCATATAATAGGGTGTATGTCAATCTAAATCAGGCTTATTGTCAGTTAAGGTCATGACGATGGTCTCCGCATGAATGAATGATTAATGATATTTACAAAAAAAACAGGAATTGTCCGGTTTTACCCGGCCTGTTTAATAAGGATAGAAGATAAAGAAGAGCAGGGATAATGCGGACAGCACCCAGAGTCCGGAAGGAATTTCCCTGAATCTACCGGAGAGGACTTTCAATAAGGGATAGACAACAAAGCCCGCGGTCATCCCGATACCAATGTTAAAGGTGAAGCTCATAAGGATAATAACGCAGAAGACAGGCACAACCTCGGTCAAATCATCGAAGTTTATATTTTTTATGGGAGTAAGCATCAGCATGCCAACGATGATCAATGCCGGGCCGTATGCGAATGCTGGAATTGATATAAAAAAAGGCGCTAAGAACAGCGCGGTCAGAAACAAAAACGCCGTGACAACGGATGTTAAACCGGTTTTTCCGCCTGCTTCTATCCCTGCCGCCGACTCTATAAATGTTCCTGTCGTCGTCGTGCCTAAAAGAGATGCGGCAACCGTACCCAGGGCATCGCATAGCATCGGTTTTTCGATCTCCGGCAGGTTCCCGTCTTTATTCAGTAATCCGGCCCTATAGGACAGACCTATTAATGTGCCCATTGTATCGACAAAGTCCATTACAAAGACGGTCAGAATAACTCCAAAGAATCCCCAGCTGAGCGCACCGGCTATGTCCAGTTGAAAAAGAATAGGCGTGATGCTGGGCGGCATGCTTATCCATCTGTCCGGTGTATCGACTACTCCAAGCAAAAAAGCCAGGAAGGTGACTGTGACTATGCCCAGCAGGATTGCAGCCCTGATTTTTTTGATCATAAGAAAGCTGGTTAAAAGAAATCCGAATACTGCCAGAAAAATCTTTATATCCGTAAGATTACCGACAGTGACAGGCGCTCCGGGTACACCTAAAGTTACAATGCCGGATTCATTTAAACCTATAAATGTCAGAAACAGCCCGATGCCGACCACAAAACCTATTTTTAGACTTTGGGGTATTGAATTTGCCATCCAGCCTCTTATCTTCAGGGCGGTGAGCAAGGTAAAAAGGACACCGCCTATGAAAATCGCCCCTAATGCGGTCTGCCAGCTATAGCCGAGGACCTTGACGACTGTAAAGGCGATGAATGCGTTTTCCCCCATGTAAGGCGCTATCGCAAATGGCCTCTTGGCATAAACTCCCATCGCCAGTGTGCCGAAAAAGGCGCTCAGGATGGTGGCCACCATGGAAGGGCCAAAGGGAATGCCGGCGGCTTCAAGTATCTTTGGATTGATAATTATGATATACGCCATGGTGGCGAAGGTTGTTATACCGGCAATAATCTCCTGCCCGACGGTTGTTCCAGCTTCATCGAGATTAAAATATTTTCTTAACATGATATCTCCATTGGTATAAATTTGAGAACCAACACGGCGTCCGGGAAATTTTATTTAAACGGAAACCGCCCTATTTTATCAGACTTTTATCTTTTTTTCGCCTAAATCCGATTTTATTTTATGCTAAAATTAACGATGATGAATGAATCTTATAAAGAAGAGCCTATATTAAAGTATTAATTCCCCCCTGACCTCTCTTTCCCTGAGCTTACCATGTTCCATAATTATGACTGGCCACCGGGGGTGGTTGTAAAAACCTCTGGAAAAAGTGATATTTCAGTCAGTTACACAGCACTCCCTGTATCCAGACCTGACTGTGGTAAGGATAAGTTTCCTAAGAGGGGAAGAGAGAAACCCAAAATTGACCCACTCGATTGCACGAAGACCATGAATTTTATTCAATATTGTGGTCTGCCGGTTTTTTAGGCAACAATACAAAAATGTCTTGATTAAATCCTGGATTTAGTAGTATATTTTAGTCTTATTGAATTTGTCCGTCCTGTTAACCAAATGAGTAATGTTAATAAAACAATAGAACTAAGCGCACTCTATGAGATAAGCAAACTACTCGGCGCGTCTCTGAATCTCAAGGCGAACCTGAGAGGGGTGATGAAGGTCCTCGCGGAATATCTTGATATGAAGAGGGGCACTGTAGCGCTCAGGAGCAATGATGATGTATCCATTTTTGTCGCGCACGGCATGTCCGAGGATGCTGTAAGAAGCGGAAGGTATAAACTCGGGGAGGGGATAATCGGCAGGGTAGCGAAACTCGGCTCTCCGATCGTCATTCCAAACATTGGGGACGAGCCGTTGTTTCTTAATAAGACAGGTGTGAGGGTGAATCTGAAAAAAGAGAACATCGCCTTCCTCTGCGTCCCAATAAAATTCAAAAACGAGGTCCTGGGCGTGTTGAGTGTCGACAGGCTTTTTGGCTCTAAGGCTGTGTCGTTTGAGCAGGACCTCCGGTTGTTGAAGATCATCGCGTCACTGATTGCCCAGTCCGTAAGGCTGTACCTGGAGATCGAGAGGGAGAGAGAGGCGTTTTTTCAGGAGAAGGAAAACCTTAAGCGGCAGCTGAAAGGCAGATACAGGGTAGAAAATATAGTCGGCCAGTCAGACAGCATGCAGGAGGTTTTTGAGGCCATACACAGGGTGGCGCCGTCAAAGGCTAATGTTATCCTGCGCGGTGAAAGCGGTACGGGTAAAGAGTTGATCGCAAATGCTATTCATTATATGAGTCCAAGGGCAAAGGGCGCCTTTATAAAATTTAACTGCGCCTCTATTCCTGAAGGACTTCTGGAATCCGAACTCTTCGGACATGAGAAAGGCGCTTTTACCGGAGCAATGGCGATGAGAAAGGGACGCTTTGAGCTTTCTGACAGAGGGACGATATTCCTTGACGAGATCGGCGACCTGCCTGTAATCCTGCAGCCCAAAATTCTGAGGGTCCTGCAGGAGAGGGAGTTCGAACGGGTAGGGGGCGAAAAGACAATCAAGGTCGATGTCAGGCTTATTGCTGCAACGAGCAGAAATCTCGAAGAGCTTGTTTCCAGCGGTAAGTTCAGAGAGGATTTATACTACAGGCTTAATGTAGTGCCACTGGTCGTCCCGCCGCTCAGGGAGAGAAGGCTCGATATTCCGCTGCTTCTTGATTATTTCCTCGAAAAATTCCATAAAGAGAACAAGAGATCAATAAAGATTTTATCCGATGTGCGCAATATATTAATGGAATATGAATGGCCCGGCAATGTAAGAGAGCTCGAAAATACAATAGAAAGACTGGTGGTTATGTCTCGTGCAGAGGTTGTAGCTTTCTCTGATCTGCCTTTAAGTATAAGAGACCAGTCGTCTAAAGTAGGGGAGGGCCTGAAAACAGGCGGCATACTCTCTTCAGTAGTTGAAGAGATCGAAAAAACAAGAATTATCGACGCACTCAGGAAGACCGGATGGAACAGGGCCAAGGCGGCCAGAATTCTCGGTATTACTCCAAGACAGATCGGATATAAAGTAATGAAGTACAGCATTAAACAGACCGATGACTGAACCTGTTTCGGCCAGGCTGTCAGTTCCGGGTTCTGGTTGATGGTGCGAGAGAGGGGAGTTGAACCCCTACGGGTTGCCCCACTGGATCCTAAGTCCAGCGCGTCTGCCGGTTCCGCCACTCTCGCACTGTGGATATCTTCAGTGTGGCAAGAAATAAAAACTCAATAGATCCGTTTCTTTTTCCTGGAAAGTTTACCGGAGATCCATCCCACAAAAAAGACACCGCCACCCGCCAGAAACCACTTTATTTTTTCATTGCGCTTATGTCGTTCATTCTCCCGCATAAGACGCGAACTCTCTTCCGAAAGCCTGTCGTTTTCGGCCTGGAGCCTGTTGCGTTCGTCAATGAGTTCCGTGACATTTTTTGATTCCTCCGCCAATGTGTCGTACCTGGCTGTCATCCACTGAAGCTTTTTAGCCAGGATGGCACCCTCCTTCTTTGCCGCTTTCAGGTTTTTCCTGAAAGTCCTGAGTTCATTCTTGAGGGCATTGCGCTCTTTTCGAGAGCGGCAAGGTCGTTCCGCAGCCGGTCTGTCTGATTCTCCAGATCGGAGATAATCAAGTTTTTTGGCTTTCTGGAAGAAATATATCTCTTGAGCACCCAGCCCTCAGTGCCATCCTGGATCCTCACTTTCAGGTATCGTGCGTCTTCCTCCAGGACCTCGATGGGAGTGCCGGTCCCGAGGGTCCTGATGACCTTGTACTGGTCGCCTTTCCCAGCGCGCATGGTGATGACGATACTATCCGATACATATTGAGTCTCGGCACTGGCATGATGAACTCCCGCTGCAAAAGTTAAAATGAATACAAAAAGCAGCGGATATATCAAGCCGGCAATTTTTTCTCTCATAAAAGGCCTCCTTAATATGATAGTCATTATAAAAGATTCCGGGATATAAATTCGAGAAAATATTAAAATTCAGCATAAATATAACTAAAAAATACAGTGAGGGCCGGTCGCGCCGGACGGAAAAATATTTTCCGCCTCCCATTTCACGGGCCTGGCAGCCATGGATGTCAGGGGTCATAAACAGACGCTTCCGGCCAGGTGTCCTGGTGTGGCATGGGCGATATTAAGGGTCTGGATTACCGTTTTATTAATGAAATTTATACGATATCCCGTTGTTTGGTCTCCACTTATGAAAAAGCAAATGTTATTATATAAAATTATCCTGAAACGGGCTTTCATCCGGATGGCGGGTGATTGCGAAAATTTTCAAACAAGGAATAAAGAGCTGTGACCTGTAATGAGAAATTAATACTTGCGCTTGATGTTCCGGAATATGACTATGCTCTGGAGCTTGTAGATAAATTCAGGGACCGTATCGAAATATTCAAGGTAGGTCTCGAACTCTACACCGTTGCCGGCCCGTTAATAATCCGGGAGATACACAGGCGAGGTAAAAAGGTATTCCTCGACCTGAAGCTGCATGATATACCCACTACGGTTTCGAGGGCGGGGATCGCCGCGGCCAGAATGGGTGTTTTTATGTTCAACGTGCATGCATCCGGTGGTTACAATATGATGAAGAAATGCATGGATGACGTGGTGAAGGTATGTCTTAAAGAGAACCTGAACAGGCCCAGGATACTCGCCGTGACAGTCCTTACCAGTATTTCCATGGAAGTTTTAAGGGATGAGGTGGGCATTCAGCACAGCCTGAACACCCATGTCAAACATCTCTCAAGTCTGGCATTAAGGGCCGGCCTTGACGGAGTTGTTGCTTCCGCAAATGAGGCTGTCCTGATCAGGAGACACTGCGGAAGGGGATTCCTGATAGTGACACCCGGCATCAGGACATCATGGACGCCGCCTGACGACCAGATGAGGACTATGACTCCGAAGCAGGCGATCAGAGCGGGGGCCGATTATATAGTGATGGGAAGGGCGATCCTGAGCCAGGTCGATCCTGTAAAGACCATAGAGCTGATAAAGACCGAAATAGATGCCGCCTGATTATAATCCGCTATAAATAATATGCCGTCATACAGCAAGTCAGACATAACACGCCCGAAGGAAAGCCATTCTCCTGTTTACAGAGAGATACCTTATGAGGCTCCTCATAAGATTTACGGGAAATTAAAATCTGCAAACAGTTTTCTGCTTGAGAGTGTCAAAGGCACTGAAAGTATCGCTGGATATTCGTTTATAGGGATCGAACCCTATCTTGTTTTTAAGGTGAAAGACGGGGTCCTGGAGATTGATTCATCAGGCAGAAAGTCCCTCTCTTACAGAAATCCAGTCGAAAGGCTGAAAGAACTTGTAAATGCCTACAGGCAGAAGCCTGCGGAAGACCTCCCGCCTTTTCAGGGAGGGGCCGTTGGAATGTTCAGCTATGATTTTGTTCATTATCTCGAAAAACTGCCGCAAACTGCCGTGGATGACCTCAATGTTCCTGACGCGCACTTTTTCCTTATCGACAGGCTGGTGGCGTTCGATCATCTGAAAAGAAAGTGCTGGATTATCGTCTGCCCGGGTGCGAGAGAGACAATGCTCGGATATTCGGCCATTGAAGACCGCGCAAATAAACACATTAAAGAATCGGAAGATATCCTGCGGGAAATCCATGAGAAAATTATCGCGGAAGAGACAGGCCATGAAGACGAAGAAAGATCAGGAGGGGGAATAGATATTATTTATGAGACACCCAAAAACCTTTACATGGACATGGTCAGGAGGGCGAAGGAGTATATTGCAGCCGGTGATATCTTCCAGGCAAACCTTTCCCTGCGCCTTTCAGCTGAAACAGGAAGCGTGGACCCATGGAAAATCTACACGATCCTGAGGACGGTTAATCCATCTCCTTTTGCGTCATATATTGATTTTGGAGATTACCATATCGTCAGTTCATCCCCGGAAAGGTTAGTCCGTGTCAAGGATAAGGTTGTTGATACAAGGCCTATTGCGGGGACAAGGTCAAGGGGCAAGGACCTTGATGAAGACGAGATGATGCGTTCAGAGCTTCTTCTGAATGAGAAGGAGAGGGCGGAGCATATTATGTTGATCGACCTAGAAAGAAACGATCTTGGCAGGGTTTCTGATTATGGCACTGTCGTTGTCGACGAGCTTATGATTACAGAGGATTATTCTCATGTTATACATATTGTCTCGAATGTGAGGGGCGAGCTTACTGAAGGGAAGGATTGTTTCAGCGTAATCAGGTCGGCTTTTCCGGGAGGGACGATCACGGGAGTGCCGAAGGTCAGGTGCATGGAGATCATTGATGAGATTGAGCCGACGAGGAGAGGTCCTTACACCGGCTCAATCGGATATGTTGGATTTAACGGCAATATGGATCTTAATATAATAATAAGGACGTTTCTGATTAAAGAGGGGAAGGCCTATGTACAGGCCGGAGCCGGTATTGTGGCTGATTCCGACCCTGAACGCGAATATTATGAGAGCCTGAAAAAGGCTGAAGCCCTTATCAAAACACTGGAACTCCTGTAGTCTGCCCATGCATATCGCATGCAACAGATGTGGTGGCTTTGGAAACATCCCGTATAGAGGAAGTTTATTGGTTTTTGGCTTATCCGGTCCCCGGGCCCTTCCTCATTCTGTTGTACCTCTCAATGATTTTTTGTTCGTGAAAAACTTCTTCCCTGTAGAATCTTTCCAGAATCTCTTTTGTCTCTTCGTCATCACAAAGAGCCAGCGCATTTTTATACATTGCCTGCGCCTTGCGTTCGTCCTCAATCGCCATCTTGAAAATTTTAAACAACTCCTTCTGTTTATTCGTCATATCTTCCGTCATAAGTATGTCCTTCCAAAATGGATTTTACTCTCCTGATTCGCTATGGATACCTCAGCCAATGTCCTGGTCTCTTGCGCCATGACGTCAGAATATCAGGTTTCCGGCTAAACGTTAAACCATTAATCCCGGAAATATTCCGTGTTCTCCTCCCCTGAACCTTCCTGTCCGGTTGCATGACTCAAAAAGGCACCGAAAACAAAAGCCCCTGTGTCAGTTTGACCTATGTGCTGATTTTCAGGTTTAACATTCTTATGATTTCATCCGGATCTTTAACCTTCTGCAAGTCCCCCAGTGGCAGGGGCTCGTCTGGTGAAATAGAGATTGAAATTTCGTTCGGGTCCCGGATGAATTCCTTCAGTGCGTTTAAGGATTTTATGGAAAAATCATCATATGTTTTAGTTATTTGCTTATCGATTTTCGAGGACAGCTTATTTTTAAAACTCTCAACATCTTCGCCGGACTCTCTTGCCGCCTTTTGCTGAATTCGCAACACCAATGAATCGTCTTTATATCTGAATTTGGCGTTCTCTATCTCAATTTGGGGGAAAGCAAATAAAACGGCCATATAGTTATCCGGTGACAGATCAATGTTGCCGAGGTGGAGTTCCAGTTCAAATTCTCCTGCTTTGTCGGCGCCCCATTTAAGTCTGTTGAGATGAAATTCTTTTTCCCCTGCGTCGTACCTGTAGTCGATTTCCATATTGGCTGTCAGGTTTTCATACCCCAGTTCTTTCAGGCCTTTCATGCTTTCATCCGTATCTTCCCCGCTTATAGTAATCCCGTTAAAACGGACATGCATATGCAGGGGAATTTTATTTTTACCATCAAAGTCTAATATTGTTACATCCTTAATGGTGGTTGTTCTGTTTTTACCTACCGGTGAAATAGCCACGTTCGTTATATGCTTGTTCGGTCCAAACAAATCCATCCCGACATCCTCATACTCTATTGTTACGAATGGAGCGGCGTTGGCGATGGCCTTGTCGACTTCCTTTTTTAACTGCTTCTCGGCATAGATGTTGTATCCCGTAAAAAGCGCGATTAAAACTATTAATATTCCACCCGTAATCTTTATCTTAGTTCCCATTTTCTAGTCCCTCCACTTTCTGGTTTTCCGGTTTTTTGCGTGAAAGTCAAACAGGAGTTTAAGAGATAACTTATTAGACCACGCCGCATAGCCAGTATTGACGGTACTTTAGCTGCGCACCGGTTGTAAGACCCCACTGTCATCCACATAGTGGCCAAAGGCTGATAGGACTTCGGCTTGGGTCTTC
>JAJRYC010000068.1 GCA_024275975.1 Nitrospirota bacterium | reverse complement strand
TTTGGTATCCACACTACATGGTACTCTGTCCGATATACGCTGTGTCCTGATAATCTGTTTTCCACAATTCATAAGTATACCAAAATATCTCCGGCGGCATTCACCCACGGGCAAGCCCATGGAACCCTGCTAAATGAGTGGAAATTCAAAAAGAATTGGCGATTTCTGCAAATTCCTCAAGAGTTAATGTCTCAGGCCTCCTCCGAGGGTCTATTCCGACGCTGACCAGCCTCTCCCTGATATCGCTAAAGCTTTTCAGGGAATTCGTAAGGGTCTTTCTTCTCTGTGAAAATGCGGTCCTTACCAGCCTGTTGAAGAGTTTCTCATCTCTTACGTATATAGAAGGATTTTCAAGGACTTCAATGTGAAGCACGGCCGAGTCGACACGCGGAACAGGCCTGAAGGCCTCTTTGGGGATAATGAATTTCAGTTCAGGCCTTGTATTATATTGGACCATTATTGAGAGGACGCCGTAATCTTTCCCCCCTGGCGCCGCGACAATCCTTTCGGCAACCTCCTTCTGTACTGTCAGCGTCATTGTTTTCAGACTCTTTCCGGCCTCCAGAAGCCTGAATATTATCGGGGTCGTGATATAGTAAGGTATATTTGAAACGACCTTAAAATCGCCGATGCTTTCGAACGGGAATTTCAGGGCGTCGGCGTGTATTAACTCAACGTTATTATACCCAGCGAAGCAGATTTTCAACTTTTGAAACAGCTTGTCATCAAGTTCGATCGCCACCACCTTTTTCGCCTTTTCCGCAAGCATCCTTGTGAGCCGGCCCGGGCCCGGGCCGATCTCGACAACAGTATCTTCTTTGGTGGTCCCGGCGGCCTCGATAATCCTGGCGAGGATTGAAGTATTGTAAAGGAAATTCTGGCCGAGATATCTGCCTGGCATTCAGATTTTCAGCCTCAATGCCAGCTTCATCGCTTCAAGCATGCTGGATGGGTTTGCCTTGCCTTTCCATGCGATATCGTATGCCGTGCCGTGGTCGGGAGATGTCCTGATGAAAGGCAATCCGACGGTCACGTTCACTCCTTCGTCAAAGGCCGTCATCTTAAGAGGAATCAGTCCCTGGTCGTGGTACATGCAGACGATAATATCTATTTCTACTTTGTACGCCCTGTAAAAGACCGTATCGGGAGGATACGGGCCTTCAGCCGGGATCCCATCTTTCATGGCCTCTTCAATGGCCGGTCTTATCACTTTTTCTTCTTCATCACCGAAAATGCCCGACTCACCCGCATGGGGATTTAATCCCGCCACGGCGATGACCGGATCAGCTATCCCGATCATATTGCATGCCTTTTTTGCGAGGCGTATGGTCTTCAGGACGTTATCTCTTGTGATCAGATCAGGCACGTTCCTGAGAGAAGTATGTATTGTGACGAGTATGACCCTTAAAACCCCTCCGACTAGCATCATTGCATAGTCCCTGGTTCCTGTAAGCCCGGCCAGCATCTCTGTATGTCCCGGCCAGTGAAATCCGGCCATTTTCAGCGCCTTCTTCGAAATCGGCGCGGTGACAACGGCATCAACACTGTTTCCGGCGGCAAGCTCAACAGCTTTCTTTATGAAGCTTACACAGGCACTGCCGCCTTCCGCCGTAGCTTTTCCCCTGGCAAAATCCGTTCCCCCTTCCGTCTCGATAAGCTCAATAAATCCCGGGGTTGGATCAGCTTCCCCTGGACCATTAATTACATGGAGTCTTACCGGCAGGCCAAGGAGCTTTATCGCCTCTTCCATAACGACACGGTCTCCGATGACTACAGGAGTACAGTACTCGTTTACTTCAGCAAAAGAGAGGGCCCTTACAATAATTTCGGGCCCGACTCCGCCTGGATCTCCCATTGTTATAGCCAGTTTTTTCATGCTGCCACAATATCCTTATTTTTCAAAAAGTATTTATGAATGTATAAACCGGATTTATTCGAAAACGCATCAGATCCTAATATTTTCCACAAAGTATTTATGTGACTATTATCTTACCATAAGACCGTGATTAAACAGGCATGAAGTAAGGGTGGAAGAGCAATGCATTCAGTCCTCATTATCTTCGTGATAGATCTCCTCGTCCTCTTCATCACGATAGTTTCTCATCCGGATTCTGAATTTCAGATAACCCAGAATCGTCAGCAATGCCGCCACAAAGAACAGAAGCCATGAGAAGTGGCCCAGGATATAAATGCATAATGGATATCCCCCGGCAAGGCTTTTCCTCCAGTCGGCTTCAAGCGTATTAAGGGAAACCGACAGGTTTTCATATACAGCCTGCTCGATCGTATGTTTTTTCCGGAGGCTTTCCAGTACTGAAATCAGGCCATCCTCGCCATATTCATGAACGATAAATTCGACAAAACTCTTACTTTCCTGGTATGCAAGGATAAAGCGCTCCGGCTGCCGGGGGAAGGTATGGGAGAGGTCCTTCAGAGGGATAAGTCTGTCCGTGAGCGCCGCCTGTTTTAACATATCCGTATTCTCGGGGCTGATGATCTCTGAAATCCCTCCGCTCGCCCATTGGGCGACACCCTCATTCAACCATTTTGGCAGGTAAGGGGCCTGAATATTCCGAGCAAGCAGCAGATGGCACAACTCATGCACAAAAGTGGCCTGAAGCTTGACAGGTGTTCTGTACATTTTTGAATGGTCCATCACAATAAGCTTTCCCCGTGATACAGCAAAAGCAGTAACAAGGTCATTTCCGATGCGCTTCTGAAATTCGGCGTTACTGTGGATCAGCACCACAGTGGGGACAAAATCCACCTTCCATCCAAGTTTCTCTTCGAGGTCGGCCCTGATTTCCGGGTAAGCGGCCACAATCTTCCCGGCTGTATTTTCGAGCTGGGGGTCATACCGGACAACTACTTCAGGGCTTCTGTATTCCCTAAAGTCCCGGGCCAATGAAGGTGTCGGGAATGCGGCTATGATTAATAAAAAAAACAGGATTCTCATAGACATTGGATGTCGAATCTTCGTCACCAATCTATACCATACAGGCTTAATCGGGGCATATTATTCCCCGATGATCTTGACCAGGATCCTTTTTCTTCTCCTGCCGTCGAATTCGCCGTAAAATATCTGCTCCCATGTACCGAAATCAAGCGTCCCATCCGTGACGGCAACCACAACCTCCCTCCCCATAATCTGACGTTTCAGGTGGGCGTCCGCATTATCTTCACCATTGTTATGGCGGTACCCGGAGACAGGTTCATGAGGCGCGAGCTTCTCAAGCCAGACATCAAAATCGTGATGAAGGCCTGATTCATCATCGTTTATAAAGACCGAGGCGGTTATATGCATCGCATTGACAAGCAGAATGCCTTCCTTTATGCCGCTCTCACCGAGACATTCCTCAACCCTTGGGGTGATATTGATAAAAGCGCGGCGGCGCGGCACCTCAAACCATAAAACCTTACGATAACTTTTCATGAAATTGAAAACCTCCTTAAAGCACAATCCTGTGCTCAGCGGTATAGACATTCATTCTGTCGCGGCGCAGAAAGCCGACAAGCGTAACCCCTGCTTTTTCCGCGATTTCAACAGCAAGACTCATCGGCGCGGCACTGCTGACCAGAACGGGTATCCCGCATCCGGCACATTTCAGTACTATCTCCGAAGATAGTCTCCCGCTCACCAGCATCATCCTGCCGCGGAAAGATATGCCCTCAAGGACAGACGCCCCGATCACCTTATCCACTGCATTATGTCTTCCTATGTCCTCGGCGGACACGATAATCTTTTCGCCGTCCGTCAGCTCGGCGCTGTGGACTCCACCGGTCAGCCTGAAGATTTCGGACATCTTCTGAAACTCACTGAATATCTTTCCGACAGTCTCAGCCTTAAATGATATGCCGTCGGATATGACCGTATCCGGAACACCCCTCACAAAAGTCATCCCGCCCGCGCATCCGGAGGTTATAGTCGCTTCGCCTTTCCTGATACTCCCTGACGACGGTATATCAACATGTATCTCATCACCATACTCAATACTCATTTTCTCCGCGCACCATTCGCCCGTTATCAATCCTTCACTGTATATTATTCCGACGGTCAGTTCCTTCACCATCAAAGGAGTGCAGTAAAGATTGATCGCGTTTTTGCCGTTTATCGAAATCTTCAGCCTTTTTTCTACCGCGATAAAATCCTCGGCCTCTTCCGATGAACCGGCGCTGATCCGCCGTATATGTATATTCTTATATGCTTCCATATTTTTTCAGCCGTTTCGCCCCTTAATCCGCGCGTCCGCTTGACTTTAAACGCCCATGATTTTTATTATTTTATAGTCGGGGCGTAGCGCAGCTTGGTAGCGCGTACGGTTCGGGACCGTAAGGTCGAAGGTTCGAATCCTTTCGCCCCGACCATTAAAATTTTCGCACATTTATTGCGGCAGCCGCAATATTCATGATAGCAGTTAATATTTTGTTATGCCAACCAGCCCGATGAAACTCTTGATGGAAGCCTCTGAGGAGAAACGAAATCGGTGCAAAAAAATTAACTAAAATAATAGATCATATGATAAATAGCGAAAAAAGAATTGCTTTCAATGAGAAGAACAGATAAATGGGCTCAGGGTTAAGGCTAAACGCTATCCGACCGTTCCAGTCAGGAAGAACTCAAATGGGTTCAGGATTTTAGTATTTACCCTGCAGTTGCATAAATATTGCTGAAAGAGACCTGCAAATGCAGGATAGCAGCACATATGAACAAAAAATAGCATGACTTTTAAAATTCACTGCAAATTGACTCCTGAGCATATGATCTTTTGTCATGCCCGGAACCTGCCAAACAATCATTCTCCGCGGTCCACACCTCCGTAAATTTCGTGGTCCATCTCTCTGTCATTCCCTTTGTCTTTTGAACGGGCCGACGCGACTCTCGCGAGGACTTACATCGAGAATCCAGTGTTTTCAGTGCTTCCTGGATGCCGGATCAAGTCCGGCATGACAGCATAAAGTCTTTTCAATAAGTTCCCTCCTTCCCGCTTAAGGATTGCGGGAAGGGGGGATTTGCTGGAAAAGTCCCGTATACTGTATCCCTGTAAAAGTAATTATGATAGAATATAACCATATTATTTTAAATTTCAGGAGGGTGAAAATGCAAAAAGAGATAGTGATGTTTCTCTCCACCACACCCTATAGTTTCGAAAATACCCATACGATTATAAGACTTGCTGACGCAGCGCTGAAGAAAGGGCACAAGGTCAGACTTATCGCGTCGGGAGACGGTGTCTTCTCTATTGTTAAGGGACAACTCCCCCAGGCGCTTTCCGCGTTGAGCGACCTTGTCGGCAGAGGGCTTAAGGTGGACATATGAACCGGCTGCATACAGACCCGCGGTCTTGCGGCTGAAGATTCCATTGAAGGCGGCGACATGAGTTCTCTGAAAGGTCTGTTCAATGTAATCAGGACAGACCCAGTCTTCCTTAATTTTGGTATTTAGCGGAGGGACTATGGAAAGTGTGACTATAATCTTAAGAAGACCGCCTTACGGTACGGTGGACGCACCCGAGGCTATTCGCCATGCGCTCGGCGGCATCACTGATGATATGTCGGTAAAACTTGTCCTTCTGGATGGAGGCGTGAATGCGGCACGCAAAAGTCAGGATATATCCGGCACCGAATATCTGAGTGCGGAAGAAGGGATCATAGACTGTATTGATATGGGTGTTGAGGTGTATGCAGACAGGATATCCCTGAAGGAAGAACATTTAGAACCCGATGACATTATAGAAGGTGTCATTGTTACAGGCGGCGCCGGGATCGCTGAAATAATCAAGGAACCAGGGCCGGTCATGATTTTCTGAAGTCCGGTTTCCGGATGGCAAAATATTAACACAATAAAGGCGCATTTAAATTATTCGTTGTGTTTTTAGGTCGATAAAATTCAGTTCTATATTTAAGGTGGAGGTTAAACCGATATGCTGGTGATTGTAAAGAGCGCCCCTGACACACCTGAAGGAAAAAGGGCTGTCAAACTTGCCAGAGATATGGCCGCGGATATCTGC
Source organism: Nitrospirota bacterium (assembly GCA_024275975.1). Classification (GTDB taxonomy): domain Bacteria; phylum Nitrospirota; class Thermodesulfovibrionia; order Thermodesulfovibrionales; family UBA6898; genus JAJRYC01. The sequence goes on along the minus strand of JAJRYC010000068.1, from coordinate 36,358 downwards.
CTGATACAGAACGCGGTCTATTTTGCACTGACCGAGAGGCTTGACGGCTTTTGCGGAACCGCGTATGTGCTAAATGAAGATATGAAACTCAGGGGAATAAGTTCGGATATTACAGATAAGGGGATCAGGGAACTGGATTATGACGGCCTTGTGGACCTGATGATAAATGAAGAAAAGGTGGCGGGGGTATTCTGAAAGACCATTGCCAACCCGCCTGGATTCGCACCTGACCATGCATTGCATTTATAAAAGACACTATCTATAATAGACCGTAAGAGTTTTTGATACATAAATACCGATGCTTGTTGGCTATAATACAAATGTGACCTATAAAGGGGATGTATATCATATCCAGACAGAGGATAAAGGATTAAAAAAACCCGTTATAGTTACGCTGCTTTTTTTAAAAGGCACTATTCTGTCCTCAAAAAAAATAAGCTATGAACATTACGCCTCCCGCCCTGATTTTAAAGATACTGTGCGTGAGATAATGAAAGGGCAGCACAGGGACATGATAAAGGAGCTTATTTCCGGTAAACATACACCGGGGGCGGAGCCTGCAGCGGCTGACCGGGATGAGGATTCAGGGCGGGAACAAACGGCATCCGGAGAGGAATCCCAGGCTGAAAGCCAGCATACCAAAAGTCTTGACGACATACTTATCGACTATATAATAAAGCAGGACGGTTAACCTGGACATTATCGAAATGATAGAATTTTTTGATGTTACAAAAGAGTACAACAATCAAACCGCGTTGCGGAACATCACTTTTTCGATAGAGAAGGGTGAAATGGTCTTTGTTACGGGCACCAGCGGGTCCGGCAAGACCACTCTGCTGAAATTAATATACCTTGCGGAAAAACCCGACAAGGGAGAGATCTCCGTGGCGGGATGGGAAACAGAGAAGTTAAAAGAATCAAGCATCCCTTTGCTCAGGCGCAATGTCGGGATTGTTTTCCAGGATTTCAGGCTTCTTAATAACAGAAATGTCTTTGAAAACGTTGCTCTGGTACTCAGGATAAGAAACATGAACGAAAAGGACATAAGGACAAAGGTCTATCATTCCCTTAAGACGGTCAATCTCAGGCATAAATCAGACTCCGTGCCTGAAGCCCTTTCCGGAGGAGAGCAGCAGAGGGTTGTCATTGCGAGGGCCATTGTCGCCGAGCCCACCCTCCTGCTTGCAGACGAGCCAACCGGTAATCTCGACGTGGACACCGCTGCGGGAATAATGAGAATTTTCAACGAAATAAACGCGAAAGGGACGACAGTCCTCATCGCAACGCATAACAGGGAACTCTTTAAAAATACCGGCAGAAGGGTCCTCAGACTTGACTCCGGCAACCTTGTTGGAGAGGAAGCCGAATAATGACAGTGCCTTATTCCCTCAGACTCTCATTGCAGAGACTTTTCGGCGAGATATGGATTAACCTGCTGTCGATCCTCACTATTGCCGCCGGACTTTTTATTGTCAGTCTCTCTTTTATTCCGGTATACAACCTTGACGTTGTCGCAAAGAAACTGCCGGACAAGTTTTCCATGATTGTATACCTCGATAACAGTCTGAACCGGAACGATATCAACCAGGTTGTTAATTCTCTCAAAAAGAACAAAGAGGTTAATTCAATACGATACATCTCCAAGGATGAGGCGCTTAAAGAGCTGAAGTCCACGCTAAGGGACTCGACTTTCATATTTGAGGGGCTGGATGAAAATCCTCTGCCCGATTCTCTCGAAATAAAACTCAGAAGAGATGCAGTGGATCCCAACGCCGTAAGAGAATTTTCAGAGAAGGCCGCCAGAATAGACGGTATCACTGAAATCAACTATGGTGAAAAATTCCTGTCGACCATTTACTACCTGAAAGTCGGGCTGCAGACACTTGGGACGATATTCATAATCATCATGTCGGCGGGCATCATATTCGTCTGTTACAGCACGGTCAAGATACTCTTTTACAGGCGAAAAGAGGAGATCGAAACCTTCAAACTTCTCGGTGCAAGCAAAGGCTTCATCAGGACGCCGTTTCTTATTGAGGGCGCCTTTATCGGCGGCAGCGGCGGCACCCTCAGCCTTATCGGAATCTACCTGTTCAGCTATATTGTATTTTTCAGGTTGGCCGACAAGGTCCCCATATTCAAATCCGTAGCCATACCCGAAAATCTTTTTCTTTCACTTCCCCTGGTCGGAATCCTCCTTGGAATAACGGGTGCCGTAATAGCATTGGGACGGTTAAAGTACTGATGTCTTCCTTCTCCACCCACCACATGAAACTAAAAGCCTTTTTCATTGTTCTTTCTCTCTTAATCTTCTTCCCTGGTGTCTCACATAGTGTGCCTGCCAAGGACAAATACAATAAATACAAAGAGATACAGATGAAGATGATTAAACAGAAGAAGAAGATCAAGGAGGCGCAGAAGCGTGAATCTTCCGTGCAGAACGAGATCGCAGGCATCAACCGGAAGTTCGGAAAAATTGAAGCGGAACTCAGGATGTACAAAAGAAAACTGCGGCAGACCAAAACCAGGATTAAAACCATCGACTCCGAGATGACACAGACACAGGGAAACATGAAACAGCAGAAGGAATGGATAAAGAGGAAGCTCCGGTTGATCCATAAAGTCGGGCATAAAGGAAACCTCCTGGCGGTCCTCCTGAATGTCGAGGATATATCCCAGATGATGAGGATATGGAAGTACCTCGAAAACATCACTAATTACGAACAGCGGGTCCTGAGTACCTATAAAAACAACCTGGTCATCCTTGCTGAAACAAACAGTAAACTGCAGGGACTCCATGAAGAGCTTAAGGATACCGAGAAAAAGATAAAAAACAAGGAAAAAGAACTGAAGGAGAAGAAGAAGGCCAAGGAGATGCTTCTGGCTTCGGTCAGACATAAAAAAGCTTCTCACCAGAAAATGCTTTCAGAGCTGAAAAGAGCCTCCAAAAGACTTCTCGAAATCATCAGGGAATCGGAAAAAACCGACACTTATTCCGCAGCCGGGTTTTCCAGGCTTAAAAGAAAGCTCCTATGGCCTGTTGCTGGCAAAATAGCAATACCTTACGGCTCCCAGAAGGACCCCCAGTTCGATACCCCTGTATTCAGAAACGGTGTGCATATCAGAACAAGATCCAATGCGGATACAAGATCGGTTTACAGGGGGAAGGTGATCTTTGCGGACTGGTTCAGGGGCTTCGGTCAGCTCGTGATTATTAACCATGGCGGGGGGTATCACACACTATATGGGAATCTCTCGAAAATTTTCTCACATGCAGGTGATATAATAAAAGAAAATCAGGTAATAGGAAAAGTCGGGACATCCGGCATACTGAACGCACCAGGTCTCTATTTTGAAATCCGTTACAAAGGCAAGCCCCTCGATCCGGCGCAGTGGCTGAAGAGAAATCGCAGATAATGCAGGAGGTCAGATAAAAACTATGAGAAAAAGAACAACAGTTTTATGGATGCTTTTATTCCTGGTTGTGGCGTCAGGCATCCTCATCGGCAAATTCCCGGTCAGCAGTGTCGGCGCGGAGGTAGAAAGCTATGCGGACTTAAAGACTTTCACTGAGGTCTTGTCCATGGTCAAAAAACACTACGTCGAAGAGGTGAAGACTAAAGACCTCGTATACGGGGCCATCAAGGGGATGCTGAACTCTCTTGACCCGCATTCAAGCTTTTTGACCCCAGAGGATTTCAAAGAGATGCAGGTAGAGACAAAAGGGGAATTCGGCGGTCTCGGCATCCAGATAGGAATAAAAGACGGCATGCTTACAATTATAGCGCCTATTGAGGACACTCCGGCATACGAGGCCGGAGTGAAGGCCGGCGACAGAATAGTCGGGATAAACGGCGAGTCCACAAAGGACATGACTCTTCACGATTCCGTCACCCGGTTGAGAGGAGCTCCGGCGACTTCCGTCACCATTACCATTCTCAGGGAGGGCTGGAAGAAGACCAGGGACTTCACCATAACCAGGGCCATAATAAAAATAAAAAGCGTTAAGTCTAAGATACTGAACGACAACATCGGCTATATCAAGATAAGCCAGTTTCAGGAGAAGACGGCATCCGATCTGTCCGGTGCCCTGGAGAAATTCAGCCCGAAGAAGGTGACCGCACTGATACTCGACCTAAGAAATAATCCGGGCGGGCTCTTAAAGAGCGCGATTGATGTCTCAAGTCAATTCCTGCCGAAAGACAAACTGGTGGTTTACACAAAAGAGAGGTCGGGAGAAAAGACAGAATACTTCACACGGAAAAACGGCAGTTTTACCGGGCCGATGATAGTCCTGGTAAATCAGGGCAGCGCAAGCGCATCCGAGATCGTTTCAGGGGCTCTTCAGGACTGGGACAGGGCTGTTATTCTAGGTACGCAGACATTCGGGAAAGGATCCGTCCAGACAGTGATCCCCCTGAGTGACCATTCCGGACTCAGACTCACCACCGCGAAATATTATACTCCAGCGGGCAAATCCATCCAGAATAAAGGGATAACGCCGGATATAGTCGTTAAGCTGCAAGCCAAAAATGGCGACCGGGAGCACCCCGTAATAAGGGAGAAAGACCTTAAACGACACCTGAAAAATGAGCAGGAAGAACCGTAGATGAAGGAACCCGAGACAGCGCCTGTTTCATTCGGAATCGCCGAAGAAGATGATACACAGCTACAGCGCGCGCTGGATATCCTCAAGGCACTCCCTAAGACATTAAAGGTCTTCGGGCAACAGTCCGGTGAAAGCATAAAAAAAACCGGAACAAATGACGAGTAAAAAGGCCCGCGCTTTATTGCCGGTTACCACTACAGTCAGAAAATGGCGAGAATAGTATTCGACATAGAAACCACCGGCCGGGACTTCGAGACTCTCGAAGCCCCGGCACAGGAATATCTGCTCAGGTGGGCTGAATCTGAAGCCGAGAAGGCGGAAGTGAAAGAAAGTCTTTCCTTCTACCCCTTGACAGGTGAAATCATCACGATAGGAATGCTCAATCCGGATACAGCCAGGGGCGTCGTCTTCTTTCAGAACAACAGCGATCCTATTCCTCCTTTTGAAGAAGAAGGGATTAAATACGAAACCGGAACGGAAGAGGAGATAATCCGGAAATTCTGGGATGTAATAAAAAGCTACCATCAGTTCATCACATTTAACGGCAGGGGCTTTGACTGCCCTTTCATACTGGTACGTTCAGCCGTCCATAAAATAAAGCCGCTGAAGGAACTCATGCCTTACAGATATGGAGACGTTCATATCGACCTGCTGGAACAACTCACATTCCACGGCGCTTCACGCAGGAAATTCAGCCTTGATATGTGGTGCCGCACATTCGGCATAAAAAGCCCAAAGGAAGATGGCATTACGGGGTACGAGGTGAAAGAACTCTTTAAATCCGGACGGTATATTGATATAGCCAGGTACTGCGCGGGTGATCTCCATGCAACCGCCGGATTATTGTCAGTCTGGGAAAATTATATAAAATTTTCCGGCGACTCCAGAGGCTGATGTAACACAGTGACAGCCACAGGCTTCTCGTCTCCGCCAAGCTCGCCCTCCATAGGCGCGCCCCTTCACAGGCCCCATTACCATGTTTCACAAATATGACCGAACACCGCGTGTTATATCGGACTGACAGATATGGTCAGCGGCCATGCGTATGTGCCCGGCCGCGCGTTTTCCGACAGAATAAACCTGTAGCCCAGATCAAAGGCATAAACGCCCCGGCCGGCATAAGGCTGAACGACCCACCCCCTATTAGAGCTGATATGAACGTCTCTGCCTATCCCAGTCAGCATAACCTCCCTGAAAGGCCCGCCAAGACCATCAAAGACCAGCATATAGCCGGTATCGCTATGGTTTCTGATCCGCAGATGAGAAGCAGAGGGAACATCTACATGTCCACGACGCACATCCGCATTGGTGACCACCATTTCCGGCAACTGATAGATCACCTCCATGGCGGAATCAGCCTCGACACTGGCCGTTACGGACAGATTTGAACTGCCGGTGCTCATGGGTGTCACGGCATAAGCTTTTGCCCATGGCGCCAGAGACAATACGGCCACTAAAGCAGCGGTTATCAGTTTATTCTGCAGTTTCAGGCCGTTCGCAATCTGCCGGGGCTGCGCATAGCCTGCTTCGACCAGCACTTTCCCGATTTTCGCATTGCAAAGTTTCTGCCGCCCCAGTGTGTCTTCGAGCTGTTCGCGGGTAACCTGGCCGGTTGCCACCAGTATTTCACCCAGTCTGATGGGGCCCGCGATCTGCCGGGAGCTTTGATACTGTTGAAACGCCAACACTGAATCAAGTTCACTCTGGGTAATGTATCCGAGACGCAGCAGCGCCTCTCCAAGCTTTCTTTCGGACCTGGCCTGTTCCTGTAAGGCCAGGTATAGCTTTTTCGGAGTAATACGCTTTGCCTGAAGAAGGAGCCTGCCCAGAAGCTGGCGTTCACCGGAGGCGGACCTGACAGCCAATTCCGGTGAAACAAGGCACCTCTGCACCAAAATAGCGGCTTTTATATCTTCGCGGCTCAGCAGGCCCATGCGGTCAAGTATTACGCCGAGAAATTCGTTGCCGTCCTTCTGCTCGTCCAGTGCGCGATCGAGGTTAGCCGGAGTAATGAAACCGCCGTCAACCAGCACCCGGCCAAGCGGACGCTTCGTAAGCCTGCATGCCAGGCAGAAGTCGTCTGAATAAATGTTACTCAGAACAAAAGCCTCTTATATCCATCAAAGCGGGCCCGTTTTTCCACCAGCCGGCTCAAATGTATGCCTGAGACATTCTATTTTCGTAACGTATCCCCCTGATTTTGATTTAAAAACCTTATTGTGGCGACTTCAAACGGTCCTGATTGCCATGGATTTAAATAATCGGGACCATTCTTCCGACCTTATATCAAAAACCCGGCACCACACATTCTGGAATTTATCTGCAGGCCTGACCGAAACGCGGTTTTATTTATTAACAGCCATACAGTACAATTTCAATTGTCTCCATTATACTGAAGCCCGGATGTATATTCAATTGAAAATTAATGTCAATGTAATTTAACCTATCTAACAATAACGGGAATAAGAAAATCAACCTTCCGGGTTCCAGGCCGCGGCGGGAATTATATCAGGAGGATTATTATGAAAAAACTTACAAGATATTTCTTTGAGGGCCTTTTATTTTTAGTGCCCGTGGCTGCGACGATATATATGTTGTATCTGGTATTCATCAAGATCGACAGTATTTTCAGATTCAAGACACCGGGTGTAGGGTTTATCGTTACGATCATGACAATTACAGCAGTAGGTTTCATCGCCTCGAATTTTTTAACACGCGGATTAGTGCATATCATTGACAAAATATTCACACGTCTGCCTCTTGTAAAGATGATTTACACATCGATAAAAGACCTGATAGGGGCCTTTGTAGGCGACAAGAAGAGCTTTGACAAACCGGTATTGGTCAGATTGATCCCGGGCGCCGATATCGAGGTGATGGGCTTTGTAACTGGAGAGAGCCTGAACAACTTCGGATTATCGGACAGGGTTGCCGTATATCTTCCACAGTCTTATAACTTTGCCGGCAACCTTCTGATCGTCCGGAAAGATCAGGTCACCCCACTTAAAGCAGACAGTGGGGACATTATGGCGTTCATCGTATCCGGAGGTGTAACATCCAAAAACAAAGAATCCTGACCGGATATATTTAAATACCAGCATTCTAACAGGGAGCAATCAGGCGATTTCATAGACTGGGAGTCATTCCCGCGGTGCTTTGAGCGGGAATCCAGAGTGTTCTGGATTCCGACAAACCCGGCATGCCAAACTGTTTTATTGCCCGGGTAATATGCCGGCAGGATTTCAGGCGTCGCCGGCTATATATTCATTCACCCGAAGGGCCTCAAAATTATCCACCGACAGGATACTGTTCGTAAACCTGAAGATTTTTTTCCGGGCCTCTGCGCTCAGGTCGGGATAAAAGACCGGATTTGCGACAACGGCCGCCCTGAAGGCAAAGAACGGGGCGACAACTTCCGTTATCTCTGTATCTCCCGAGGTCTTTTTATATTCCTCAAAAAAGAGGTTTAATCCCTCAAGATAAGCACCCCTTACATCACCGAATTTCTTTACAGAAAAAAATATGTAGTTTATTGCGAGGGCCGTCACGTCATCGGCTGGTTCGCCCCACGGTCCCCTGCTCCTGTCCAGAAGTATAAAATCGGCATTGTCCTTAAACCATATATTACCGGGATGGAAATCACCGTGTATCTGCGCCAGCCTTCCATATCCCGGCTTTAACCTGTATATCCAGTCAACAGACTTTTTGATGACATCCGTTATCTCTTCATAAGGGACCGTGCCGTCCGGATATGTATCAAAGACACCCATAAGACATTCGCCGTGCCCTACGGTATCCCTTAATTTTCGCCAGTAGAGTGTTCTGGAGTCGCGCCTGACCGAGTGAATCTCCGCCAGATACGATGCCATCGCCTTTATCTTCCCGATATCCTGTGTTTCGAGTTTATCCTTGCCGGCAAATTCCGAGAGGTCGTTGAAATAGTCCCTTCCTTCCACTTGCTCCATCAACAGATAATATTCCATGCCGCCGCCGATAGACTTTATTGAGCCGTCCTCCATCTCCGCCAGCACATCGAGGGCCTTTACGTGCCCCGGCAGATTTTTATATTCATCCAGGTCAAGGAGAAAGACGGATGCCCTGTCTGATGGATAGTCGTGCCCTAATCCTTCCGGGACCAGGGTCTTTATGACGTATGATTTAATGCCTTCTTCCGTCTTTATTTCTACAGCGTAGCCAGAGCCCTGAACTCCGGATCCGAGTTTCCTTATCTCAAGGTGACTCACATCCCTGAATTCATTTTTCAGGTAAGCTTTTAAGGCTTCTTCATTCAACAAAATAAACCTTAGACTTCTCCAAAGTTGCTCCTGTATCTTTCAAGGAATTCCTCGTATGTATACCAATGCTCCTGGGTGCCGTACTTCTCGACCGCGTATGCAGCCGAGATACTTCCCATCCTGGCAGCGGTCTCCAGTTCCTTGCCCAGCACAAGACCTTTCATCATTCCCGCCCTGAAGGCGTCGCCTGCGCCGGTCGGGTCGACAACATCGGAGACCTTTGCCGGAGGGACATTGATGTCCCCGTCGGAACTGCTGATAACCGAGCCTTTTTCTCCAAGGGTCGTAATTATAGTCTTTGTAAGTCTTAAGAGCTCTTTTTTATCCCTGCCCGTCAATTTCGTTATCAGCTCGAACTCATAATCATTGGAGATGAGTATCGCGGAACCATCGATCCACTCCCTCAGCATATTCCCTTCCCATGCTGTTAGCGACTGACCGGGGTCACAGATATAATCAATGCCTTTGTCTTTATATACCTTCGAATACTCGAACATATCCTGCAGGTTCCCGGGCGCTATCAGGGCTATGGAATCCTCCGCCCGGAGATTACCGAATTTGTATTCAGACGGATATTTCATGGCCCCTGGATTGAATCCGGTGATCTGGTTGTCGGACTTGTCGGTCGTTATATATGCGCCGGCGGTAAATTCCTCTTCTATTATTTTTATGCCTTCCGCCGGGATATTGTTCTTCTTCAGCCACTCGAAGTAACGTCCATAGTCCTTGCCAATAGTAGAGAGTATTTCTGGTCTCTCGTTCAGCAGGCTCAGCGTGAATGCCACGTTGCCGGCAGTGCCCCCGAATTTTTCCACCATCCCGTTGACCGTAAAACATACGTTAAGGATATGAATTTTATCCGGCAGGATATGGTCCGAAAACTTCCCCGGGAAGTCCATAATCCTGTCATACGCCAATGAACCCGATATAAATATATGCCTGTTACCCATTCTTCCTCCTTGTCAGTGCTTCCAGGACCCTTTCGGCAATCTTTCCATTAAAGCCCTTTATTGCCGCGATATCTTCGACCGCGGCCTTTTTTATTGCATCTATACTACCAAAATGCCTCAATAATTCAAACCTCCTTTTTCTTCCTATTCCGTTAATCTTCGATAGAGGAGATTCAAATACCTTTTTAGCCCGCAGTTTTTTGTGATAGCTAATCGCGAAACGGTGGGCCTCATCCCTTATCCTCTTCAGAAGCAATGATGACGGTCTTCCGTCCTCAAGATCGACAGGAACTTTCCCGTCCGCCGGAAAGGCCCTGTCCGGATTCTTGGCAACCCCGATGACGTCTCTGTCTTCGATATTGTTTTCTCTGAAGACCTCTAATGCCGCATCCAGATGCCCCCGGCCTCCGTCGATGATCATAAGGTCGGGAATATCGTTCCCGAGGCTTCGGATTGTTCTTCTGACCAGCTCTCTCATCATCGAGTAATCATCCGGCCCCTTAACATAGTCCATCCTGATATGGCGGTATCTCTCCTTTCTGAAGTCCCCGTCCGACCAGTATACAAAGGCCCCAGCAGACTCTTTTCCGGAAATATTCGACACATCAAACGCCCCTATATCCTCCGGAACTTTATGCAGTTTCAATGTAGCGGCAATATCAAGCATCACGTTCTTTCCGCCTGAATCTATCCTGCTTTTACAGATGATCCCTGCATTGTCGTCCGCCATCATTACAAGCTTCCGCTTGATTCCCCTCTGCGGGACGGATATCCTCACTTTCGCCCCCCTTTTGTCCGAGAGCCATAACGATAAAATAGCCGGATCCAGGGGCATATGCGAACATATTATCTCCGGGGGAGGAATAATCTCTTTTTCATAAAACCGCTCTATGAAATTCTGCATCAGATATCCATCAGCCTCTCCGGATATGTTTTTAAGGTGAAAGTCCCTGGAACCTATCATAAGGCCGTTTCTTGAAAAAAGCATCTTGAAGACGGCATGATCTTCTTTTCTGAAAGAACCTATCACATCAACATCACCAAGTCCCGGAGCCGCCGCCTTCTGAGATTCGGATATTTTTTCTATGGCCTTTATCTGGTCCCTAACAACAGCGGCCTCTTCGTAATTCATCTTCCCTGAAAGTTTTTCCATCTTTTTTTTCAGCGTCTCCATGAGCTTCCTGTTTTTACCTTCAAGCAGGAGCTTTATATCATTCACTACGCTTAAGTATTCAGCATGTCCGATCAGTCCGGCGCACGGGGCGGAACATCTTTTTATCTGAAACTGCATGCACGGCCTCATACGCTTTTCGAGTGAATATTTGCAGGTCCTTATACGGAAATTGCTCCTGATAAAAGATAGTGTGTTCCACATCGCCCCTGCCGGCACATAAGGGCCGAAATATTCCGCTCCATCCTTCTCTACCCTTCTTACTACTTTCAGGCAGGGCCATGTTTCATTCACCGTAAGCTTCAGGTACGGATAACTTTTGTCGTCCCTCAGGAGAATATTGTAACGCGGCCTGTACTGTTTAATAAGATTCGCTTCAAGGACAAGGGCCTCGAGTTCGTTTTCAGTTACCGTATACTCGAAATCACGGACAGACCTGATCATTGCGGCCTTTCTCCTGTCAAGTGAAGCAGACTTCCTGAAATAGCTCCTGACGCGGCTTCTCAGCCCCTTTGCCTTGCCGACGTACAGAATGCGGCTGTTTTTGTCCTTAAAAAGGTAAACCCCCGGTTTTTCAGGTACGTTTGACAGTTTTTCCTGCATACTATGATTATAATTCTAATTTTATTTTTTCGCCTCTTTCCCCTTTCTCTGTAACTGTCTCACCTGAGGCATAATCATTGGCTAAACTACCGTGAAGCCCGCAACCAAAAGCAAAAAGGCATTAAGGATACGCCTCCGATATTTTGGTATCCAGACTACATGGTACTCTATCCGATATACGCTGTGCCCTTATAAGTTGAAGATGTAGAAGATTTGTCGAAACCGCACGGATTGGCTTCCGAAGCTATCACTGAGTTGAAAACGGTGCTGGATGATTTGAACCATATTTTGCGGTTAGTTGAAGGAATGGGGAATACCCAGTTAATGAAGTTGCATGATGTAACACAAAGTGTTAACATGTGTTATAAGGAGGTGGATATCAATGAGCATTACTTTGACAATCAGAATAGATAAACAGACTAAGGAAAAGCTTGAACATCTTGCCGAGGCTACTGCGAGATCTAAATCCTATCTTGTGAACAATGCAATCAAAAATTTTATTGAGGCTAATGAATGGCAGGTGCAGGAGATAAAAAGAACTGTCAAAAAAGCTGACCAAAAAGGCGCGGAATTTATTGACCATGAAGAGGTTGCGGCATGGCTTGATACCTGGGGATCAAAGAAAGAGAAAGCGCCGCGGAAATGCAAATAAAGTGGTTCAGTGATGCTGTAGCAGATCTTGTTGAGATACGGAGTTACATTGCGCGCGATAAACCTGACGCTGCCAGGAATGTGGCAAGGCGCATTAAGAGCGAAGTTGACCGTCTTCGGGAGTATCCGGGCATGGGAAGACCGGGAAGGGTTGACGGCACCCGCGAGCTCGTAATTTCAGGTTTTCCATTCATCATTCCTTACCGTGTAAAGAATAATACTATTGAAATCTTACGAGTCCTCCACGGGGCAATGCTGCGACCGGAAGAAATATAGGCTCTTCAGAAAAGTTTGTTACTCGTTTTTATGTTAGCTATCTCAATATCTCTCCTTGGCTGTATGGAACAATAAGCGGTATGGGGCGTAGATATGTAGTCATAACTCACGAATATGCAGGTGCTATGACAGGTCTTAGAGATATGCTTACGACAGCACTTATTCAAAAAGGGACTGCTTTATCAAGCAGCTCCTAAAACCGCTCTTCTATATAAAGCTCTTCCATGGGCTTAACTTACAGCTAACATCATGCTAACATCCGTCAGGATTAACCCTCCACACAAATATATTGGCGGCTATGTCCCTGTCCAGTGCAACCTCGGTATTTTCAAACTTCACACAGAAGACCGGGTGTGACCGGTGCAGTGTAACTATAATCCCGGGGTGCAGGCCAAGGGATATCAGCTGATGCAGGTTTGAATGACTCCCCGGCTTGATATAAGTAATCTTGCCACTCTCACCGGGATTGAGTTCAACCAGGCTGACCACGGTATTGTTCACCTCCCTGCGCCTGTCTTCGCAGCACCTGCCCTTTGGAATCGGCTTTCCGTCGGGGCAGAGTTCCGGATGTCCAAGGAGTGTGCAGATCGATTCCTCCACCTCCGGCAGCAGGGCGTGTTCGACCTTGCAGGCCACCTTTTCCATGTCGGACTCCTTCAGTTTCAGGATACTCGACACCAGCACTTCGGCCAGACGGTGTCTCCTTATGATGCCCTCGGATATTTTCTTGCCCTCGCCCGAAAAAAGCACCTTGCCGGCATTCATTACGACAAGGCCCTTCCGCGCAAGCTCTGCAACGTCAGCCTCAGAAAAGTCTATGACGCAGAGATTTCTGACGGAATCTATCGAACAATTCTTATACTCCCCGGCAATCCAGATCGCCTCCAGTATCTCTTCCTGTTCTTCGTTCAGCATGGGCCGGCCTCCTTCATTATGTGAATGTAATTCCGAAAAAACGGCAGGTCTGACTTACTATGCTCCCGATTGCAACGGCATACACGGTCACGGCCCCGATGATCGCGGAGGCCGCCATTCCTCCGCGTTCCTTGTAAAGAACGATGGTCGCGTTGATGCACGGTGTCAGAAATGTCATCACCAGCAGGTTCACTACAAGCTGCAGGTTGGTATAAATACCGTTGATGTGCTCAAGCTCAACAGCCCCACTCTCCCTGCGGATCACGGTCTTGATAAAAACCTGCACGCTCTTTTCGGGTAGCCCCATGAATCCGCTGATCACAGGCCTGAAAAACCTCTCAAGGGCCGCCAGTCCCCCCGCCCTTTCAAAAAGAAAAACAACAAGGGAGGCCATGATAAATATGGGCACCGCCTCTTTCATGAAAAAACAGGTCTTTGACGCCGATATCTTCAGCACCTGGAAGAGGTTCGGCACCCGCATGGGAGGAATCTCCATCAGGAGAGAGGCCCTCTCCCCGGGCAAAATCCTGTTTGCCAGGAGACCTGCAATAAGCATCTGTGAAAAGATTATCCCGAATACGGTAATGGTCGCCGATATGGGCAACCTGTTCAGTATAACGAGCATGACCGCGAGCAAAGGGGCGCAGGGCATGCCGAGGAGAAGGAGGAAGGTTGCAATGTACCGCTCCTTCTTTGTGTCGAGCATTCGCGTCGTCAGTATGGCCATCGTTACACAGGAAAACCCCATCACAAGAGGTATGACACCCTTGCCGTTGAGTCCCATCTTTTTGAAGATTTTGTCAAGAAGGATCGAGATCCGAGAGAGATATCCCGAGTCCTCCAGTATCCTGAATGCTATGTAAAAACAGAAGATAACCGGCAATACCAGCCCGAGGGCAAGGAAGACACCAGTGGGCAATACACCGAAATCAGGGTCAACTATCATGTCCCGCAGTAACTGACTCGGTATGGGCTCAACAACCTTGCTCACCCAGGGAATCAGGAAGCCTTCAAAGATCGTACCGTTTATGGTATTCACAAGGAAGGTGGCCCCGAAAACACCCACGAACAGATACATCAGCACCAGGACCGCGAAGGCGATCGGGATCCCCGTACGCAACTGCGTACACCAGTCTCCAAAGGTTATAAGGTACTCGTTTCTGGATGGGGGCTCAACCTCCTGGACCATGGAGGCGATCTGCACCGCCTTCATGTTATAGAGTGTCCCCATCTGGACCCTGCACTCCCCCGGGGCCTCCCGCTGGAACTCATCAACGAGGTCCTTGACCTGCTTCAACATCCCTGGACCAAAGTTTCTCTCCACGTATTCCTCCGCCCTCCTGTCGCCATTGAGCAGAAGCAGCCCGAGCGCCTCCGGTGAAACCACAGTCGACGTTAAGAGCTTGTCCATGATTTCGAGGAATCCCTTGGCCGCCGCCGGATATTCGACCAGTCTTCGTGGAACCCGCATACCATTAAGCCGGGATATGACACTGCTGACACCGATCCCGTCGCTGGCAACCGTCGTGCAGACGTCTATTCCGAAAACTTCCGAGAGACTATCACTGTCGATCTCAATACCCCTGGAGGCGGCCTCATCCACCATATTAACAACCAGGAGCATGGGCAGTCCGTAACCGGCATACTGGAGTGCAATGGCTATTGAACGCTTCAGGTTTTTTGCATCCGCCACAAGGATTATCCCATCAACACCACAGAGAGAGTCCCCTCCCACCAGCAGGAGGTCCCTTGAGGCCCTTTCATCCTCGTTCATCGAAAAAATCGAATACGCCCCGGGGGTATCGTATACGTCATAGTCCGTTCCCTTTATATGTCCTTTCCTGACCGACACCGTTGTGCCAGGGACATTGAAACTTGTAGTCCTGGTCCCGCACATACGCTCAAAAAGCACGGACTTTCCAACATTAAGATTTCCAACGATAGCCAGAGTACGGCTTTTGTGGTCCCCTAAAGGGTCATTCCCGTCACACTCGGAACACTTTTTCATTTACTGACGCCTCCCGTTCATAACCGGGATATAACTGTCTGTGTCATATCACTTCCGTCCGGTCAGGCGCTTTATCATCTCCGCCTTTGTAAATGTCTCATCACACTCAATTCCCCACTCCTTGCAGAGGGTTATGAGGTCGGCCCGCTGCATCTTCTTCAGCTTGCTCTCACTGGGGCTTTCCACCTCACCACCGGGTTCTTCCTTCACCTCTTCGGCGAATACCGCTTCAAGATTCATCTCTTTTCCAGAGTCACCTTCAGTCTCCTCGGCGATGGTCACCTCAATATCCATATCATCCTGCCCTTCAGAGACAACCACTTCCTCTCCTTCCGCGGATTCCGCCTCTTCTATCTCAGCGAGGGCCTCGGATGAAATACTCGCCAGTGCCTCCTCCACCCCGGGGATACCGATCCCGGGTTCTTCTTCCGCACCGGGAGCTTCCACGTCTGTCTTCTCCATGTCCTCTTCGCGTGCCTGGACCGTCTCCTGCTCACGCCCTTCATCCGCATCGGACTCAACTTCATCCGCAACACCGGCCTCGGCTTCCACCTCAATACCGACTTCAGACCGGTCCTCCCCTGATTCACTCTTCCACCACTCTTTCAGCCGGTCAATATCCCCGGAGAGGGCCTTTCCTTCCACCTGGACATCAAATGCTATCTCCTTGCCGGTGAGAGACGTTATGGCCTCAAGCGCCTTCTGTCGTATCTCCGCACTCCTGTCTCCCAACACGCCGATCAAGGGAAGCACGGCAGCACTGTCCCCTATATTGGCAAGGGCGGATATGGCCGCCCTTCTCACGGCTTCGTCCCTGTCCTTCAGGCAGAGAGAAAGGGCTGTGACAGCAGCAGGGTTTCCCTTCCAACCGAGCAAAGTGGCTGCCGTCACCCTCACATCCGGATGGCTGTCACCAAGGGCCCCGGTCAGAAGGGGGAGTAGTTCCTCTTCATCCGCCAGCCTGTAAAGCCCCCTCAGGCAACCCGTTCTCACCCTGTAGCTTGGGGAGGACAACTGCTCCTTCAATAAGGGAACGGCCCGCTTGTCACCTATACTCACAAGCATGCTTATTATTTCAGACTGGAGTTCAGGAGTCCTGAACCCTGCGGCACTGATCAGCACAGGGACACAGGCCTCGTTGCCGAACTTCCCGAGCTCTGCCACTGCCAGCAGCTTGACACCGAGATTGTTGTCGAGGAGGTCCTTCGCCACCCGCTCAAAGAGGGCCTTTCCCCCTGGGTCGTCAAAGACCCCGGACTTCAACCCCTCTTCAATAGCGCTCTGCACGGATTTGACCACATCGGCTTCAGCCGGCATCCTCCCGGCCTGCGCGGCTCCAATCTCCGCAAGCCTGGTCTTCAGCCTCCCGATCTCCTGCTCGTATTCCCTGACTTCCGCAATCAACCTCTTCAATGGCTCCCTCTCGGAAGGTCCGGCAGATTCAGGAAGCCCGGCCTCCATGCGGCCTATCTCGTAATACAGTTCCTTTATCCTGGCCCGGGATGCCTTGATCTCCTTTTCTATATTCCACTTTTCTACCGATCCGAGTCGTTCAGCGAGGTCCATCGCCTTTTCAGGCAGGACAGTCGCTTGACTTACGGTGGAGAAGATCTTCTCCACCAGGCCCGAGCCTGTGTCATACACGGAAACAACGGCTTTGCCGCCGGCGTTCAGGGCCTTGGCCACACTGGCCAGCAGGGCCGGTCTGCTTGATGAATTGTTAGTCATTATTACCTCCTCACTCATAAATTTTGTTTTAGACTGTACCCTGTCCAGGAACTGGAATCACAAGACTCCGGCAAGCAATCTGGCCGCGCCCAATAAAAGCAGGACCGCGATAATCTTCTTTATGGCCTCCGCCCCTGTGATCAGGGCCAGATTCGCCCCTGCGTAAGCGCCTATTATCGCCCCTATCCCGAGGGGTATGGCGAAATCGATCTCAACGGTATTCAGTCCGAGAAAGATGAGCATGCCGATAAGACTTGTGATGGTTATAATAAAATGCGAAGTGGCTGTGGCAATATGCATGGGCATACCTATAAAACTCATTAAAGGAACGTGAATTATCCCACCGCCGATGCCGAAGAGACCCGATATGATCCCGACCAGAAAACTACCTCCCGTCCCTATGGAGAGGTCCGTGGTATAAACGTGCTCAGCGCCGGAAGAGTCCCGGATTATCCTCGCACTGGAGCTGCCTGCCGCCGATGTAACGAGTTGGAGGTCCCTGACAAAGATGAGCAGATAGGCCATCGTCAGCATCAGGCAGGCGAAGAGGCCTGAAAAAAAGGTGACATTAGCGGCCTGGGTGGCAAAGGCCCCGATAAATATACCCGGCACTGCCGCCACGGCAAACTTGACACCCAATTCGTAATCCACCTTGCTCTGGGCCATGTATGAAAAGGTCCCTGAAACGGCATTAAAAAATACAACGGCCATGGATGTGCCGACAGCAAGCTGTGGGGAGAAGCCGTAGAAGATTATAAGGATAGGCACAACCAGGAATCCGCCGCCGGCGCCTATCAGGGTACCCACGGCCCCGACAAAAATCCCTATAATAACAAGGAGAAAGGTGTTCGCCACCCCTGTAGTGTGCGTAGCCGCTTCAGCAACACCGGCAGGCAAACAGATCGCTAATATTACTACTATAGACGTCAAAAGCAGAAAGACTTTTCTCATTAAAACTCCCTTTATTCGCCTTGGCGGCAATTCCGTGGACCGTTTTTTCGCTCACATCTATGATACCTGCCGGGCACTCAGGGCGTCTGATCCACCGGGCCTTCGGTCCCTGGATCCTGGACCACGCCTTTCACCTCATCGGCCCCTCTCATACCGGGAGCGGTCTTTGCCACTACCTCGGACTCAAAGGTATCCACGGGATAGAAACTGAGAAGCAGATTGAAAAGATTAGCAGGAAACATCCGGAGTCGGGAGTTATAATAATTGGCCGCCCTGTTATAATTCATCCTCGCCTCCGCAATAAGCGTCTCGGTATTGGCAAGCTCCTTCATCAGCGTCTGGTAAGCGTCAGAGGCCTTAAGCAGGGGATAATTCTCTGCCACGGCCTGGAACTTGGTGAGCGCCGACATGAAGTCTTCAGGCCTGGAGACATCCCTTGCGGAACTCGCTATCCCCTTGATAGCGGCCCTCACATCGGCTGCATGCCTGAATATGTCCTTTTCATAATCCATGTAATCCGTTACAGCAGCCACCAGGTTCGGGATAAGATCGTTGCGTCTCTGGAGGTGGGCCTCGATCTGCGCCATCTCAAGCCTCACCTTGAAGTTGTTGATCGTGAATATATTGTAGTAGTAGATGGTGGCGGAGATACAGGCCAGAACAAACGCCGCAAGGGCCACCTTGATCGGACCCGTATGCCGTTCCCACAGGAAGGCCCTCAGGCGGACCAGGAGGCTTCTCTTCCCGGTGTCCACAGCGGGAGGAGCCGGAGCTATGAGTTCCAGTTCCTCGGCATATAGTTTCTTTATTATCTCTTTCATCCCTTCACCGTTATATACATGGGGCTTCCGGAGCGGAGGATTTCGAGCAGAAAGCCTTTCCTCGGCCTGGCCTTCTTCGCAAGACCGATAAATGCGTTCATGTCCGTCACATTTTTACCGTCAAAGGCCTGAATTATGTCGCCTTTCCGCAGGCCTGACCCGGCCAGGAATCCCTCGACCTCCGCCACATAGACGCCATGCTTCACATAGGCTGAAAGGGCGGCGTCCAGGGGCATGAATTCAGCGCCGAGCCACTCAAACTCCGCGGGCCCCGGAGTGCCTCCGGGTTGCTGCCTCGGCATAAAGGCCGGGTATGGAATGCTCTTTACCGTAACCGTCTCCCTGCCGCCGTTTTGCCACAGCGCCAGGTCAAAACTCTCCCCTAGTCTCTTGGAGGCGAGGACCTCTTTGAAGAGCTTGAGACCCCTTATCTTCCGGCCATCGACCCTCATGATGATGTCCCCCCTTGACAGTCCTGCTTCGGCAGCCGGAGTCCCGGCATAAACCCTGTCAACTAAAAGGCCCCGGGGGTTAAGGAGGCCGAAACTCCTCGCCACCACGTCGTTCACCTCTATGAGGTTCATTCCGAGAAAGGGCTCGCTATTTTGTTGCATGCCGGGGGCTGGGGTCGCCTGTTGTCTGTTGAAACCGATAATCCCCTTTTTCAGTTGCGGGTGGCAGTCCCTGCACTTGCCGCGATATTGGTGGGGTGGGTTGATAATCTGTCCTCCCGGCAGCTTGTAGGAGTTACCCCTCTGCCTGCCCTGCCTCGTCCAGGCCACGATCTGTCCTCCAGCCACCTGTACAGGGGCGTCCCTGAAGTCCACGACACCGGACACCAGGGTGGAGGCGCTGTTGACGGGAATGGAAAAACCTATCCCGCTGAAAGAGCCTGTCGGAGAATAAATTGCAGTGTTTAGCCCTATCACTTCACCCCTCACGTTCACCAGTGGGCCTCCGCTGTTGCCCTTGTTAATAGGGGTGTCCGTCTGGATAACGTCCTCATAGATCTCATTGCCTATGTGCAGGGTCCTGTGCCTGCTGCTTATTATGCCGGCGGTTATGGTCTGGTCAAAGCCAAAGGGGCTCCCCATCGCGAGCACCACATCGCCGGTCCTCATCATGTCCGAATCTCCGAGTGTAGCGTAGGGAAACCGTTCTTCGCCCTGGATCCTCAGGAGCACCAGGTCGGTCTTGTTGTCGGCATTCACCACCTTCAGCGGATATTCCCTGGAGCCACCCTTGCCGTAAACCGTTGCCTTGAGTACAGAGGCCCCCTTTATAACATGGAGGCTGCTGAGCACATAACCATTCGAGTCTATTATCACTCCGGAGCCCACCCTCGTATAATTCACCGTGGGAGGCCCGGCCACCAGGCTGGGGGTGGCGCCTGCCGGCGCACTGCCCATCTGTGCCGGGGCGACAGCGGCGTTCACACTGATAACCGCCGGTCTCACCTTCTCGATGATGTCGTGATAGGATAACTGCAGGCCACCAACAGTCCCCTTCACGGCAGCCGTCCGCGTAACTGGACCTCGGTCCCCGTTCTTCACGGCCGTAAAGTCTCCGGCTTCTAACAGGGCGCCGACGATGCCTTCCTCCCTGACGTTCTCGTATACGGCCCAGGCGAGCGTCAGGATGGCCATAACAACGAGTGTCCAGACCCAGGGCTTATAGTTCCGGGGACAGGTCCCGGCCGGGGCCCTTCCTTCCGTGCCTGGCTGGTTTGTATTCTTTCCGCTTTCCATAACTCGTCTCCTTATCTATATATGTCAGAAACGCTCTCGGCATTCTGAGCTTTGCCTTCCCTGATCTTGGTCCTCAGCCCTGTGTTCTTTATGCCCGCGAGAAGGGCCACCACTCCACCTATAATAAGCACGATGGGTAGTATGGCGATAAAGACATCAAGCACATACCACCAGTAGTTGAATAACCCCCAGATCCCAAGGCATATCGCAATAAGGCCGAATACAATATTTAACATGATCTCCTCCTTTTCATACCATCAA
The DNA here is from genome assembly GCA_024275975.1 of Nitrospirota bacterium. Taxonomy (GTDB): domain Bacteria; phylum Nitrospirota; class Thermodesulfovibrionia; order Thermodesulfovibrionales; family UBA6898; genus JAJRYC01. The sequence continues at coordinate 15,371 of JAJRYC010000068.1, read as the reverse complement.
AGTTTAATTTTTTATTTGTACTGTAGTTTCTTCTCATCCAGTTCAATCGATTTCTTGAAATATTTCACCGCCTCTTCACGCATGCCCTTCCCCTCGTACGTCAGCCCTATGCTCTGGTAGGCCTTTACAAAATCTGGTTTCAGGGCGATTGTCTTCTGATACATCTCGATGGCCTTGTCAAAATCAGCCCGGCCGTCGTATATAAGCCCGAGCTTGTAATAGGCCTCGGCATAGCCGCTGTCAAGGCTTATCGCCTCCTTGAAGGCCCCCTCCGCCTTTGCGGGTTCTTCAATCGAGAAGCAGGCCACCCCGAGCAGGTACCAGGCGATGGGAGAACTACTCTCGATCACCGTGAACCTCTCGAACACCTCCGAGGCCTCCCTGGCCATGCCGGATTCGAGGTAAGTCCTTCCGAGCCTGAAGAGGACCTCCGTATCATCGGGTTTCAGTTCCGCCAGCACCTTTTTGTAGGCCTTTATGGCGCCCGGACGGTCACCCTTTTTTTCGAGGTCCCGGCCGATCTCGAAATATACATCCCGTGCCTGCTCCGGTTTCAGCTGAAGCAACTGGTTATACCTGTCGACCAGTGTGTCAACAACTTTTCCGGCATTGATGGAAACCGCCTTGAGAAAAAACCTGAGTTCGCTCAAATCAATTAATGACATCGATAATACCTCCTTTTATCGTCTTGCATTTCAGATTACAGGTTATAAACTTCCGGAGTAACAACCTACAATCTGAAATCCAGGATGTTCCTCACGAGCCGCCTCGCCCAGGGAGTCCCTTCAGGGACAGTCCTCACAAATATTGCTTCCACGCTGCCTATCCGGCCCTGTATCGCGGCCTTGACGTTCCCGGCTATCCTGTGTGCATCGAGGACGCTGGTATTGCTCGGCACTTCCACACTGATGTCGACAGCGTTTTTCTGTCCCATCCGGCGGGTCTTTATATCACTCACTTCCCTGACCCCTTCCACTGCCCGGCTTACTCCCAGGATTTCATCAAGCAGTTCCTTGTCCACGGCCACATCCACCAGGCCGTGCACGCCGGTAAAGAAGATCTCCACGCTCATGTGAAAGACCAGAAGTGATACCACCACGGCGGCTATGGTATCGGCATGAACAAACCCCATCTTCGTGCCTATAAGCCCGGCCAGCACCGCAAGAGAGGCCGCACTGTCAGCCTTGCTTTCAGCCGCGTCAGCCAGCAGGGCGGGGCTTTCCATCTGCGTGCCGGTACACTTGTTCGACGAGTACATCAGATAGCTATAGACGAGAGAGATGATGGTCGCCACTATCGCGGCATTGTTAGGGACACCCCTAACTCCGCCGGCGCTGAATGTGTGCAGGGCATCAAGGAATATTGCCGTGGCGCCGAAAAAGAGAAAGACGCTCGCCACAAGGGAGCTGATGTACTCCACCTTGCCGTGACCGTACGGATGGTCCTCGTCCCTGGGCTTGCCCGATATCTTCAGGGATATGAGTATGAAGAGCGAAGAGATGGCGTCAGCCGCTGAATGGAGAGAGTCGGCCACCAGCCCCTTGCTTCCGGCGAGCACTCCCACAACGAACTTGAAGACAGCCGCAAGGAGATTGCCCAGCACACTCAGGCGCGGGGACCACTTTGCACATTTTATACATTCTTCGTATTGCATTCGCTCTGCTTAAGACCGACCGACGCCGGGAACCCGTTCTGCTCCCTTCTCCGCCCTCATGAAAGACTCCTCGTGAAAACCGAACAGGAAGGCAACGGGTTTAAAGGGGAATATATGCCTCATAAGGTTGTAATCATAAACAGTTTCATTATACCGGAATTTCTCCATGGTCACCCGCCAGCCCGAATCCTGGATAGTCTCCATCAGAAAGAGATAGGGGCCTTTTGTCCTGAGCCCTGGATATTCCTCCTTCAACACATCGAGCCTTTCGACCAGTCCGACCAATTCCTTTTCGGTCTCCGCCTGCCTGCCGGCCTGTCTGCCGGACCTTATGATTCGATTAAGCTCAATCAGGCGCTCCTGTATCTTGCCCTCTGTCTCAAGGTACTGCTCCGCCGCCGCCCTGCTCCGGGAGTTGACGATATACCTGCGCTGCAGCTCGGCCTCAACCCTGCCATCGGCTATATGGAGAAGGTGCAATTTGTCAATAAACCTGTTGTAGCCGAATACCGCAAAAGAGACCAGGAAGACCGACAATGTGATAAGCAGGATTTTCGCCTTATATTTCATTAATCAAGCCCTCTCCCGTCGTCCTGAAATACTTTCTCGCCTGGTTGCCGACCATCATGGTTGATGCCATGTTAATGGAGGCGCTCAGAGGTATACCCAGCAGGGGGATCAGCCTGTAGGCCTTGCCCAGTATCCGGGGGCCCATCTTTTCAGCCACTTCCACCGCCGACTTGCTCAACCCCTTCCTGAGGTAGCTCGAAGACATATGGTCAACCACATTCTTCAACGTCGTTGCAGCTATCCCCTTAAGGGCTCCTGCGCTGCCCGAGAGGCCTAGCAGGGCGAGCACAACTGCCTTTAACTCCTCTTCGTCCAACTCTGTCCCGTAAGTAGCGGACATCTCATAGCAGAGATCCACCTGAGCACGCATGAGATAGAAGAGATCCACAGTCACACCCATGGCTATTGTTCCTATGGCGCCGATCAGCGGGAGCGTTGCAGGCGCGGCAAGAATCCCGCCCATGCCACCTGTCCTCAATGCCTTCTCCCTTATAAGGCGGCTGCCGAGGACATGTGAGATAAATTCCTTTGACCTCCCTTCATGGCGCAACTCGAACTCAAGCCTCCGCTCCGCCACCTTCCTATGTATTGATGGCAGGGAAGCTCCCGTCAGGTCGAGCGCCTTAATGAGCCAGTCTTTTTTCATCTATTCTCATTCACCATTCCGAATTCCGGCACCGGAATGCATTCCCTCTCTCAGCATGCAACCGGGCCGGACATTCTCTGTCTCTCCGCGAACAACCTCGAAAACACGCAAGAGTCACTTGACCTCCGGTTCCACGGATAAAGTTATACCGGCAATATTACCGATGGCCTTTTTCAGCGTCTGCTCAACATGCAGACCGATCCTGTGCCCCTCTTCAACGGAGCGGTCCTGATCAACTTTGATGATGATGTCTATCCACTTATTCTGGCCGACCCGCCTTGACTTGAGCATCGGTATCCCCCTGACACCCGGTACAAGGCCGACAACCGACCTTATCTCCTCCTTCACATCGGCGCTCTCACTCGAGTCGAGCATACCCGTCAGGGAATGGTTCAACATGTTGACACTCAGCCTCAGCAGGTCCACGGTCTCGATCGCAGCGGCAAGGGGGTCAAGGAAATAAAAACCGAACCTTGCCCCGAGAATCGACCCTGCAACAAGGATAGAGGACGTGGCGTCGGAATGGTTATGTTCAGCGCTGGCCAGTATGGCAGGGCTCTTGAGCCTCGTGCCGACACATCGGAGATAGCCGGAGAGCTTGTAATTCGCTATTACTGATATAACGGCGGCAAAAAAGGCGATGAACTTCGGCGGAGACATGTGATGACCGTCAAAGGCAAGCCAGAGATTCTTTACAGAGTGAACAAAGAGGAATACGGACGCCCCGATTATAAGAATGCTGATAAGAAACACCACCACGTATTCTATCTTGCCGTGTCCATAAGGATGGTTCTCGTCAGCCGGTTTATTGGAGACCCTCACACCTATCAGCACTGCAAGGGAGGCCACGAAGTCCTTTAATGAATAGAGGGCGTCACCGAGTACGGCCTTGCTTCCGCTGAAGACACCTATAACGGCCTTGAAGATCGTGAGGGCCAGGTTCAGCAGAACAGAGACCCAGATGGCCCTCTTTTCACACGAGGTGCAGTCGGAAAACTCGCCGGACGTCTCTTTTGTCAGGGCAATATCGTGTGACAACTGGTACAATCTCCCCTTTCCCTGTGCGGTCGCGCAGCGCCTGTCCCGATCGGGGGTGCGGTCCCGGCCAGTACATCTCCCTGGTCCTTTGCGAGGTGACCGGGATTGGCTGTGGTCTTCGATATAGCATGGCACCTGTCGCAGGGGCCATAATAGCCGTGGGGCCGGGTAGCGGCGGCAGTTATCATCGGCGCGGCCTCCATCTGGGCAATCCCGAGTTCTTCGGTTCCGACAACCTCTATATCGAAATTCCTACCTTTCCTGAAAACAGAGACCACCGCCTGACGAAGACCGGCCACCTGCCGGGTCGCATCTTTGAATGAACGGAGGTCCTGCAACCGGGATCCGGCCACCCCTGTAATTACGTCTCCCGCAAGAAGGCCTGATTCCGCGGCAAGCAGCGTCACCTCGTCTATGAGCACACCCCTGACATTATCAGGGATATTGTTGGCTCTTGCGATAGCAGACGAAAGGCTGATCACTTCAAGGCCGATCCAGTGTCCCTCCTGCAGCACCTTGTCCGGCGCCACTTGCTGTACGGCTGGTGGCTGAGGCACGTTCCCGACAGGAACCAGTCCGTTGACCTGGTCATTAAGCTGTGGCGATCGCTTCAGGGGATTGACAAACCACTCGGACTGGGTCTGGCCGCCCTGCTGAAGGAGATCCCCCCGCGGGACCCCGGGATCCCCTGTATTGTTGTTAAACACAACGACCTGCTGGTCATCATCCTGATAGTGATATGATGGGTCCTGCTCACCGACAAGGGCGCCGTAAAAATCGCCGTTTCTGAGAGAAGAAACCCTCTCATCCCAGTTCCGCAAACTCAGGTCCGGGATCGGGATGGAGATACTGCTCGGGTAAATGAAATAGAAATATATTCCAAGCAATACGATCAGAACCACAAAAACAGGACTTTCAATCTTGCGGGGAAAGCTCATTCAGGCTGCGCCCCTTCTTCGATGGTCTCTATCGGACCGAGATAGTCGTCCAGCTTTTTCGATACTTTATTCCTGATTCTTTGAACCAGCTCGGGATTACTTCTGTTAAGCGTCTCGTAAGCCAGTGCCCCAATAAAAACCCCAAAAAAGACACCAGCGAAAATCTTTGACATAAAGCCTGCCTCCTTTCTCAATAACCGGTATTTTTTATCTGGTCCGTTTCCCTCTTGCGTGGGTAGAGCCTCTCTTTAAGCTCCCTTTCGGCAGCCTCGATCTCTTTTTCGATCCTGTCGAATTCAGACAGGAGACGGGTCATCTCTTCATCCGCTGCTATGTTGAGGCCGGGATCATCTTTCCTTAACTGTACAAGCCTCTCCCCTATGCCGCGAACAATCTCTCTTCTCTTCCTTTTCAGGTCGTTCAGATCATAAGTCAGAACAATCCCTTTTGCAGAGGTTCTTGCAGCGTCTGACGCCTTGATTATCACATCAATAAAGGTGTCTCCAATATGCTCGATATTATAACGCAGTCCCTTCCCCATCTCTTTAACCTCCTTAAGGTCTTTTTGCCTTGATCTGCTTCCGCAGCCTGATCCCCGCCAGGGTCAGCAATGCGCCGACGCCGACGCTTACAAGGATTATAAGGCTCAGGCGGAAATAAAAGGGTTTACCAAAGATCACCTTTACAGGCACGGGCACATTGTTCTGGTCCAGAAATACAACAGCAAGAAAAAGGAAAATCAGCGCAAGCAGCCACTTGGCCTTCATATTTTACGCCTCGCTCAGTTCATACCAGTACTCTTCGGGCATGTCTTTAGCAAGCATCAAAGCCCCGTTAGCCCCGGCATAGAGGGGCTCTTCGATCCTGGTTACCCTGCCGGAGCCGAGGGCCGCGTTCATGAAGTCCTCTATCTCCTTCGCCAATCCTATTATCTGGCTCCCGCCCCCGGCCAATATCACTTTATTCTTCAGTTCGTTCTGGAACTCGGGGTCATAAGTTGCAACGAGTTTCTTTATGCCGGCCACTATGTGCGGAACGATTTCCCTGCAGGCCTCCCTTAGCTCCTCTGTCACGTTGAGCATCTCGGGCTTTCCGTTCACGGGGAGGTTGATGAAAATCGCGTCTCCATGATCGGAAACAGTGGCGTTTTCTTCCTTGAAACGCTTCACCATATTCACCGTAAGGCCTGCTTCCGGATACTTTTTGGTTATAAGTTCGTAAAAGACCTGGTCTATCGTGTCCCCTGCCTTAAAAGTGGTTATCTGGTCCGCCTCGTCAGGCACTGTGCCGTGCATCCGGCAGAGGTCAACAGTTCCAGCGCCTATATCTATAACAAGGGCGTTACTCAGATGCCCCAGCCCATAGGCAACACAAAAGGGTTCGGAGGCTATCATGACCGTCTCGAATATGCCCTTTGATATGTCCAGGAGTGCCTTTTTGTTCTTCCTGCTGGCCAAGGCCGGCGCCCCGATAACCCCACGGATCACAACATCCCCTTCCTCCTCGGCAGTCGCCTGCTCAACAAGGTGTGCAAGGAGCGTCCTTGCTACTTCCACGGTCTTCCTGTAGCCCTCGGGGTCCTTATCAGGGTCATCGGAGTGTTTCAGCACACCGGCCTCAATCGGCCTGTAGAACTCGAGGGACATCCTGTGCTTGAGAGTCTCTTCCCCGAAGACGACTTCCTTCCCGAGCATCTTTTGCGACACCCTGTCCTTTGGAAATCCCACATAGCTCGGAAGAAACATCCTCATCCCATTGTCACAGGCAATAACACTCCTTGACGTCCCAAGGTCAATCCCCACGTTTAAAAGCTTCGGCTTGGTCATATGTAAACTCCTCTCTCTATAATTTCTGTATGCGCCCCAGCGTTGGTCACGCCTCTTTCAATTGCTTGTTGGCCTCAACGAGTTGACGCAACAGCATGTCCCTTGCCTCGCCCAGCTTCGCCTTTTCCTGAACAACAGCCCTGGACCTGTAAACCGCACCACCGCTCTCCATCGCATCGAGACGCCTGTCTATCTGCATAAGCATCTCTTCTATCCTCGCTATCCTTTCAGTGTCAAAAACAAGCGGCTCTGCCCCGGAACGGGGGATTACCTTGCCAAGGCCCTTGACCCCCGCGCTTGTTAATGAGGCGACCCTGGAGGCTGTCTCCTTGCAGTATTTCAGGGGTGAGTTTAAAGGTATCTTTTTTATCGGCTCGGCTAGCCTGCTCACGGCACTCGTTAATAGATCGCCGCTCCTCATTACATAGCTTGCGGTGAGGAGACCTGTATACTCGGCAGTGGCCCAGACATACTTACCGGTTTCCGTAACAAGGCTCTTACTGTATGAAATACCTTTTTGTGCTGCTGATTTCATAGCCTGACCTTCTTTAGTACTGCGTCGTGTTTTTTACTTTCGGGCAGATTTTTGCCCCATAAAACAGGTGTTCTTCAAATATATAAAAAATAATAATTAACTTATAATCACAATAATGTTGATATTATAAATCTTTTACACTCTTGTCAAGCTTTTTATATGACAATAGGGTCGTTTTCTGGAATGTGGCCGGGAACCACCAGCCGGCGGGCGGTCATGACTCAATGATCGCCCGCCATATTTCCGGGAACGGCAGGCCGAAAAAGAAAAACACCTGGAATATCGGATCTGCCCCGATAATTTGTGGATTTCATCTGGAGCGTATTAAGGGCCGTCACCATACATAATAAACATCCGAATGGCCTGGAATTGCTTAATTACGGAATGTTAAAGGAAAAGCAAGGACTTATCAGATCAGCCGATTTCGACTAATCATGCCATTAATCTCATCGAATTCAGTCTTGCAATCCTCTCCTCCATCGGCGGATGCGTGCTGAAGAGCTTTAAAAGCCAACCGCCTTTAAGCGGATTCACGATAAACATATGGGATGTCGCGGGATTCGCATCCATCGGTATCTTCTGGGATGCCATATGCAGTTTTTTAAGTGCGCTGGAAAGATACGCCGGGTTGCCTGAAATCCTGGCGCCGGCGGCATCAGCCCCATATTCCCTTGAGCGTGATATCGCCATCTGCACCAGCATTGCGGCTATAGGGCCGACGATCATCATGACAATGGCTGCAATCGGGCTTCCTCCATCGTCATCATCCTGCCTTCCTCCGAAGATCATCGCCCACTGCGCCATCTGCGCAAGATAGCTTATTGCTCCGGCCAGTGTGGCCGCGATTGTGCCTACGAGAATGTCCCTGTGTTTAATATGGGCGAGTTCATGAGCGATGACCCCCTCCAGCTCTTCCCTGGTAAGGATCTGCATTATGCCTGAAGTGACGGCAACCGCGCCGTTTGCAGGATTCCGTCCTGTTGCAAAGGCATTCGGCTGGGCCTTTTTAATGATATAAACCTTTGGCATTGGGAGTCCCGCCTTTTGCGCAAGTCTTCTTACCATCGCATACAGTTCCGGGGCGTCTGATTGCGAGACCGGCTGCGCCTTGTACATCTTGAGCACAATCTTGTCACTGAACCAGTATGAGATAAAATTCATGCCAAAAGCTATGATGAAGGCAAGGGTCATCCCTGTTTTACCTCCCAGGATACCCCCGATCGCTATCAGCATCAGGGTCAATGTAACCATCAGGACCGTTGTCTTTAAACCGTTCATGCTGCACCTCCAGTATGTATCTAAAATTAAAAAGACCTTTGCCCCGACATAATCTGATCGTGGCAAAGGTCTTGCTTGTTAGGTTTACCTAACCAGCGGCGCCGGCCTATCTGTTTTTATTCCGATAGACGTATTGACGACATCCGCTGATAAAAGCTACTCCCCTTTACAATTATAATGTATCCTAAGACAGGATTTTCTGTCAAGCCTCGCCTCCTGTGCTTCCCGCCTTCACCCCTGTCTCTTTCCGCCATAAACAGTAAAGACGCCGTATTTGTAAAAACAGTCTACATCTTTAAATCCGGCATTCCTCAGGGCGTTTAATTGGTCGTTGAGCGTATCAGGTTTATTATCCTTATTGTCCTGAAACCTCCTGACAATGTCGTCATCATCCATTTCAATTCCGGCGGCTGTTCTCTTCTCATCCATCCATTCCCTCCACAACGTCAGATACCACTGTTCAAGTGTTTCCGCAGGGGCGAGTATCACATCGATATTCATAAAATACCCTTCAGGATCTAAATATGAATAAATCTTTTCGAATAGCTTTCTTTTTTCATCCATTGCCAGGTGGTGTATGGCCAGGGACGAAACTATAAAATTAAATTTCTCCCGGAGGATATCTTTTTCCAGGATATCCTGGAAGCTTGCCTGGATATAGCGGATATCTCTATATCCCTTTAAACGCTCTTTGGCGTTATTCAGCATATCGCCGGACCCGTCAATCAGAGTGGCTGATATTGAATCATCAATCTCCAGAAGATTGTCTGTAATAATACCGTCCCCGCAGCCGAGGTCGAGTATATGGTTCTGCCCGGTACAGCCGGGGAAATGTCTATAGTAAGATTTCATTATTTCGAGCATTCTTCTTCTTTCGACAATATAAATGTCCGCCTTTTCCCTGTACTGCCGCGCGAACCCGGCTTTTGCCCAGTTCGTCTGATCGAATTCCGTCATATATTCCTCCTTAAGTCCGCGCCCTGCCGGGCGCACATAAAAAAGGCCGCGGTGTTTATTCCGCGGCCTTTAAGTTCTTCTATAGGGTTGCCTGCTAAGAGCTGATAGAATCCCCCTCCGGCCACGGCGCAAAGAGCCATGCCTCTATGAGTAGTTTTTCAGATATAAACAGACAATTCTTTAACATAAGAGAAGTATAATGCAGTATAATTTTCAGTGTCAAGACATATCCGCATTCCGGCCGCATTTTGGGTTAGTCCCATAGTGTTATAATTTATTTATGAATATTGTTACCGCAAAAGGGCTGACAAAAGATTACGGTGATCTCAGGGCTGTTGATAACATAGACTTTGAGATTGCCATGGGTGAATGCTTCGGCTTCCTCGGCCCTAACGGCGCCGGAAAAACGACTGCAATGGGCATAATCTACTGTTTTATGCCTCCGACTTCCGGAGAAGTTATGGTCTTCGGTATGGATGTGAAAAGGTATCGGGGCCGGATAAAATCAAGAATAGGCGTAATGCCGCAGGACGACAATCTTGATCCCGACCTGACGGTCTTCGAAAACCTGGTCGTCTATGCGAGATATTTCGACATCATGAAAAACGAATCTTCATCCCTTGCGCGTGAACTCCTTGAGTTTGTTGAGTTAAGCCGGAAGGCGGATGTTAACATAAGAGACCTTTCCGGAGGGATGAAGCACAGGCTGCTCCTCGCCAGGGCGTTGATAAACAATCCGGAATTATTAATCCTCGACGAGCCGACTACCGGTCTCGATCCACATAGCAGGCATTCCGTCTGGGAAAAACTGAACCACCTCAAGTCGAAAAATACGACCCTTATACTTACGACACATTATATGGAGGAAGCAGAAAAACTATGTGACAGAGTGGCGATAATGGATGCCGGGAAGATCGTTACTATTGATTCTCCCTCGGGGCTTACCGATAAACACGGCGGCAACCTTGAGGAGGTATATTTAAAACTTACAGGGAGGTCTCTTGAAGCTTAAGAAGGCATTCAGGATCTGGCAGAGACAATTCACGGTCTATACGAAGCTCTACAAATCGAGCCTGGCGCTGAATTTTGCCGAGCCGGTTCTCTATCTCGTTGCCCTGGGCCTTGGGCTGGGGGCTTTCGTCGGGGAGATAAACGGAGTTCCGTACATGAAATTTATCGCCCCCGGCATCGTTGCCTCCTCTGCCATGTTTGCGGCGGCTTACGAATGCACATACGGCACGTATGTCAGGATGACCTATCAGAAGACCTTTGATGCCATACTCGCAACCCCTGTCAATATCGATGATCTTGTTGCAGGGGAGTTGCTGTGGGGCGCTTCGAAAAGCGCTCTTTACGGTACGATTATTATAATTGTTATATCTCTCTTCGGACTTGTGGACTCCGCATATATAATCCTCGCAATCCCTGTTCTTTTTTTTATCGGCCTGATCTTTGCCGGGATATCCGTTATTTTTACCGCTATCGTGCCGGGCATCGATTCTTTCAATTATTTCTTTACCCTCTTTCTGACTCCGCTTTTCCTTTTTTCCGGGATATTTTTTCCGCTGGACGCCCTGCCGCCGATCGTTGCCGATCTGGCTTTTTTTACTCCTCTCTACCATATGGTGAATATCCTCAGGTCGTTTGCGTACGGGCAGATACAGAATGTCCTATGGGATATCGTCTGGATTTTTGCCGTGACCCTGCTGCTCGCCCCTCTGCCGTTCAGGCTCATGCGCAGGAAGATAATAAAATAGAAGACGCAAACTGTTTTCCGGTCAGGGGGTAAGAGGCCTGTAAATCATAGAGTTTTATATCTACTGCGTAAGGTATCTTCAGCGCTTCTGCCCGCTGTTTATCAATATCCGGGTTTATCCTTTGGATTCCATGGCGCGAATTTGAGCAGGAGCAGCATGCCTGGAATGGCGATTAAAGCGCATGCGACAAAGAAGTTTGTCCATCCCATGTGTTTGGCAAGAAAACCGGTCGGCGCGGACGCAAATACGCGCGGAACTCCCATGAGGCTGGTCAGCAGAGCGTATTGTGTTGCCGTGAATTTCTTGTTTGTGATGCTCGCCATAAATGCCACGTAGGCGGCTGTTCCCATGCCGCCGCTCAGATTTTCGAAAGCGATGACCCCGGCCAGGGCCGCAACATTATGTCCGATCCAGGCCAGCAGGGCGAAGCCCGCGGTAGAAATCGCCTGAAGAAATCCGAAGACCCAGAGAGAACGGTTGATCCCGAAATTCAGCATGATGAATCCGCCTGTCAGACCTCCGATAATAGTAGCCCAGAAGCCGAACAACTTGACTACAGCCCCGACCTCTGTCTTTGAAAATCCTATGTCAAGGTAAAAAGGCATGGTCATTGCGCTTGCCATGATGTCGCCGATCTTGTAAAGGAGGACAAACGCGAGTATCCAGAGGGCGCCCTGCCGGGAGAAGTATTCAATAAGAGGCTCAAACACAGCCTCCTTCATAGTTTTTGGCGTACCCATGGCGGCAGTCGGCTCAGGTGTGAACAAGGTAGTTATGATACCGGGCAGCATACAGGCAGCCATTATCATATATACTGCTGAAAAAGACATAAGGTCAGCCATAATCAGACCGCCCCCTGAAGCCAGAAGCATCCCCACCCGGTAACCGTTTACATAGAGAGAAGAACCCAATCCCAGCTCCCTGTCGGCAAGATCTTCCCTGCGGTAAGCATCCACCACTATATCCTGTGAGGCGCTGAAAAATGTCACCAGAAATGCGGCAAGGGCAACCACCAGAGGACTCTTTCCCGTATCAGTCATGCCGAGGCCTGCGATTGAAAAGGCCAGGACTATCTGGGCGATCAGCAGCCAACCCCTTCTTCGGCCCAGAAAAGGCAGGGTAAAACGGTCTATAACCGGGGCCCAGAGAAACTTCAGTGTATAAGGCAGCCCGACCAGGGCAAACAGGCCGATTACAGTCAGGTCAACCCCTTCTTCCGTCATCCATGCCTGTAACAGGGATAAGGTCAAAAGCAGGGGCAGACCGCAGGCAAAGCCCATGATCAGGGCCACCAGCATACGCCGGCTGAAGATTACTTTAATCGTGGTACTCTTAACTGTTTTCAATTATTCCTCACTCTGTTAAAAGATGGACAGGGAAATCTTTCGGCCTTAATACAACCAGGCCGGGTCTGCCGGAGATATAATCCCTGAAATCCTGATCAACGACCATTCTGTTTCTCTTATCCGACGAGGCATTCCGCCAATATATCGAATCTCCGTCATTAATATAAATACCGACATGCGAGACATCAAGCCCGGGCATTGCGGAATATACACCGACATAATCACCTGTTCTCATCTGATCAAGAACTGAATCGTCAATCACGTCTGTTGGTATATATGTGATCTCTCTACTCACAGGGCTTATTCCCTGTATATAATACGTGCCGTCTTTTTTCTCATTCAGCATTTTTACAATCTTCCTGGCCTTGTGAGCGCCAATCCGTTCTGTGACGTCACTCACAAAATCCGTATTAAATTCCCGCCAGTCGCGAAAGAAATGATTTCTCGTGTCAAACGCAACCTCTCCCATCCGGTATCTTACCATTTTCAGATTCCCGGTAAAGGCGGAAAAAGAAGAGGAGAGGCGCATCGCCTCAATATAATCGATGAAGGTGAAACAATCAACGCCCTCCAGATTTACGACGAAAACTTCGGGTCTGTTTATATCTCCGGTGAGGGTTGATTCCTTATAATCCGTACCGAGAAAATGTTTTGAGAGGAAATCTATCCGTTCGCCGGCGGATTTGATCCGGGCGGCGCTGCTTATCAGGCGTTCAAGTCCATCCTGTGTCCATTTTCCTAAAAGAATATTCTCTTTCATATTAATAAACCGCTGAATATCCGCCGGTGCATCCGGGTGCGTTCAGCATTGTATTATACCCCCGCATTAAAAAGATGGCAGGTAAAATTTACAGTTACATCCTGAAGAGCCAATAGTCTTTTACATTTCCGGGCTGTATTTGGTAAGATTACAGTGGTATAGTTTGAGTTAGTTTGTAAATCACAGCCATTTCGGTCCCATCGTCTAGAGGCCTAGGACGTGGCCCTCTCAAGGCTAAAACACGGGTTCGACTCCCGTTGGGACCGCCAATCCATGTATGTTGCCCTGCCCTGTGACACAAAGCCGTTACGTCAGCTTATTCCTTTATTCTATATCTCCTGTTAATAATCAGCAGAATACTCCCTGCCAGGACCATAGCGCCGCATAATACCTGCCCCATCGAGAAAGAACCGATAACAAAGCCGAGCTGAGGATCGGGTTCCCTGAAGAATTCGATAAAAAACCGGGCGATACCATACAATATCAGAAATAGTGCTGTTACAAAGCCTTCTCTTCTGAATCTGTCTTTCACTATCCATAACACAGTAAAAATTACAATCCCTTCAAAGAATGCTTCATACAGTTGGGATGGATGCCGCGGGATATCGCCACCTGAAGGGAATATCATCGCCCATGGGAGATCGGATGGCCGGCCATAGAGTTCTCCATTTATAAAATTGCCGAGTCTTCCCAGAAAGAGACCGATAGGAGCAGTTGCAGTAACAAGATCGGAGATCAGCAGGAAGTTTATCCCCTTTCTCCGTGAAAAGATATAGCCCCCGATTATAACGCCTATAAGGCCTCCGTGAAAGGACATGCCGCCATGCCATATGGCAAAAATATCCAGTGGGTTATGCAGATAGTAAGTCAGGTTATAAAAGACCCCATATCCCAGTCTTGCTCCGGCAATCAGGCTGATAACAAGATAAAAGTAGAGACTCTCAAGGACTTCCGCGGTTATATCCAGCTTTTTCTTTGTTATCTGCCTCTTAACCAGATAGTACGAAGCTGCAAATCCTGCCAGGTACATAAGTCCGTACCACCTTATATGGACAGGACCTATCCTGATGAGATCGGGGTTTATATCCGGGAACCGCAACATGCAAGTCTATTTTACAACTTTTCGGAATTGTTGTATGACATAATATTTATTGAACTGAAAAATGTATTCCAGGGCATGGCATGTCCGAATAAATAGTTTGTGAATAATGAGGGATAGAGCTATTATAATTCTGTATGGTTGAAACGCTAAAACATCTGCCCCATACCTTTATCCCTCTATTCGTAGCTATTGATATCTTCGCTGTCCTCCCGATCTTTATCTCGATGACACACAGTCTGACCGAACCCAAACGTGAAAAGATAATAAGAGAATCGATCTTAACCGCACTGATAGCAAGCATCATCTTTACAGTAATGGGAGAGACGATCTTCAGGATGATCGGGATTACCACGGATGATTTCAAGATTGCTGGCGGCCTTGTGCTTCTGGTATTTGCGGTGCTTGACCTGACAAGACGTGATGAAGGACGCAAAAAGCTCGCCGGAAAATTCGGTGTAGTACCGATAGGAGTGCCGCTTATTGTGGGGCCGGCAGTGCTGACGACCCTGCTGGTCCTTGTTGACCATTACGGTTTTGTCGCGACGGTTATATCTCTTTTGCTGAATCTGTTAATAGTATGGAGCGTATTTAAAAAAGGGCAGTCCATCATAAAGATACTAGGCGAAGGGGGTATAATCGCCATATCCAAAGTAATGGCCCTGCTGCTTGCGGCAATAGCAATAATGATGATCAGGATCGGACTGGAAAATATAATTACGAGATGATTAATCCTGTGTGAAAGGGTGTCAGGTCTTGACATGATACATATAATCCGATATATTTCTCCTTGTTATAATCAATGTGGCGAGGAGAATTTTCGACTTGGGGTCAAGTCTTGTTTCTTGCATTTTTGAGACAAAACTGATAAAGTCACTACATGGCAAGACCCTTAAGAATAGAATATGAAGGGGCAGTATATCACGTAACCTCAAGAGGCAACGCAGGGGAACCTGTTTTCAGAGAT
>JAJRYC010000067.1 GCA_024275975.1 Nitrospirota bacterium | reverse complement strand
TGGTATCCACACTACATGGTACTCTGTCCGATATACGCTGTGTCCTGATAATCTGTTTTCCACAATTCATAAGTATACCAAAATATCTCCGGCGGCATTCACCCACGGGCAAGCCCATGGAACCCTGCTAAATGATTGGAACAGCGCCATATGCAACATACACTTTGTCTCCAATGACCTCAATTGATGAATGCTCTCCTCCAAGTCAGTTGTCAATTGATATGAATTAATTTTTGTTAAGACTTCTGATGAACTTATACCACTATCACTGCCTTCACCATCA
The DNA here is from genome assembly GCA_024275975.1 of Nitrospirota bacterium. GTDB lineage: Bacteria > Nitrospirota > Thermodesulfovibrionia > Thermodesulfovibrionales > UBA6898 > JAJRYC01. The sequence goes on along the minus strand of JAJRYC010000067.1, from coordinate 6,602 downwards.
CTTTCACCTCCACAGCCTAAAACCACACTAAGAAAGAAAAGGCAGCTGATATTAGTCAATTTAATTTTGTTGAAGTTCACTGTATTGCCTCAACAAACACAGGACTTTCACCAAGGGTTATAGTTACCTGCCCGTTAGATACTGTTTTTGTTTCTGTATCAAAGAAATCCGGATAGTTATTCTCATCTAAGTCCGCCCCGCTGTCAGCATTCGGAACTGCTGTGGTAATTAAGGCATCTCCTGTAAAATCAACATTCAGGACAACCATTTTAGTATCTCCCGCAGTGTATCCCGCCTCATCAAAATAATCCCACCAGGCAACATACACAGGCTCGCCGCCTTTTAGAACTTTATAAATATAGACATTGCCTGATTCCTGAATGACTTGAATGTTGTCCCAGTCAGAGCCTTCGAGCTTATCTGTCATGAGCTTATATGTGTAATAGCCCAGTTTCTTTATTCCCAAACCCAGGTCATCACTAAACGCTCCATCATATATCAGACCGGTATGGTCGAAATATCCATTATTAGACTTAAATCCTTCTATCAGTCCAAAAGCCGGAAAGATTTTCTTAACCCCAAAAGAGAGGGGATAGATAAAACGCTTTAAATAATCACCTGCCTGCTGGGCTTCGCTTTGGTATAAACCATCATAGGGATCTTCCCAGGTTATTGTGCCGCTGTGACTACCCATCTCAGTTATCCATACAGGGATATTCCCAAAACCATATTCATTGAGTTTGGACCTCACAAGGTCATAGGCGTCTTTACTTTCACGATAATCGCCGTCAGCAAATCCATACCAGTGAAAATCAAATATATCAACATACTGACCGTTCAGATCAGACAGAATTTGAGCATATACTGAAAAATTGTCTGCAAAATTATCAGGAAACCCGGTTGCCCCGCCTATCATAACTTTGCACTCAGAACATGCCTCCTTAATAGCCATATATGTTATCTGCTGCAACCCCGCATAACCTGTTTTTATTTGAACCTGCGGCTCATTATCCACCTGCCAGTATCTGATCGGGTTAACAATCCCCGGCATGTCATCCATGCCGTCTCCGTCATAACGTTCTACCGTGGCTTTGACAAAAGCAGTGTATTTGTCTTCATCAATCGGTAAATAACTACCCGGAATTTCACGACCTGCATCATAACTTCGCGGCTGCGTAGCAATATTCGCAAGGATGTTTATCCCTGCTGGAATGTTTCCATAAAGGTTGTCATACTCATCCCAGGTATAAGCAGGGTCATCGATATCCGGTTGTACCTTAAACCAGAAGGTATAAAGACTCGGCCTGTTCCACCTGACACCGATATTCTGGGCGTCAATGTAACCACTATCACTGTAACCAAACTTGGCTACCAATGCAGGATGGAATCCAAAGGGCGAATCCTCAAAATCTGAAGATAAACCTCCGTCGTCTCCGCCACCGCCATGTCCGCCTCCCCCACAAAAGGCCAGTGAGAAGAGGCTCAAAACAATAATTATTTTAAAGATATTGAACATAAACTTTTCTACCACAAATTCTCCCCGTATTTTATAATTCTTACTTATTTAGACACAAAAAAAACAAAAAGGTTTAAAAATGGCTGGAAGATTTTATCTATTGCATTTTCGCTATGCCTGAGGGCAAATCTTTCCACACTGTCGAAGATTTAATCGCATATTAATTTGTCTTCTGTCTGGGCCTGACCCCTCAGACTGCGTATTTCAGGCGGACTCCTTTAATATCTGCTCAAGCAGGGCCCAGCGTTCATAAGCATCTGCAATATCCTTTTCCATCGTCTCGATCTTCGACTTTGACTCGGCCACCCTGCCTCCATTACTTTTGTAAAATTCAGGATCCGAGAGTTTCTGATAAAGCCCGCGACACTCTGCTTCCATTGATTCAATCATGCCGGGGAGTGCTTCTATCTCTCTGTTTTCTTTAAATGTGAGTTTGCGGGGCCCTTCTTTCTTTTGACGAGGCTTTTTCTGTCCTGAAACCTTCACTTTCTGATTCACCGCCTCAGGTACACTCTGCCTCAGCCAATCATCATATCCTCCGACATATTCGCCAATCCTGCCGCCGCCTTCGCAGACGATCGTACTTGTCACAATGTTGTTCAGAAATTCCCGGTCATGGCTCACCAGCAGGACGGTACCTTTATATTCCATCAGCATCTCCTCAAGAAGTTCGAGCGTGTCTATATCCAGGTCATTTGTCGGCTCATCCATCACGATTACATTTGAAGGCCGCGTAAAAAGCTTTGCAAGCAGAAGCCGGTTGCGTTCTCCTCCGGACAAAACCTTTACAGGCAATCGGGCACGGTCCGGCGGAAAGAGAAAGTCCTGGAGATAGCCGATCACATGTCTTTTTCCGCCGTTTACAGTAACGTGCTCACCGTCCGCCACATTTTCCATTACGGATTTCTCGTCATCCAACTGTGCGCGGTGCTGATCAAAATATGCAACCTCGAGTTTTGTTCCCCTGCGGACAGAGCCTTCATGCTGCACCATAGTACCGAGAAGGATATTTATCAGCGTAGTCTTTCCCGAGCCATTGGGGCCGATAATCCCTATCCTGTCACCTCTCATAATTACTGTTGAAAAATTATCTATAAGTTTCCGCCCGTCAAATGTACAGTCAATCCCCTTTGCCTCAAGCACAAGCTTCCCTGATCTTTCAGCATCGTTAAGCTTCATTGTCGCGCTTCCAGATAACTCGCGCCTCATGCTCCTCTCTTTTCGCATCTCTTCCAACGCGCTCACACGACCTTCATTCCGGGTGCGGCGCGCCTTAATGCCCTGACGGATCCATACTTCTTCCTGTGCAAGCCTTTTATCAAAAAGCGCGTTATGGGTGGCCTCGGCATCCAGCAGTGCCTGTTTTCTTTGAAGGTAGGTCGCATAATCACCAGGCCAGTCGGTTATCTTCCCACGGTCAAGTTCGATTATACGGGTTGCGAGAGACTGGAGAAATTTCCGGTCATGCGTGATGAAGAGGATGGTCCCCTGGTAGGCTCTCAGAAGTTCTTCAAGCCATCCGATTGATTCAATGTCGAGATGGTTCGTAGGCTCATCAAGCAGCAGAAGGTCCGGCTCATTCACAAGCGCCCTGGCAAGGAGAACTCTTCTTTTCTGCCCCCCTGAGAGTTCAGCAACAGATACATCGGCATCCAGCTTAAGCATTGACAGCACAGTATCTACTCTCTGCTGTAAATGCCAGCCGCCTTTTGATTCAATTTCGTGCTGTAGTCGTTCAAGTCGGGAGAGCGCTCCTTCATTATAATCAGATGACAGGCGGTGACTTATCGAATGGTATTCAGAGATCAAGTCAACTATTTTGCCCAGCCCTGCTGAAACCACATCAAATACCGGCCCATCGAGGTCACGGGGAACTTCCTGGGGAAGTGAGGCGATTCGCAGTCCCTGGGAATATATAACCTCACCGGAGTCAGGACGAATTTCTCCGCCGATTATCTTAACAAGAGTGGACTTACCCGCACCATTCCTGCCGACCAGACAGACACGCTCCCCTGCCTCCACATTAAGAGTAACCCCATCAATCAGCTCGGGGCCACCAAATGCTATCTTTACATTCTGCAGACTTACTATTGCCAAATATTACCTCCAATAATTAAAACGAATAATGAATGGATACTACAACAAAGGCGGTTTTGCCGTTCGGTCTATCCACAACTACTTCATCATCCGCTTTTTTACCCAACAATGCCTTTGCCATAGGTGAATCAATGCTGATATAGTTCTTGGCCGGATCAAATTCGTCACGACCAACTATCCGGTACTTATACTCATTCCCGTCATCATCCTCCAGTTCAACCCAGGCACCGAAAAATATTTTTGTAGTGTCTTCCGGCGGCCTGTCCACAATCTTCAGTTCGTTCAATCGCCTCTGAAGAAACCGCAGACGGGAATCGATCTGCCTTAACTGCTTCTTTCCATATATATATTCTGCATTCTCAGACCGGTCACCCATTGCGGCAGCATCGGCAACCGCCTGAGTAACCTCGGGGCGCTTAATCTTCCATAGATAGTTAAGTTCCTCCCTCAAACGCTTATGTCCCTCGGGAGTTGTGTAAGGTGAAACCTTTGATTTACCCAAAAAATCCATTCAATTATTTAATGCTTTTGGGGGGTTTAGTGGACGATGGCATTCTCATATTTTCTTTCATCCCCCTGAGCGTTTAGGTTTATACCCCATCTTTTCGAGTATCGCCATTACAGCATCCCTCCAGTCGCCCTGGATCTCAAGAAGGTCATCCTTTACCGCCCCGCCTGTTCCAAGCCGTGACTTTAGTTGTTTCAGCAAATCCTTTAATTCCGCATCCGGCATCCGAAGGCCTTCAATAACTGTTACGGATTTTCCACCTCTGGATTTACGATCAAGGCGCACTCTGATCTTTTGCTGCCCGGGACTGATGTTTTCCCCGGACACTTTAACAGCAGCCTTATCTTTTCCCAGGACAAGACTGTCGGTAGAATAAACCAAGTCTGAATTATCTTGCGGCATCTCTTATTTTATCATGCCGGGATGAATTATCGCCCGCTCCTGCCTTAGTAATTCTTGAAATCATGGCGCAACTTGCTTAAAATAGTTAAATGAAAGGTAGGGAAAGATGACAAACTTAACCAGCCGGATAAGGTTTTATCATTATATCTCGGGCGTACTCATAAACCAGCAGGGTGATTACTCCTGCAGCAAGTGCAAGCCATATGCAAATACAATATCCGCCATGAAAACAGGCCTGGTTGAAATAAAAAGAGAATGCGCCGATGAACTCACCCCGATTTCCGCTGAGTTGACCGAACTTCTGAATAAGGCCGACCAGCGCATTAATTCCATGGAGATACCGGAAAATACTGAAGGCCGGAAAACGGAAGGCATCTGTTTACTGCCAAAGGGTACATGCTTCGTCAAATCATCAAAGGGTTTGTTGAAAAACATTCAGGGAACTGTTTAGCCTGTAAAAACCTTCCCCCTGTCAATCTAGTTTTCAAATTTAAGTCGGGGTATATTACAATATATATTTATGAACCGGATAATCAGTGTGAGGGATTTCTCCCCCGGGGTTGCACTGAACTGAACGACAGGAGCCCGCGCTTCATTCGGAATGGTGGACTATGGGAAGATGGGACAAAAATAACGTATGTGCTCGCCCAAAGGCTGAACTATTACAAAAAAAAGATAACATATGACCAAAAATCAACGGAGAGGTCAAGTAATAGCTTATGATTTTTGAAACACCTCTGGACACATATAATGCCGGCCAGCGGTTTATAAAGAAGAAGCAATACAAACAGGCATATCGCTGTCTTGAAAAACTCCTGCATGAGTTTCCGGATGATGAAGGCCTTTTAACCGAGATAATTGACCTCTGCCTTATTTACTGGGAAAACCCCAAAATGGCGCTACCGTGGTTGCAGAAGCTCACAAGCATGCGGAATTCCTGGGTTGATTATACTTCGTTATGCCAGGTAGCGGCTGCATTGGAAAAGATTACAGAGGCAAAGAAACATCTCAAAACAGCAAGACGCCTTCAGAAAAAGCAGTCATGGAAAATACATCCCCACGGGAATCCCGGCAAAATCTTTGCCGAGCTTGAAGATTTTATTAAGTTCAGGGAATGGAAGCTTACTGAAAAACAGAATATTAAAACTGGAACCGATGTTATGTCCACGGATTCCAAGGTCAGGTTAAAAAAAGAACGAAAGCCCAATATCCATGAGAAGATAAAGACTCCAGCAAAGGTTGTTCCGGCCGACACTGCTAACCCACCGCCATTCCCGAAGCCGGAACCAATCCCGGTGTATACCGTTCCCGCTAAAATATCCCCCTTCAATGAAGAAATTTTCAGGCCGTTTATCGAGGGGGGGAAGTCTACGCTGAAGGAATGCAGGATTTTAATGGATTACATGCAGATGACTGTCCAGAGCGGATTTGATGAGCTTTTGTGCCTGGACGCGATGAGCGGCATTGAAAAATACTGGTACCAGGTTGAAACTGTTAAAAAGGTGCTTAAACAGTTTCACGGAAGGGTGCTTTTATGTGATGAGGTGGGACTCGGCAAAACTATAGAGGCGGGTATGCTCATAAAAGAATATATTATGAGAGGCATGATTAAAAACGTGCTAATACTTACCCCCGCGCCTCTCGTCTCTCAGTGGAAGGAAGAGATGCTAACCAAGTTCCATGTCGAGTTTCTGACAACGGATGATCCTGAATTTCAGGCGGATTCACAAGACTTCTGGAAAAACAAATTAATTATTGCCTCTATTAATACGGCCAAAAGCAGCAAAAACAAGCCGTCGGTAATTGAACAGTTTTATGACCTCGTGGTTGTTGATGAGGCGCATCACCTGAGAAACAGACGCACACTCTCGTGGAAACTCGTTAATCAGATTAACAGCGATTTTCGCAACGCGGATAGATTATAAGATAAAAGAAAGAAAGCAGCCAATCACCAAGGCAAAAACCTTTTAATTGCAATGAGTTAAGCAGATCATATCAATGCAGAGAGGTTAGAATCTTATATCGTATGACGGTTAACCTTCAGCTAATGCAGACACAAAACATCCATTATCATTACAG
>JAJRYC010000066.1 GCA_024275975.1 Nitrospirota bacterium | reverse complement strand
CATATGGGGTTGCCGGATGCCGGTGGAGATGATTATCGATCAATGGAATCCGTCCAGGAAAAGCTACCGCTTTGAGACTTTCTGCTACGGTCCTAAAAGCTGTTCTATTTACCGGGCCGGACCCACACGCAAGGTGCCTGGGCGAAAAGGCATGTCATACACCGAAGATGACTGGGTTGACGAGGATGCAACCTCTCATCGGGGGCCGGATGATTAGACCTTGCATCGAGTCCCGGTACGAGGATGAAACCATCTGGCTGTCTCAAAAGCCGATGGCTCAGCTCTTTGATGTGGATGTGCGTACTGTTAATGAACACCTGAAAAACATCTATGATCAGGCTGAGTTAGCGCGTGAGGTAACTATCCTGAATTTCCGGATAGTTCAAACCGAGGGCAAACGGGAAGTCTCCCATAACGTAGATTTCAACAACCTCGATGCCATCATCTCGGTGGGATACCGGGTCAATTCGGTACGGGCCACCCAGTAAGGAAAATGAGCAAGTATGAAGTAATTATTTACTGGAGCGAAGAAGACAAATCTTTTATTGCTGAGGTGCCAGAGTTGCCAGGCTGTGCAGCAGATGGCGCTACATATAAGGAGGCTCTTGCAAATGTGGAGGTTATTATTCAAGAGTGGATAGAGACCGCTAAAGAACTAGGTCGCCCAATCCCCAATCCTAAAGGCAGATTAGCCTTTGCTTGAAATATAAAAAAAGCCTAACAAAACATTCGAGCGGATGCTTAACAGTACCGCTCAATTTGGTTGTAAATTTCTTAGTAGTATACAAGGGAGCTATGATTAAGAAAAAAAGAACCAAATCCCCAGTACTGCCACCGCCAATGTGAAAGAAGAATCATCTTTAGGATTTCCGATTGGAAGGGTAGCACAGTTAATAACGTCTCCCGAACGTCTTACAAATGAACTAAACGTTAGCATACAAAAGTTACTACCTGCCCAAAGCTAAATGGTATAAATATTGGTATTGACAAAAATCTAAATAAATTAGATACTATTAAGCAGGATAAATACCAGTATTGTGTCAGGGGGTGTCAAGGTGCCAGGTATTAAAACAGCAATATCATTAGAAGAGAATTTATTTAATCAAGTTAACCAATTAGCCAATGAGCTGCATGTTTCACGCAGCAAATTGTTTACCCTTGCCGTCAAGGATTATTTAAAAAAGCAAGAAGGTAAAAAGATTCTTGCTCAACTTAATGCTGCATATGGTGATTCACCAAGCAAGGAGGAAAATGTTATATCCAAAGCCATGAAGAAAAAGCAGCGTAAAATTGCGGAGCAAGAATCATGGTAGCAAAGCAAGGAGAAATTTATTGGGTAGATTTAGGGGAACCAAGCGAATCCGAGCCTGGATACAGGCATCCACATATTGTGATTCAAAACAATATATTTAATTTAAGCAATATTAACACGGTCGCAGTCTGTTCGTTAACATCGAATGTTAAAAGAGCCAAGGCCCCTGGGAATGTTTCACTAAATAAAGGCGAGGCAAATTTACCAAAGAAGAGCGTTGTCAATATCTCACAAATATATACAGTAAACAAAAGCGACTTGGTAGAAAAGATTGGACAGGTTTCAGAAAGAAAGATGTCTGAAATTCTTGAAGGTATAAAACTTCTAATCGAGCCAATAGAACTATAGATAACCATTGGAAATAAAAGACAAATATGCCAACAAGGCGCTTCAGTGGACTGGCAACTCGTAGGCGAATTCTGGTATAGATTCAAGTCCGTTGGCTTCGAGAAAGTAAATCAGTAGATTTACGGCCAGCCACTGGTTTTCGTCAAAGGATTATTTCCGTTAGACGTTCCAGGCAAGAGGAGGTTGATATATATGAAAGCTAAAGACATCGATAGAAAATTTGATGAAGGCAAGGATATTTCAAAATACCTTGAGCTTTCAAAAGCCAGAAGGCCGGAGCAGGAACTGAAAAGGGTTAATGTGGACTTCCCTTTATGGATGATCCACCAATTGGATAAAGAGGCAAAACGTTTAGGTGTTCCTCGTCAGTCTATCATAAAAGTTTGGGTAGCGGAACGTCTTGAAAGAGCATCTTAAATGAACGAACAAGAGGGTGGAAATATCAAATGATAGTAAGGATATTCAGAGTTGGGATTAACAAAGGATTGAAGGAAGCTTTTGAAAATGATTTTAACCAAATTTCAATTCCGTTAGTAAAAGCGAGAGCAGCACTTAAAGCGATAAAAGGCGCAAAGACAATAGCCCAGCTTGTCGGCCTCTCCCTTTTTTAAGTCTGTTCTCAGTATTTAACAGTTCAGTGATATAGCGGAATTACCCGATGGATTTTGCCTGCGCGAGCTATCTCGTGTGTTACAATATACCATTCGTAATCAAAGGTGTTTACCGATATGCAAGGCATTAATTAATGAAGATCCTCCATACATCAGACTGGCATCTTGGACGATCGCTATACGGTCGCAAACGATATGATGAGTTCATGTCGTTTCTGGATTGGTTAGCTGAATGCATAGAAAGCGAACATGTCGACGCGCTGCTGGTTGCCGGAGATATTTTTGATAACAGCACCCCAGGCAATCGGGCACAGGAACTTTATTACCGTTTTCTGTGCCGTGTGGCCGCCTCGTCCTGCCGTCATGTCATAGTGATTGCCGGCAACCATGATTCTCCATCCTTTTTGAACGCACCAAAGGAACTACTGAGGGCTCTGAATGTTTATGTCGTTGGTTCGATCACCGATAATCCTGAAGATGAGGTGATTACTCTGATCGGCCCAGCCAATGAGCCGGAAGCCATTGTGTGTGCGGTCCCATATCTTCGGGACCGGGACATCCGAACGGTTGAAGCAGGTGAAAGCGTTGAAGACAAGAATGTCAGGATGATTGAGAGTGTGCAAAAGCACTATACTCATGTCTGCAAAATTGCGGAAGAAAAGCAGAAAGAATGCGGAGATATTCCGATCGTTGGAATGGGCCACCTTTTTACGGCCGGGGGCAAAACGATTGAGGGTGATGGTGTAAGAGAGCTTTACGTAGGCTCATTGGCCCATGTAGGTGAAGATGTTTTCCCAGCTTGTATGGATTATCTGGCGCTTGGACACCTGCACATTCCACAGAAGGTCGGAGAAACTGAGCATATCCGCTATTCAGGTTCGCCGATGGCCATGGGGTATGGAGAGGCCGGACAGGAAAAGAAAGTGGTCCTTGTCGAGTTTAATACCGGAACACCGGAAATACGTGAACTCCCAGTCCCATGCTTTCAGCCGTTAGAAAGAATCTCCGGGGGGATTGATGATATTACGGAAAGAATCCATGAGCTTAAATCCAGGGGTAGCTCTGCATGGCTTGAAATTGAATGTACAGGAACGGAGATCGCCGGTGTTATGCGGGAACTGGTTGATGAAGCTATCGCCGATACAGCAATGGAGGTCCGTCGAATAAAAAACAGACATGTCTATGAACGGGTCATGGGCCGGACTTGCGATGATGAAACACTTGATGACCTGGATGTACACGATGTTTTTCTCCGTTGCCTGGATAGTTATGATCTGCCGGATATTGACCGCCCCGCGCTGATTCAATCCTACAAAGAAATAATCGCGTCTCTCCATGAAGATGACATGAACGCGGAATAGACAGGGTCACCATGAAAATTCTTCAGCTCAGGTTTAAAAATCTCAATTCACTCAGTGGCGAATGGGCCATCGACTTTACGACTCCCGAGTATGTTTCGGACAGGATATTTGCCATTACAGGCCCTACGGGCGCGGGCAAGTCAACCATTCTCGACGCTATCTGTCTGGCGCTTTATGGCAGAACACCGCGCCTGAAATCTATTACTAAAAGTGGAAATGAGATTATGGCCCGGCAGACAGGTGAATGTTTTGCCGAAGTGACCTTTGAAACACAGGCCGGGAAATTCAGATCACATTGGAGTCAGCATAGAGCACGCAAAAAGGCCGGTGGAAACCTGGCGGAATCAAGGCACGAGATTTCGGATGTTGTAAGCGGTCAGGTCCTGGAATCAAAGAAACGGGATGTCGCCATTGCCATCGAAGAAAAAACAGGAATGGACTTTGAGCGGTTTACCCGGTCCATGTTGTTGGCTCAGGGAGGGTTTGACGCTTTTCTTCAGGCCGCGCCGGATGACAGGGCTCCGATTCTCGAACAGATTACCGGCACGGAAATTTACAGTGAAATTTCAAAACGTGTTCACGAACGTCAGCGTGAAGAACATGGAAAGCTTGAATTACTGCGGGCGGAGACCTCCGGGATAGTCATTTTAAGCGCTGAAGACGAGGCGGCGTTAAATCTGGAACTCGCTGAAAAGCAGAAGACGGAAAAAGAACTTGGCGTCAAAAACGATGATCTGGGGAAATCTGTTCTTTGGCTGACCGGAATCGATACATTAAAAAACGAGCTGACCGGAATCGATAAGGAATCAGAAACTTTGTCGAATGACTTAAAGGCATTTGAGGCTGACAGGCTGAAATTAGAGAAAGCACTTAAAGCCGCGGAACTCGATAGTGAATACGCGACACTGGCCTCAAAGAGGCAACAGCAAAAGAGTGATCGCGAAACCCTGCTGGCTTCGGAGGCCCAGCTTCCGGCGCACGAAAAGACTCTGGAATTAAAAGAGACAGACCTTAAAAAGGCGGAAAGTTCCGTAGCTGAAATCAAGGCCGAACAGAAAAGCGAACTGGAGTTGATTAAAAAAGTCCGGGCAATTGACATTCAGATTACCGGTAAAAAGTCTGCTTTGAAAACCGCTGATTCAGATTGCAGGAAGGTTGAAGCAAAGATTTCTGAAAATAAGGAGAAACGACAAAAGACCTCAACCGAGATGGAGTCCGCGGACAGGGAACTGGCCAGGGTTAGAGATTATCTGTCTGTAAATGCCCGTGATGAAGCACTGGTTGTTGAGCTGACCGGTATCAAAGAGCAGATAAAAAATCTGAAAGCTGCTGCTGAGGATGTTTTTTCAAAAAACAGCCAAATTGAAAAACAGAGAAAGCAGGCGAAGAAAGATTCTACCCAGCAGACGAAACAGCAGGCATTATGCAAAAAGCTGAAGGAAAAGCACGATGCAGCCAAAAAACTGGTATCACAAACAAATGAGGCTATTGCGAAGCTTTTGGGTGACCGTCCGCTCCGGGAATACCGGGCTGAACATGACGGCCTTTTACGTGAAATGGCCTATCTGCAGAAGATCGCAAGCCTTGAAGATGAACGTTCAAAGTTAGAAGACAACAAGCCATGCCCGTTATGTGGAGCACTGCACCATCCCTTTGCTGAAGGTAATATCCCTGAAATTGATGAGACCGGGAAAAAAATCAAAAAGCTATCTACTCTGATCAGGAAAGCGGAACAGCTTGAAAGTGATATGAAGGGGCATGAATCCAAAGAGAAGGAAGCAAGTAGTGTCTTAGCTGAATCTGAAAAGCAGCTCCTTCATGTATCACACAGGCAGGGCGAATCGCGGGCCAATCTCTTGCGCTCCGAAGAAGAGTTGAAATCGGCTTCGAGAAAACATGATGAACTGACTAAATCCACCTTGTCAAAGCTGGAACCATTTGGTATAAACCGGATACCGGAGACGGACCCTGAATCCATTTCAGAAGTTCTTGGAGTCAGATTGAAGCAATGGCAGGATTGCCAGGGCCGGAAAGCTGAAATCGAGAAGAATAATCGTGCGCTGGAGGCCGAGATTAAGAGCCTCGATGCTATCATCCAGACCCTCGATAATTCGCTGAAGGATCAACAGGAAGTTAAGAACAGACATAAAAAGGAACTTGATAAACTGACCGATGAACGTAAAGTGTTATATGGGCATAAAAACCCGGACGCGGAAGAAATCCGGTTGGAAGGCCTGGTTGTTGAAGCTGATAAATCCGGGAAGGCGGCAAGAGATGGCCGGGACCGGATCAGGCAGCAGTTGAATGACCTGAAAACCCGCATCACCGCTTTAAAAGAAAGCATGACTAAGCGGAAGCCCGAGCTGGAGGGACTTGAATCATCTTTCATCGCCGCCGCTAAAAAAGCCGGTTTTGAGGATGGGCCCGCATACATTTCATGTCGCATCTCTATTGATGAAAGAACTAAACTGGGTCGGCGGGCCAAAGAGCTTGACGACAAATATGCCGGCATTGCAACGCGAAAAAAAGACAGGGAAACCTGTTTAGCTCGGGAAATAGACCGGAAGACAACTGAAATCCCGATAGATGTCCTGAAAAAAGAACAGACTGCAACCCAGGAATCCGTGAAAAAACTTGGTGAGGAAATTGGAGCTATAAAGCAGAAACTCACTGACAACACGGATGCGGCGGCCAAACATAAACAGAAACAATTGTTAATCGAAGGGCAGAAAAAAGAATGCACGAGGTGGAATTCTCTTCATTCATTAATCGGCTCTGCAGACGGTAAGAAATACAGAAACTTTGCTCAGGGTCTCACTTTTGAATTGATGGTGTCACATGCCAACCGGCAGCTCGAAAAAATGAACGACCGCTACCTGCTGGTCCGGGACGATGAGCAACCGCTTGAGCTGAATGTTGTTGATAATTACCAGGCCGGTGAAATTCGTTCTACCAAAAACCTTTCCGGCGGAGAAAGTTTCATCGTCAGTCTTGCTTTGGCGTTAGGACTCTCACAGATGGCCAGCCGCAATGTGCGCGTTGATTCGCTCTTTCTTGATGAAGGTTTTGGGACGCTTGACGAAGATGCGCTTGAGACGGCACTGGAGACCCTTGGCGGACTCCAGCAATCCGGGAAGATTATCGGTGTGATATCGCACGTTACAGCCGTGAAGGAACGTATCAGCACCCGGATAAATGTCCAACCGGTATCCGGTGGCAAAAGCACAATTAGTGGTCCGGGATGCAGACGTGGCGCTGTGGAGACACGGCGGGATTAACAAATTGAAAAGGAGAGGTTTAATGAAATGTGGGTAATCGACATAAGACACTGGTTGAACAAACAGCAAGATGGACCAGCCGTGCCTCAGTTGCGGCTCAAGGTGAAAAAGCTTGCGGAGATTATAACCTGGATAACATTACATGATCAGGGTTTATCAGCGGGTGACGTGCCGAAATGCTGGCGGCGGCCGGAAAAAAAATCCTGCAAGGGCATTTTGATAATCCGGTTTGAGCAAGACGACCGGATTCACTGGTTCTGCCCAGTATGCGAGGATGAAGGCATTATCGACGGCTGGCAAGGATTGATATGGGATATGAGTAAGGGAACGATTCACTGAATAATGATCCTGAAATGTCGGGTATCTCAGCGCCAAATGCCGGAGACGTGGGTGGCAAGTGAGCAGGATCAACAATCTGATCACCTGGCTGGTAATCAAGGGGTGCCGCCTGATCTGCAGACGTACCGGGAGCGCGGGCACCTGCGTCTGGACGCCACCTCTTACCGGGATCCGGATGATTGATATGCAAAGTGCCTGGACCCCTCGGGCGGTTACATTGACTTTAGCTGGTTAAATCTGGATAACCACCCAATGAACGGGGAAAAACTGCTTGACATCACTCCGTTGGCTGATATACTTTATCCTTATTTATCAGACTTTGTCCGGATGAAAAACCAGCACACGTGAACCCGACTCTGGTGTGACCAGTGCCAACTGATTAATCTGGAAGATTTGCTTTGCAAAGGAGGCAGACTATGTTGACACACGATGAAATAAAAGTCCTTCTGGAAGATATAGAGGCTGACAATGTGGAGCGGACTGTTTCCACGAATAAGACGGATAAATTTTGTGAGGTCATCTGTGCTTTTGCCAACGATATGCCGGACAATGGTAAGCCGGGCTATCTGTTTGTTGGCGTGGACGGTAAAGGGAAAATCAAGGGTATCGAAATCACGGATCAACTTCTTAAAAATCTTGCCAGCCATCGTGACTCCGGCCAGATTGTGCCTCTGCCCTCTCTCACGGTTCAGAAGCTAGCTTTCCCCGAGGGAAATATCGCTGTGGTGGAGGTGCTGCCGTCTGATATGCCGCCGGTACGTTACCGTGGTCGGGTCTGGATCCGGGTTGGTCCACGCCGCGGCATTGCCACTGAGCAGGAAGAACGTATTCTTACAGAACGCCGGATGCATAAGGCAAAAAGTTTTGATTTGAGGCCGTGCTTAAACTGCGGTAAAGACCGAATTGTTATGCCGCTTTTCAATGATTACAGGAATGCCGCTTTAGACCCTGAGATTATTGAAGCAAACAATCGCGACACTTTTCTTCAGATGTCGGCCCTCGGTTTTTGGGACACGAAAAATAACTGCGCAACGAATGCAGGCGCTTTATTGCTTTCTGAGGATCCGCGAGCCTACTTGCCGGGCGCTTATATCCAGTATGTAAGATTTGCGGGTGATGAATTGAGTTCAGACGTCCTGGACGAGCGGCAGTTTTCAAATGATTTGAGGACGATGTTGCATGAGACAGACGCTTTTCTTAAGATATTGTTCCCTTCTCATCCTGTTCCGGTATCTGCGCTCAAGGAGCAGCAAATCACACCCTATCCGACCTGGGCCATCCGCGAGCTTCTCATGAACGCGATCATGCATCGCGATTATCAATCAAATGCCCCGGTACGATTTTACTGGTTGTCCGATCGAATTGAAATACAGAATCCGGGTGGCTTATATGGCGCTGCTGTTAATTTCCCCGATCAGAACGACTATCGTAATCCGAAAATAGCGGAAGCGATGAAAACACTCGGTTTTGTTAACCAATTCGGACATGGAATCGCCAGGGCACAGAGCCTGTTACAGAAGAACGGAAATCCGGCGGCGGAATTCATCATTGACCAACCGGGGTATTTTCTGGCAACAGTACGGGAGGCTGGATCATGAAAACTATCGCCTTTTTCAATAACAAGGGTGGAGTGGGCAAAACTACGCTGGTTTATCACATTGCCCGAATGATGGCGGAACTGGGCCACGGGGTACTGGCAGCCGATCTGGACCCGCAGGCCAATCTCTCCAGTATGTTTCTGGAGGAGGAGCGGCTGGAAGAGTTATGGCCGGAGGAGGGGGCTCATAAAAGTATTCTGTCGTGCATCTCTCCCATCCTCGAAGGAACCGGCGACATTGCGACCACGCATACAGAAAGGATTCTGGAGAATCTGCACCTGATTCCCGGTGATCTCGGCTTGTCGCAGTTCGAAGATAAACTCTCGGACAGTTGGCCTCGGTGCCTGGATAAAGACCCGGCAGCGTTTCGTGCCACCACTGCTTTTTATCGCATTGTTTATACTGCCGCTGAGAAAACTAATGCGGAAATAGTACTGATTGATGTGGGACCGAATCTGGGAGCCATCAATCGCTCGGCCTTAATTGCGGCTGACAATGTGATTATGCCATTGGCTCCGGATCTCTATTCTCTGCAAGGCTTGAGAAACCTTGGCCCCACACTGCAACAATGGCGGCGAGGCTGGAGGCAGCGGCTGGATCAGAAACCGGATAGTCTTAATATTCCACTTCCTTCCGGCAGCATGGCGCCGGCAGGTTATATCATCATGCAACATGTTGAACGAAAAAGCCGCCCTGTTAAATCATACCAAAGATGGGTTGAGAGAATACCGGCTACTTACCGCAAATATATTCTCAATCAGGCAGCTGGTTCCATATCTGACATCAACAATGACCCCAATTGCATCGGATTGCTTCGCCATTATCAGAGTCTTATGCCTATGGCGCAGGAAGCAAGAAAACCTGTCTTTCTGTTGAAACCGGCTGATGGCGCTATTGGCGCACACGCCCAAAGTGTTAACAAATGTTATATGGATTTCAAGCGGATAACTGAAACGATACTGCAAAAAATCAAGTAGGAGACGAGTCTAGCGGGCACGAAGTCACCCCCGAAGTTAAAAAGATGCTTTCCATTATGTCCGGGGAAATGGCTCGAAGCGAAATCATGAACAAACTAGGCCTCACGGGCGAAAACATTTTCGGGAGCACTACCAGCAAACCGGAATAAAATTGGGACTGATCGAAATGACTATTCCCGCTAAACCCCGCAGTGGCCGCCAGAACATCGCCGAAGGCTCTCGGGCTGCCGCGACCTCCAGCCAAACCGAGTTGCGCCTGGTTAATGTTGCCCGCGCCAGCCTTGAGGAGTTGCTGCTCGACTACGAGGATTTTCTCAGGCACCGTCGCCAGCCACTATGGGGCAAAGATGATCCCCGGGCCAAAGCCGTTCGACGCGTAGCGGGCGATCATCAGTCTGATGGGTCGGATTTTACAGATCAACAACGAGCCGTGCTGTACGCCGAATGGCTCGAACATGACGACCCCTTTGTTCGCGCCAAGCCAAAGAAAGTACCTCGGGTGTGGGTGAAACGCCACAAAATTCTGTTATACTTAAGATATTAGAAATCTTTTTGGAGGAGATATAAAATGTCAAAAGCAAATCTAATAAAAATCGAACACCTTGAGGTTAATAAAAGTGATATTGAAAAGGTCAAAAAAGCTTTTAGGGTCAAAGATAATGCCGAAGCCGTAAGACAGGCATTAAATGTAACATCAGGTAAAATTGATCTTGAGAGTATTTTTGAAAAACACAAAGGGACAAAGATAAAAAAGGTCTATGCTTAAAAAGCTAATAGATACAAACATCTTTATCGACCGATTTTTAAATCCTGATTTATATAGAGACATCTTTCTTTCAGATGGCATTGTTTACCTTTCATCTATCGTATTAATGGAAATCAGAGCAGGTGCTCATTCAAAGGAAGCTATAAATTCTGTTAAAGAACTGAGTAATTTTTTCAGGCGTGTGGACAGAATTGTTGTCCCTTCCTCAAAGGAGTATGAACAGGCGGGAGAAATTATTGCAAAGCTTCAGAGCGTAAAAAATTAAAATGTGCATCAATCACAAATGATTGCTTGATTGCAGTCTCTGCCAGAAGCATAGGCGCTGTTCTTTATACTCAGAACAAAAAGGATTTTCGGGCAATACAGGAAGTGTATAATTTTAAAGCTGCCTACGTTTAAACGTATTTTTGTCTACTAAGTTCAAATCACAAGGATCGGTTTCACCCCTTCAACAAAGATTCGTAACAGCATGAACCTCCGGGACGGCGATTCCGTGTAATCGCTCTCATGAAAACCCGATTCCGTGTAATCGCCACCAATACCACACCGATTCAGAGGATTTTGTAATGTTCTGACACGAAATTACGGATGCAGCTCTGTATATCCATGAAGCAATTTCTATAGCTGCGAAGGCTGGAACCATAGGGATCATCGATCTTCCGCCGCATTTTTGTACGGCCGGAAAAGTCGGCGAGGTTGTAAGTTTTTCCATAGGCGGAGGGATTTAAGGAAAGGACCAGTTCAATATGTATCGGCTCCATGCAGAGTATTATGCTGCTGTCGTCGATCGTTTTATCGTCAAGCAGCCTGGCGCTATGGCCTGATATGTCTATTCCGTTTTCGATTGATGCGATTATTGCGAATTCCACGGCGGAATTACCGTTTATCGCGTGGGTCCCGGCTGAAGATACTTTTATATCCGGATAGGATTTTAAAATTGTCTGCAATATTCCCTCAGCCATCGGACTGCGGCATATGTTGCCGGTGCAGACAGCCAGGATGCTTGTATTCTTATGGAAGTTATCTGCCATATTGACGATGTTTGTAAATATAAACCATGCAAAGTTATAATAACAGATAGTATGATAAATCTGAAGTATGCCATTGTATATGTCCGAAGCAAACATTAAGGTCCAACCCGGGAAATTAGGGATCGAAGACAGTTTTAACTTCCGCTGCGGCAAGGATATTGAATGTTTCAATAAATGCTGCCGGGACATCAATCTGTTTCTCACTCCCTACGATATTGTCAGGATGAAAAGAAGGCTGAATATGCCTTCCGGTACATTCCTGAAAATATATACGTTTCCCCTTTTCCCGGAAGAGGTTGGACATCCGGTGATATTGATGAAAATGCTTCCTGACGAATCAAAATACTGCCCGTTTGTGAGTGATGAAGGATGCATGATATATACCGACCGTCCGTGGTCATGCAGGAGCTTTCCGCTCGATCCGGGTCCGGGACATCCCGCCACGGAATTCGAGCTTGTTAAGAGGGACTTCTGTCTTGGGTTTAATAATGGAAGGAGCAATTCCGTCAGGAAATGGATAGAGACACAGAATATCGGTTTTTATGAAGAAATGAATGAAGAATGGAAAAAGGTCACTCATAATGAAAATTTTAACAGCCGGAATCTGCTCCAGGGAAATGCCAGGGATATGTTTTTTCTTGGGAGCTATAACATTGATGAGTTCAGAAACCTTATTTCCAAAGGCGATTTCCTTAAATATTTCGTTATTGACGGGAAACTGTTAAAGAAAATAAAATCCAGTGAGGCGGAACTTCTGATGTTTGCCTTCAGGTGGCTCCGCCATGTGCTGTTCGGCGAGGAGACATTAAAAAGAAGATGATAATACGATTGATGAATATTATGAAACAGTCTAAATATATGTATCTCTTTGTACAATAAAATCAGGGAAGGAAGGATTTATGGAAGACAGGAAGCCGGAATGTCCTCACTGCGGACAGCAATTGAATAAATGGAGCACCCCAACCTTTAACTTTTCCGACGGGCTGGGATGGTGTTCTACTTTTCTCTTTGTATGCTTTAATGACGAATGCAACTTCTTTAAAAACAGCTGGAAACATATGGTCGAGAACTATGGACAGGAGATGGGATACAGGTACATGCTCCACCCCGACTCGGGAGAATCCTCCAGCTTACCGGTTGGAGGGAAGAACGTCATGAAGGGAGACATTATTGACGAGATAAGGGAGTCGGAGGAGAAGGCCGAGCTTGAAGCGAGGAAGAAGGCTTTTCAGCTGCTTACGGATTATTTCATCGCTAAAGATGTGGATTCAATACTGAAAATGCTTATGGATGAAGCCGGCTTTGGAAGCGTCAGGTTGAAAGCCGCTGAACACCTGGGAGAACTTGGTGATGGTCGCGTGATCGAACCACTGGCGAACTATAAATTCAGTCATGAGGTTGTACAGAAAAAGGTAGATGAGTCTGTCCTGATAATTCACAGGAAAAACTTCACCATGGAATGTCCGTACTGCGCCGAAGTGATTAAGATGCGTGCTAAACTCTGCAAGCATTGCGGCAGGGAGCTGACATCCTGACCTGATTTCGGCGGAGGAAAGGTCGGGGAGGATACACGCACGGCGCCACATTTAATTTAAACAATAAAAGACATCCGGAAAGAAAGACGGTTAAAGCTCCTTATCATAAATTCTGTATTTCTTATAGAGTCTGCCGCCCACTGTCTCCACAATCCTCTGTACGGCGATATTGTCCTCGAGTATCCAGGAGAACTCAATTCGTTTGTAGCCGCCTTTCACAATGCCGGCGGCCCCCTCTCTGAAGAGCAGGGCGTCGACGCCTTTATTCCTGTATTCCTTTTTTATTCCGAGGAGCAGGAGTCTCAGGTCGGTTATCTTTCTGGAATAATAAAGTGCCTTCAGCATAGTTGACGGATTGAGATTGCCGTTCATATGCCGCAGGACAGAGTTGAAATCAGGCAGAAGGCCCATAAACCCGATGGGTGTCCCTTTATCTTCAGCTATCAGCGTAAGATTTGGTACTACAGCCTGTTTCATTCTTTCTGCCGTGTAATATATTTCGTCGTCGGTAAGAGGTATGAACCCCCAGTTGTTTTGCCACGCGGAATTATAGACTTCCTTGAATATCAGCATCTCTTCGATAAACCTGCTTTTGTCGATAGGCCTGACCGTTATCCCCCGTTTTTCAGCCATCGCCGCGACCCTCAGTACTTTCTCAGGCAGGTTTTTTTTGAAATCATGGATAAAGCCATACAGGTCCTTCGCCTTTTTCATGCCGTATTTTTCGGAAAAATCATTATAATAAGGCGGGTTATATGGTGTCATGATCATCGGTGATTGATCAAATCCTTCGAGCAAAAAACCGCATTCTTCGTTGGTGGAGAAGTTCATGGGACCTCTCATCCTGTCCATGCCCTCTTTTTTCAGGTGGTCCACTGCTTTGTCAAACAGCGCGCCTGCAACCGATACGTCGTTGACGCATTCAAAGAACCCGAAAAACCCTGTTTTTTCATTATGTGCTTCATTATGCCGTTTATTCACAAACGAAATGATTCTCCCTGCTTTTTTTCCGTTCTGTAACGCAATGAAATATCTGGCGCTTGCATGCATGAAAAACGGGTTTTTCACGGAAAAAAGAGACCGCATCTCACTATTAAGGGGAGGGACATATTTAGAGTCTTTAGGATACAGGGAAAAGGGCAGTTTTATAAACTCGTCAATATTCGCCGGTTGAACCTCCAGGACTTCAATCACTGATCAACCCTAATGCCCTGCCTGTTTTTTCGAAGGCACTCAACACCTTGTCAAGGTGCTCATCCGTATGTGTAGCCATGTAGCTGGTCCTGATGAGCGCTTTACCGCTTGGAACGGCGGGACTCACGACTACGTTTGCGAAGACGCCTTCCTGCTGGAGCAGCATCGTCATTTTGAATGCCATCAGATCATCGCCGACCAGTATCGGGATAATCGGTGTTTCAGTCGGTCCTAATTCGAATCCGAGGGATTTGAGGCCGTTGAACATTTTTCTGGTGTTCTTCCATAATTTCTCGATGCGTTCGGGTTCGTCTTCGATAATGTCGATAGCAGCGCTGACCGCGGCTATTGAGGACGGAGGTGGGCTTGCGCTGAAGATTAACGCCCTCGCGAAATGTTTGATGTAGTGTATGACCTCTGCGTCTCCGGCGATAAAGCCCCCGATGGAGGCGAGGGACTTGCTGTAGGTTCCCATAATCAGGTCGACTTCTTTTTCGAGTCCGAAGTGTTCCGCGGTCCCGCGGCCTGTTCCGCCGAGGACACCTATTCCATGGGCGTCGTCAACCATAATTCTTGCATTGTACTTTTTGGCAAGCGCGACAACATCCGGGAGGTTGATAATGTCACCTTCCATACTGAATACGCCGTCAACGGCTATCAGTTTTTTCCGGTCCCTGTTTTCTTTCAGAATCCTCTCGAGATCCGCCATGTCATTATGTCTGAACTTTCTTACTTCAGCGTAAGAAAGCCTGCAGCCGTCTATTATGCTGGCGTGGTCCATTTTATCGATTATTATGAGATCGTCTTTTCAGGTAAGGGCCGATATGACCCCCAGGTTAACCTGGAACCCGGTTGAGAAGACAAGGGCGTCTTCTTTCCTGATAAACCGGGTGAGTTTCTCCTCTAGTTTTACATGTATATCCAGAGTGCCGTTAAGGAACCTTGAACCGGCGCAACCTGTGCCGTATTTTTTGACGGCCTCGATTGACGCCTCTTTTACTTTCGGGTGGTTTGTAAGGCCGAGATAGTTATTGGAGCCCACCATTATCATCTTTTTTCCGTCCATGATGACTTCGGGATCCTGCGCGCTTTCGATTATCCTGAAGTACGGATACAGTTCAACCGCCATCAGTTATTTTGCTTTTGTGAATTTATAGCACTTATCGAATAAATCCGTCTTCTTTTCTACAGCCATCGGTTAATTTTGTACCAGTCTGCTGTCCATCTTATTCCTTCCCGCAGCGTTATAGTCGGCTTAAATCCCAGTTCTTTCTTCGCTTTATTTATGTCGCATGTCCAGTTCGAAAAACGAAAGTCATTAATTCTGTCTCTGTTAATTAT
>JAJRYC010000065.1 GCA_024275975.1 Nitrospirota bacterium | reverse complement strand
TTTCGACACCCCTGAAGAATTGTGCCGGAGTTTGTTCAGTACCTTCGCTGATATCCAGCAACACCCTGAGGAAATCCTGGGATTGATGAAACCTTTTTTTTAGGTGCTCATTGTCTGGTTACTTATGCGCACCTATATACCTCCCTGATAAAATGGTCTTTCAGATTTTTCATTGTGAAATTTGTAGTACCCCATAAATGCCTCAAACAGTCCTGCAAACACGTCAAAATCATCCTTATCATCAATATTGTCCAGAGACTTTTTGATAAAATCCTTGAACCCCTTTGAAACAAGGTCCCTGCCCATAGCATAGGCTGCCTTGGCATTAAGCATTTTCATGTATGGAAGCAAGTTGTCAAACTCCTCTGGATTCACCTTTAACATAGAATCAAAGCGCATAACCTCCTCATAAAATTTGCGTATCTGCGTTGGTTTGTTTGTCTTGTTACTTGCCTCACTGTGAATGGTTTTCGCTAATTCCTCTGCTATCTCCGAAAACAACTCCGGTTTTATCAGCTTCTTCTCTTTATCTTTCCAGAACATAATCAGCCCTCCCTTGTCTTTGGTTATATAAAATCTGCCATACTGGAATCTTCATTGCCCCTCCGTAGTCCTTGAACCACTCAGCCGCTTTTTCAACTTCCCTGACCGCGTCTTCTTTCTCTTGACCTTTCAGGTCTTTTCCAACATTTCTTGCAAGGTTGTATTTAAATGCTGAATGCCATTTCAGGCACTCCATGTCTTCGAGGGTTATACTTGTCTGTAATTCCGGATTCCTTAATTTCCTCTCTTCACTTGCAAGATCAGTAAATGTATTGAACCTGTAGAGCATTACATTGCTGATATATTTTCCTTCCTGCCACCTCAATATTTCACTATTGATTTCATTCAGCTTGTTAAATTTATCCCATTTAACAGTCTCGCCAAACAGCGTTACAGCATTCCTTCCCCCATGCTTGGCCTTTTCCAGTGCATCTTCGGCAAAATCTGAAATCATCTTCACCGGTTCCCCCGGCTTGTTCAGGGACATTCCGGCAGAAATGGTTACCTGTGGATTATGACAGACATACCGTCTGAACTCGTCATTCAGAAATGATGCAAATTCAATAATCCTGTTCCAGGGGCCAATGAGAAAAAGATCATCTCCACCCGCAAACACCGTGTATATATCTTTAAACTCTTCTCGTTTGCTCATGCTAAAAGGCAGGTATATAGAGAAGAAACTGTTCATCTGACGGCTTAATGTTGCCAGTCTTGAGAGACTCTTTCTTCTCAGTCCGCAGGAGAATATAAGCCCGAGATTGTCTACATCGGCCTTTAATACGCCAAGAGCTTCAGTGCCTGTAAACTTGTCCGGCCTGTCAGTTAAATTAAGGGCCTTTTTTGTTATATGAGAAAAGGTCTTCGGGGTCTTATTGTCCTTATCCTCTCTTATTTGATCTATAAGCTCTTCTTTCTTTTTGTCGCTTTGTCTCCCAGCGAGATAACGATCATCATGCATGTCTGACTCGTCGAAGACAGGCACATAGCCATTAATAAACTTTGCCGTGATGTCCTTTGCAATGTCCCCTGTTTTCGAGACGGATATGTCCCAGTATTTAATGAGGTCTCCCTTGCCTACCATGTCTTTCAGTTTTCCATCGACATCCAGCGATACCTGATACCTGCCGAATATTGGCTCCATAAGTTTGTCACCGTACAGTTCAGCATCAGTATCTGCAACAGCTATCCTGCCGGCCTTGACAAGATTCGCGCCGATATATATATGATCTCTGCATATCCGGCACGCAGATTTCTCATCACCAAGCAGCCTGTCATTTTCAACAGCTGAACTTGAAGGCCTTTTGCCACAAAATGGACAGAGCCTTTCATGCAGATCGCTATTAAATTCCTGCAGGTAATCCTCTATGGCCCCGCCATATGCATTAAGGTCTATTTTGCTATATTTCTTCATCTCAGCTTTTACAGCAAGCCTGTCCCATAATTCACTGAATCGCTCAGTAGTGAAGTCGCTGCATGCCGCCTCAATATACGATATGCCAAATGAGGATTCTCCATAGGACTTCTTGATTAACCAGTCATTGATCTGCTTTTTCACTGCTTCAATATGCTCTTTTGCGCTCTGCGTATTAGGAGCAATGATAGTAAATTTGCCTGCCGCGCTCAGAATAACGGAAACAGAAGTAAGCCCGATTTCCCGGCAGAGCATGTCGGCGGCAAGTTCTGATATAAGTGATACGGCAAATGACCTGCCCCTTAACAGTTTCGCTGCCGCTTTATTTGTACTGCCACCTTCAGTAAATATAAAGTTCTGTATTCCGTAAAAATCTCCTGAAACAATCAAGAACTTTTCTTCATCATAATCCTGAATCCTCTCAATCTCCATTGCCCCGTTCTCACTGTGATACAAGTACAGGGCTGATGCAAGAGCCGATGTTGTCTTTGAGTGATCGTATAACGATACATCAGGAACAACCCTGCCGACCGTGGCTGCGGGAATATGTGAGGCATAAATCATAAAAAGACTCTCAAAGTGTTCAAACCAGAGTGGAATATTCTGCCTGTGGATAAGTCTCTCCAACGCATCCACAAACAAAAAAAACAGTTCGCTATATTCCTGTTCCACCCCCTTGTTGTCAGGCAGCTGAACAGGAAAAACAGATTCAGGAGACAGCTCTTTCAACAGATAACGGTATTTGTATGAATCAAGGTTATCATCTACCCTTTTTTCATCAGTTCGCACCCCTTCAAGAATTGTCAGCATTCTCGTTTTCCTGTAGTCTCTGAGTCCAATGCCCTTGTTATAGCTCTCAAACTCATCTCTGTCAAAACCGCTGCTCACTCTGTCGGCAATAGCTATAATCCACTGAAGCGGTGTTTCAGGTTTATGGTGCCCGGCAGCAAGATTGACAAAGGAATCACCAAGGCCCCACTGACCTTTATGAAATATTTCAGGTAGAATGCTCTCCATGTCGTCCAAGAAAGCCGCCGTGTAAACAGCATGCTTATGAGTATAGTTGCCTTTATATAAAGGCTGGTATAGCGATCTGTTCCGGTCCAGAAATTCTTTATCCGAATAGTAAGCTCCGCTTGCTTCTCCTGACGCCGTTCTTTTTTCTTCCGCCCTCTCAGCAAACTTACCAATGTCATGCAGAAAGCCTGCAAGAGCTATCTTGTACACAGTATCTTCAATCATGGACGTTCCCCTTTAATAAATTAAATCGTTTTCCACTATCATGTAACAGCGCACCCAAAATTACCGTCTGATATTCTTTTTGATTAAACTCTGCCATTCGCTTACCTCTTTCATTTATCATATAACTCCCCCAGCCCCTCTTATAACCTAAGAGGGGAGCTCTTCTTCCCCTCCCCTTAACTTAAGGGGAGGCCGGGTGGGGTTACTCTTCCCCCTTAGTTTAAGGGGGATTGAGGGGGTTACCCTCTCCGCGACCCTGCTTAATACCCCGTCAATGTTCCGGAGCACCTCATTGTTCCAAAATCTTATGACTTCAATCCCATGCGCTTCCAAATATTCTGAACGATGTTCATCATAATCACGTTGGTCATCTTCCGCATGCTGTCCACCATCAAGTTCAATGGCGAGTTTCGACTTCGGGCAGTAGAAGTCAAGAATATATGGGCCTACGCTGTATTGTCGAAAGAATTTCATTCCATACAACTGTCTGTTTCTCAATTTTTGCCAGAGGATTTTCTCGGCATCCGTTTGGTCCCTCCGAAGATCACGCCTTCTTTGTTTAAGTTTCAGATTATTGCATATGAATTTCATAATTAAATTGCCAAACTCTACTCATCAGGTAACTCCCCCAACCCCTCTTAACCTAAGAGGGGAGTTCTTCTTCCCCTCCCCTTAGGTTAAGGGGAGGCCGGGTGGGGTTACTCTTCCCCCTTAAGTTAAGGGGGATTGAGGGGGTTATCTTCCTTAACGGGCACCGAAGTCACTTCATACATCCCTAACCCAAACCCCGTCCCCTTGCCGACATGCAAAACCTCTCCGGCCCTGATCAGTTCCATGAACGGCCCTGTGTCACCCTCGAATGTTATCCCTCCGACGAATCCTCCCATCTTCATCTTTGTATCCTGCCTTGCCGAGTATCTCTCCCAGTCATGCCACCTCAGCGCCCGGGCCGATACCTTCACTCCCTCAGCCTTTCTGATTATTCCGCTGAAATCCCATTCAGAAGGGTCTCCGCCGCAATGAAAATAATAGAGGAGCGAAAGCCTTCGCAGGAGGGTCCTGATCAGGATATGGAATTCAAGGTCAAGGGTGAGGTGTCCGTTGTAGATAATCCTGGTTGGAGTGACGAAGTTAAGATTCAGGAGGCCGGGATCAGGGGAAGTGGATGGTGACATCGGCAAATCAGGTTTCAGTATTCCGGATTCAATATCCAGGACAGAAGGCTTGAAGGTCTTGAGGGTTTTAGTGTCGGAATCATAGATGGTCTCACCACCGCAAACAACATCCTTCAGTTCAAACTCCGCCTTACCTTTTCCCAGCCCTATCCTGCCGAGTTCGTCAAAGGCATAGATGAAGTAGGGGAGGTAATCTATCGCCCTGCCTATGAGGGTGAGGCCGAAGGTTATCTCATCCTTTGGAGCATAGCCCCGTCTTTTTTCCGGCGGTGGTTCTATAATAAATGGATGGGGGGCCGCCGTATATTTGCGCATTATTTTTGTGTCTGATGGCGGAGGGGTCTCGAAGATATATGAATAGACGCATTTTTCTTTAAGCAGACATTCGGTGCACTCCCTGCTCTTTATGGCGCACACCACCCGTTTGAAGGCATGTCCGAATCCTCCCCTCAGGGTCGAGCCCTTGTAGGAAGGGAGAATCATAGGCTCAAGCGGCATTACTGTAAAGCTGAATGATGTGGTTTTAATTTGCGTGACAGTCCCCTTCTGCAGCTGTGGTATTGTGGTATGCTCAGGTCACTGAGGCAGTTTAACAGAAGTTTTGCCTGTTATGCAATGAATATTTTACCGACTGCGGGCGATTTATTTTCTTCCGGCATATGTAATCCATTGCGGTTTCTGGGATTCCCGCTTGCGCGGGAATGACTAAAATGAACGTAAAGATATCGCCTTGCCTATAAACTTATTAGTAACTTAAGGGGGTATAATTGTCGTCAGCAGGTATTGCTTTTCAGGGCGCTTACTCCTTACTTTCGTTGCTCTTTGCGCCAAGCATCTTTATCCGTTACGCTTTGCTGTTGTTGGGGCGGAGGCCAGGGGATTTTATAATTATCGTCAGTTGGTATTGTCTTCTCAACCCCTTTGATTATTTTAGGGATGATTCCGAGGCTGAACGCGTTAAGAATTCAAGACTGTCTGAGCGAAGCGAGTTTCTTGAATTTAGCGGGCAGGCCGGAAGCAGACCGTTAAAAAATAATCGCGGGGCGCATTTTCTTGGTTCCGTTCTTTTAGGCGTTCAAAAGAATGAACCGGGGGAAGGGGCGGAGTCCCATTTAATTAAATAACTCCCTGGTGTCCAGTCATATTTGTAGAACATGGTAAGTTGCCAAAGAGGGGAGTAATCTACCCCACCTTAAGTCAAAGAGACGCCAATAGCACAGAGTCTCCCCCTTACTTCAGGAGGAAATCGAAATCAGTCCGGGAGATGGCGGGGCCCTTCTTGATCCGTGATGAATCATCCATTACGGACTCATACAACCGGAGTTTCTTTTTCTTGAGCGTCATCATCTTTTCTTCAATCGTATGCCGCATGAGCAGCCTTGTGATCGTCACCTTGTGTTTCTGTCCGATCCTGTGGGCCCTGTCGGACGCCTGGTTCTCAACAGCCGGGTTCCACCACGGATCGAGGTGGAAGACATAGGATGCCTTTGTCAGGTTAAGACCCTGGCCTCCGGCCTTGAGGCTCAGCAGGAATATGGAAGGGCCTTCCCCTGCCTGGAACTTCTCTATGAGCTGCTTCCTTTTGCTTACCTTGGTCGATCCGTCCAGCCGCAGGAACTCCATACCGTGTTTTTTGAGGTCCTCCTGCACGATATCGAGAAAAGATGTGAATTGTGAAAATATAAGGGCGCTGTGATTTTCATTGAGAAGCTCCTTAAGTCTCTCTATCAGGAAATCTATCTTTGGCGACTGACCCTTTGTGCCGGGAGAGAGGAGCTGAGGCGAAACACATAACTGCCGGAGTTTCAGGATCGCGGTGAGGGCTATTATCTGTGCCTGGCCTGCTGTTTTCGTGCTGTAGGCCGTATCTATCGCGGACTTGATGCGCTCGACGGTCTTTTTGTAAAGGGTCTTCTGTTTTTCCGTCAGATCAAGATAAATATCGGTCTCCACTTTTCGTGGAAGTTCCTTTAATACCTTATCTTTTGTCCTCCTGAGAACAAATGGCCTGGTCCTTTTGACGATCAGGTCGAGCGATGGGGAGACATCCTCTTTTATCAGTGGCTTGAATTTCTCAAAGTCACCGAGCAGCCCGGGTATCGCCAAGTCGATAATCGAATAATATTCACCGATATGGTTTTCAACCGGCGTGCCTGTCATTGCGAGTTTAAAACGGGCCTTGAGCCTGCGAACTGCCCCGGTGGTGTCCGCATAGATGTTTTTTACCGCCTGCGCCTCGTCAAAGATGATCACGTCAAAACTGATATCCACAAGCTTGTCTATGTCCCTTCGCACCAGGCCGTAGGTGGTCAGCACACAGTCGTATCCGTCGAAAGACGTATGGCGTTCCTTGCCGGTATAGTAGATGATCTTCAGGTCTTTATAAAACTTCTTTATCTCATGCTCCCAGTTAAATAACAGGCTTGGGGGGAGAACTATCAGGTGCGGCAGGCCTTTCTCTTCCGAAGGATAAATAGCCTTCCCTTCCTTGATGGCCGCCAGAAGGCATATCGCCTGCAATGTCTTGCCGAGTCCCATATCATCGGCCAGACATGCCCCGAACCTGTGTTCGTACAGGAATGTAAGCCATGAATAACCGTCTTTCTGGTACTGCCTTAATTTTGCGTTCAGTTTTTCAGGCAGTGGCCCCGGTTCTATTTTTTCGAACCTGGTCAGCCGTTCGATGATCCGCTCGTCTTCACTGGAGAGTTTCACCTTCACCCCGCTGTTCCGGAGATCGATCCAGTCAAGTATCCGCAGCTTCGGCACACTGACTATCTCTTTCCTGATCTCCTTTGAGGAACCACCAGCTTTGTAAACGCTGGATATGGCATCGAATATCTTCTTTGAGTTTGAATCCATCATCCGTATAAATCCGTCTTTTTCGATTGTGCCTTTGCTGAGGATGTCCGTCAATAATGACTGGTCTATAATCTCACCATCGCATTTTATCTCCGGACGGATCTCAAACCAGTCGATGCCGGAGGGCCTTCTGGCGTCAAAGGAAAAGTCCCAGGTCGATGTCTTGAACGGTTTGTTGTCAAAGAAAAGGGCAATCCCCTCAGCGCGCAATCTTTCATAAAGAATGGGCAGGTTTTCATGGAGGTCTCTTGCCGGGACCGTCATCTCACTGTGCCCCCTCATATCATCAAATATTCTCCAGCCGAATATTTCATAAGGTATTTTATATAGCGGCAGCTCCTTTTTCCTGTTGACTGGGGCTGAAATCCAGTCTGAATTATTGAGTACAAGCCTCTTTTCATCCAGCAGAAAGATTGAAAGATATTTCTGCAGAAGCGCCCTGGCGGCCTGTCTGGTTTTATAGCGGTTAAAATCAACATCCGAGACGCACTGTTTGATAACCTTCTCCGCTTTAGATCTGGAGTTCTCCGAAAGCATATCGAAAAACGCCTCGCATAAAGCAATCTTCCTCTTCTTCGCCCTTAATTGCGGATTTGCTCCCCTGTTTAGCAGCGGAAGAAAGCTGAAAAGTTTCTGCGAAGTAAATGAACTCAGCTCCATGCCGGCAAAAAAACATTCGGCCCTTAATATAAAAACATCGTCCTTGCCTGAATAGGTGATCATGAGCCTGTGCGTGGGTTCCGCGCTAAGAGGAGAGGCCTTTCTCCCCCTGACTTTGAGTATCAGGTCTTCAGGCTTGACACCATCGGCTGAAGGAAATGTAATCATCGCGCTCTGGAACAGTTCTAACGGCAGTTCGATCAAGGCCTGTTCAGAACCAGTGTCTCCGGCCGGATAATCAGCATAACCGTCATTGTCACTGAACGCGGTACGGAACTCTCTCCATATCCCCCAGCCGCCCTTACCCTCTATCATTCCAAAGCTTTTTTGGGCAAGATCAAGCACGTAATCATCTTCGATAATTGAAAAGTCTATTGCCTCGCCATTGCGGAGACAGAGCTTGCTTATTGTTACGGAATCAGGGAACGCGTCGAAACAGCTTTTACGGGTATATTCATCCTTTTCATTAAACCTGAGCTCTATTTCATCAGAATCCGTCTTGAGGATAAATGGATACTTATTGCCGTGAGTATGGAGATACGCGGCGAAATCCTGATATTTATCAAATACGGCATAATAATACGCCGGAAGAAGATACCGTAATTCACGGGGAATGGTATAGCTGAATTTTTGCAGTCGCCTGCCGTCCAGCGCCAGGTACAGATCGGATATATATTCATCCTTTTCCATGACTATGGCATAGCCCTGCTTCGCGACCTTTTTCTCTTCTATGTCGGGGGGGTAGTTAAGCTCCTCCATAAGACGTTTTTTGTACGGTTCATCCTGATCGCGGCGAATGAATTCATCGGGTTTAAGCAGGTTTTTTAATGTAATAAGGCTGCAGACGACATGCTTGCAGTTTGACGACGGAGACCACGCGGGACAGTCGCAGGAATAATCAAGGCCATGGCCGTTCACGGAAAAATCAACAGAATAATACCTGGACCCCTTTACCCTGGCGGTAAGAGAAGAATCATCGTTCCACTCAAGCTGTTCGAGTCTCCCCTGATTGTAATAATCGAACCCTCTCAATACATATGGCTTTGGAGCGACTGTATAGATCCGGCCAGCAGGATATTCCCTCAGTAGTTCAATGATATCGTTCTGTTTTGTATCCGACATTTCCATATTTAGCAGATAAAGTTTTAAAAATTATACATTTCTTCAGGTTTGAGTTCAAGCTGTGTGGAATACGGCATTCAAACCGACATATCCCTCCGCCATTACGGGCGTTTCCAGCCGGTCCGTCAGCCCTTCGTCGGTTAATCAGGTTTATTTCGCGCCAGCCCTGACAGCTATGCTTCTGGCGATATTTCTGTCTTCAGCCTGTGAATATCTGACAGTGACCTTATCACCAACCTTAATGTCATCAATGGCCTTAACTTCCTCCACTATTATCCGGGTATCTTCGATGGCCGAGACGGTGACCACGCCTTTCCTGCCGATAACAGTAATCGTCCTGGTGCCTGCATCGACAGACAGAACCTTGCCGGTAATCTGTCTCTGTTTTCCTGCTGAATGAGAAACGGAGACAGAAGCAAGTATAAAGATTAAGGATAATACAATCGCACCCATTTTTTTCATCATTGGATATTCCCTCCTGTTAGTATGTACACCTGATATTTTAATATATTTGCGTGATAAAAGCGTAAAGCAAAAACTCTTTCAGGCAAGCCACAGGGAATTATCAAGTTAAATGGCGATTTATGGACAGACACCTGAATAATTCAGATAAGTCCGAGTTCTTCCGAATATTGCCGGAAGAGTTCAAACCCTTTTTTCTGTTCATCTCCAAAATCGTAAGAAATCCCCTCCCAGTAGGATACAAGTTTTTCCTCGGAAATAAGTTCCCTTAAAGGTGACACGGATGCGATAGTGTTCAGGTTCTTCAGGGCGGAGGCTTTCGCCCTGTCCAGGTCATTCCGGAACCGTTCTAATATTCCGGACTTCTCCACGCACCAGTCCTTTCCGGCTATCCACAGGGCAAAGGTGAAGGGAAGTCCGGTATGTCTGTACCAGAGATCGCCGATATCGTATATATGCAGTTCAGGCCATTTAAGCGCCTCAATAAGCGCTTCATCTCCTATCAACATACAGGCGGCATGAGCTTTGATCGCCCTTTCGAGCGGTTCAGCTGTTGGTTTTAATAGGCAGCCAACACCGTAAAATTTCGTGAGTATGATCTGGAGCAGAGCGACCGATGTCTCCGACTGTGATGATGTGAGTACCGTGAGTCCGTCCAGGGATTCGATCGGCATCCTGCTGAAAAGGAGGATGCTCCCCACAGGGCCTTTTGAGCTGACCGAATGGTCCTCTATCAGGCAATATTTTTCCCGGTTTCGCAGGTATTCAATAGATGAAGAGGGACCGACGTCTATCTCTCCTTCACGTATTTTTCTGTTTAACTCCGACGGTACGCCCTCGATAAACTCATATTCCTCACAACCGGATTCTTTCAGAAGCATATAATATATCGGAAACAGATTCGCGTAATATATTTTTCCTATTTTTAATTTCAAGAGATTAATTTTCTCTGAAGTGATAAGAGCAGAAATGTCGGCAACAGCTTTTTTTCAGGCATTCTTTAGTTCTTTATCAAGGGGCGGGAACGGATACACCCGACTTCTTACCTCCATATCTTAACGAATATTGACCTGATTATAGCATATTTGAACCTTGGGGGAAGTTCAACGTTGAACTTCTTTTATTCTTTTGCCTTTACTCCTTACTTTCGTTGCTATACTCTTTGCTTTTTAGGCTTTCGTCTTTTGTATCTGAACGTTGAACCTTGAACCTTGAACCTTGAACCTTGAACCTTGAACCTTGAACCTTGAACCTTGAACCTTGAACCTTGAACCTTGAACCTTGAACCTTGAACCTTGAACCTTGAACCTTGAACCTTGAACCTTGAACCTTGAACCT
>JAJRYC010000064.1 GCA_024275975.1 Nitrospirota bacterium | reverse complement strand
TGTTCAGCAAGGTCGTCCCTACCGCCTTTGGAAAACTGCTCTATCGATTCGCGGCACTGTTTTGCCAAGGTTGAAAAAATTGATACTATGTCTTCATCGGAAAGCGTACGCCCCGTTTCTATCTCGCGGTTCTTTACCGAGGCCTTTACCAGTCTCAATACCGATTTCCTCACAGTATCGGACTCCTTCAATGCTTTCCTGAAATCCTCATCAATCCGCAGCGAAAGTGACATCTTATCTCACCGGCATTCTGGTTCTTTTCAATGCCTTCTTCCTTGCTGCAATGGCCTTCTTTTTTTTCTTCACGCTCGGCTTTTCATAGAACTCCCGTTTCTTTACCTCGGAAAGAGTTCCTTCTTTTTCACACTGTTTTTTGAATCTTTTGAGGGCGTTTTCGAGCGAATCATTTTCGCGTACCCTTATTAGGGGCATTCATGTATCACTCCCTTCTTTAAAAAATAGAAATTATTTTAGCAATTTAATGCCGGGCCTGTCAATGCGTTGACCCGATGGCAAGAACCTGTTTCGGGTCGATTTTCACTTGGGGCGACGGGCGACTCAACAGGGATGGAGGAAGACAGACAAAACAGACGGATTGACAAAGAAATCATTACGTAGTAAGTTGAAAAAGAAAGGCATATAGCAAAAAAGACTTATTCATTATAAATATCGATATGCTGTATTTCTTAAAAAACAATTCGATTACCCTGTTATTATAAACAATAAAGGATTACCCGGGCTTAAGCACGGGGAAAGGATTGCCATGCTGGAGGTTCTGAAATTTTCGGCTAAAAACGGCGAGGAAATCACCTTGAGGCCCGCGGCACCTGAAGACGCCGGTGCAATAATAAGCACGGTGAGGTCTATTTCCCCTGAACGCAGTTATGTCCTGATGGAACAATACGGCAAGGATGAGGAATCGGCAAGGGACTATATCCTCGGGATGGACCGGCAAAACAACCTCCTTCTGGTCGCGATTGCAAATAATGCCGTTATCGGATGTCTTGCCGCCATACAGGCGGACTATGGACGCAGACCACGCTCAGCCCACATTCTGAATGTGGGGCTGCATCTGATAGAGGCGTACAGGGGGCTCGGAATCGGCACTGGGATGTTAGATTACGCTATCGGATGGGCGCGGGAACACGGGTTCAAAAAACTGACGGCCTGCATTTTCACCACGAACAAACGCTCCCTTCACGTATTCAGCAAGGCCGGGTTTAAAGAAGAATGTATCAGACGGAAGCAGATAAGAATCGGGCATGAATATATCGATGAAGTATGCATGGGGATGCTTGTAGAATAAACCTGCATCTTCCTCCTCACCTTTATTCAGGCAGGTGATATTCCGGCATGGTATTTGTTTGATACATTTCATGGTGAAAGAATTGTCCAGAAAAGAGATATTGCGAGAACTAAAGGTGATGGGCTTTACGACTACTGCAGAGCTCAAGAAACGCTCCAGGGAAGCTGAAAATTACCAGTCCCGCATACGCAAACAGCCTGAAAATCAGAGCAGTGAAGCGTCTTGTCGGGAGGAGCCCGACCGCAAAGGTTGAAATTACCGGAATCGCAGTCTCTATTTTCACCAAAAGTTACGTAATACGAGAAGAATCTTTCTTTCGGATATCCTCTGGGGCTAAGAGATAGTGTGTCTTTTGAAAGAAAATTGTATCATAATTGCAACAGTTGCCCGCCTCCCGTTTATCGTATGCCCCAGTATTATATGAAATACATTAACAACAGTGTTTCCTCCTGCTTTTTACTCAACATTCTATCCGTAATAGGATATTTTCCCTATGCCGTATAAGAATTTATACCAATTGTTTTAGCATTTTTATCCTGTTATGATTAAATTAGAGTCTGTGTATAAATTGCCATTTTTTGTTTTTGTCATGCCCGAAGCCTGCCCTCGACTCCGATCGGGGGTCTCGGGCATCCAGAAGGCATTGAAACCACTGGATTCTCGATGTAAGTCCTCGCGAGAGTCGCTTCGACCGGCTTAAGGACTGCCGGAATGGCAGACAGAAACTTTGACTTTATACACATGCTTAATTAAGATGCAGGCGATATTCCGCCTGAATGCGAATTATCTTTCGGGAAAGGAGGCATAAAAATGCTGTTTTCTTAAAAAATCCAATGAAAGGAGGTATGAAAATGATTATTAAGAGTTCTGAAACAAAGGTGGAAAAAGGCACTCTCGCCCTTGTTCTTTTCGGCCCGGTATTCGGCTTGCTGTATATATTTCTTCTGCCGTTGACAGCCGCCATAACACTACTTCTGGCCATTCCGGAGTATGCAAGCGCCAGGAAGGCAACCGTCCTGGAAAACTCCCCGATGTGTATAACCTGCCACACATCAAAAGGGCTGGAAAAGATATTCATGAACAGGGAGAGACTTTCGGTTTTCGTTTATACAGATGATTTCAACAATTCCGCTCACACCTTTCTGCGCTGTACCGACTGCCACGGGAAAGTATCGATGGCGACTCATCCCGGCCGGGCGTTTGCAAGCAGAAGCGCCTTTGAACTGGAAACAGCCGAAGTCTGCGGAAACTGCCATACAGACAGAAAACTCAGGGCAAATCCGGTCCATGCTTACCTGACAAACAAAATAAACGCACCCCCGTTATGCACAAAATGCCATGGCGCTCACAACGTAAAGCGCATTGCCGAATGGAGACCCGCCGAAACCGGTAATCAGCACTGCCTTATCTGCCACGAACAAAAAATCAGCAAAAGATTAAACAATGGAGAGAAGCTGTCACTTTATATTGACGAGACACTATTAAGCGCCTCTGTTCACAACCGCCATGCCTGTTCTGATTGTCATACTGATTTTTCGATGAAGTCCCACCCATTAAAAAAGTTCGACAGCAGCCGCAAACATTCGATTGCAGTGTCGGTGGCATGCAAAAAATGCCATCCCGACAAGTACACAGCCGTCAGCCGGAGCATACACTCCACAATGGTCAGAGAAGGCAATCTGAAAGCGCCCGTCTGCACGGACTGCCACGGGTTCCATTCAGTAGGACCAAAAGCCGTGTATGACACCATGAGCGGCGTACCGTGCAGAAAATGCCACGAGAATACATTCAAGGTCTATTCGCAAAGCGTTCACGGCATGGCGAGGACCAGTGGTGAACATAAGGCGCCCCTCTGCTCTGCGTGCCATTTCGCACATGAGGTCGAGGCCGCCGCCATGACGGATAAGATAAGAAAAGCATGTCTCGGCTGCCACAAGGAGGCGGAAGACGCGCATAAACAGTGGCTCCCCAACTCTGCTCTTCATCTGAGCGCCGTAGCATGCGCTGCATGCCATTCTCCTGACTCCGAGAAGGGAATCTACCTGAGACTCTATGACCAGAATACGGGTGAGCCCTTTACAGAGGAACAGATGCTGGAGCTTCTGGGAATCAATTATGAAGGTCTTTCCGGGAGGATGGACGCCCACGGTGACGGTATCGACTCTTCTGAACTCTGGAACATTGTTAAACAGCTGAACAGGAAGGGCGCAGACGCCAGGATAACATTTCTCGGCCGGATGGATATCAGCAACGGGATTGACGCCCATCGACTGACGATCAAGAAGAATGCGGTCAAGGAATGCTACAGCTGCCACAATACAAACTCGGACTTCTTCAGTAGTGTCACGGTCGCGGTGGTTAAAGCCGACGGAAGGATAACCCGTTATGACGCCAAGCCGGAGGTGCTTGGTTCAATGATCTCCATGCTTTCGATAAAAGACTTTTACGTTCTCGGAAGCACCCGGCTCAGGATGCTGGACTGGCTCGGCATACTCATGGTCTTCGGTGGAATATTACTCCCTGTAGCGCACATTACCGTCAGGATACTGACTTCTCCCGTGAGGGAAGCGAAGAGATTGAACCGACTCAGAAAGGAGGGAAGAAGATGAATAGAATAAAAAAGATCTATCTCCATCCTCTGCCTGTCAGAATATGGCACTGGATTAATGCCGTCAGCTTTATTGTTCTGATAGTTACAGGGCTCCAGATCAGGTACCGTGAAATCCTGGGCCTGATGAACTTCAGGACCGCCGTTGATGTTCACAACTTCTTCGGGTTCATCCTGATATTCAACTTCTTCCTATGGCTTGTGTTTTATATAGTTACAGGGAAAATAAGGATATATCTCCCTCCGCTGAATTTCAGGAAGTTTATTACGGGATGCGTTAAACAGGCCAGATACTATGGATATGGAATCTTCATGGGAGACCCCAATCCCCATCACGCTACTCCGGACAACAAGTTTAATCCGATGCAGCAGATGGCGTATCTTGCCATAATGTTGCTGTTGATTCCCCTGCAGATGATCACCGGCCTGTTTCTATGGGATATGAAGCTGTTTGCGGACTGGATCAACCTTGCCGGCGGCATAAAGATAGTCGATACGGTCCATGTCTTTCTCTTTCTGTTCTTCACCTCGTTCATCTTCGTTCATGTTTATCTGGCAACGCTCGGACATACCGTCACCGCGCATATAAAGGCCATGGTTACAGGCTATGAGGAAATGGAAGAAGAACGCGGACACTGATCCGGACTGTTTCAGAGGGGCCGTTAATAACGGCCCCTGAATTTTAATTCACCCCGGTGCTATCCGCCCGCTCTTATCCGACCTTCGGGTCCATTATAATGAAAGCGAGGCGGCTTTTATCTCTTCAAGTTTTTTTAGTGCCCTACCGGAATCGAGCGAGTCCCTGGCCATCTCAAAGGCCGTTCCAAGATCAGGCGCCTTTCCGGAGACCGCGATGCCGGCGGCGGCGTTTATCAGGACAATGTCCCGCTTATGGCCTTTTTCTCCATTGAAAATCCGGAGGATGATATTCGCGTTTTCTTCCCTATCGCCCCCCAGCAGGTCTTCCTTCTTTCCACGGCCGAGTCCGAAGTCTTCGGGAGACAGATACATATCTTCGACTTTTCCATTCCTGAATCTCGATACCTTTGTCCCGTTGGTAATGGTGATCTCATCAAGGCCGTCTTCCCCATGCACCACCATCGCGTCCTCGGCGCCGAGATTGCCCAGCACCGCGGCCAATGTCTGTGTAAGCCTGCTGGAGAAGACCCCTAAAATCTGTCTTTTTGCGCCCGCGGGATTAGTTAATGGCCCGAGTATGTTGAAGATGGTCCTTATTCCCATCTCGCGTCTCGGCCCGACAGCATATTTCATGGCGGGGTGAAACATGGGAGCGAACAGAAAACCGAACCCTGTGTCGAAGATACACCTCTCCACTTTCTCCGGCGTAAGGTCTATTTTTATGCCGAGAGCTTCAAGGACATCCGCGCTCCCGGACTGGCTCGAGACCGCCCGGTTGCCGTGCTTAGCCACGGGAACGCCTGCCGCGGCCACAACTATGGCGGTGGCCGTCGATATGTTAAAAGTATGCGACATATCTCCACCTGTGCCGCATGTATCCAGGACGCCTTCAGGGGCCTTTATAGTGGACGCCTTCTCCCTCATTATTCTGGCGGCCCCCGTTATCTCCTCGATCGTCTCCCCCTTAATTCTGAGTGCTGTCAGAAAAGAGCCTATCTGCGCTTCCGTGGCCCTGCCCTCCATTATCTCTTTCATACACTCAGCCATTTCCGACTCCGACAAATTGATGCCGCTGACCAGCAGGTTAATCGCCTCTTTAATCATCTTCCCTCTCCATATCAAAAGATTAAATTGAATTTTAACATATCCGGCCATAGGGAATCACATGAATAGTTACGTACCGGAAACCGGCTGTATCCTTGCTGAAAAAGCGTCCGATAGTGCAAAATATCATCTAAGTTCAAATCAGGAGAAGATATGCCTATACGCATCGGTGTTATAGGTGTCGGCTACCTCGGCCAGCATCATGCAAGAATCTTAGCGGAAATCGAAGGTGCGGAACTGGTTGCTGTTGCCGACACAGACAACAGAAGATCGGAAGAGACCGCAGGGACTTACGGATGCAGGTCCTTTTCAGGCTATGCCGACATGATCGGAATATGCGATGCGCTCTGCATCGTGACCCCGACAACAACACACCACAGTATTGCCATGGAGTGTCTCAGGGCCGGCAAGGATATTCTGATAGAAAAACCGATAACCGAAAATCTGGAAGAGGCCGGAGAGATTGTTGCAGAGGCGGAAAAGAACGGACTGGTTCTGCAGGTCGGGCACCTGGAAAGGTACAATCAGGGTATTATTGCAGCCGCGGAGATGATAAGGGAGCCGAAATTTCTGGAGTCGGAACGCCTCTCCCCGTTTCTTGGACGGGGGACCGACGTTGACGTCACACTGGACCTGATGATACACGATATCGATATAATATTAAGCATAGTGAAATCAGGTATAAAGGACATAAAGGCGGTCGGGGAGACCGTTCTGTCCGAAAAAATAGACGCCGCAAAGGTCTGGATTGAATTCGAAAACGGATGCAACGCCCTGATGACGGCAAGCAGGCTTTCTTCCAGAAAACAGCGGACACTGAAGGTGTTTCAGAAAGACGCCCGCATTGTGGTTGACTATCAGCGACAGGAGGTCAGCCGCCATTACAAAAACGGCGCTAAAATATCCTCTGATGTTATAAAACCTGAAACAAAAGAGCCCTTGAAAGAGGAGTTGAAAGATTTTATTTATTGCGTAAAAGACAGGAAAAAACCCAGGGTCTCGGGCGTCGAGGCGGTGGATGCGCTGGATGTTGTTCTCAGAATAACAAAAATCCTGCATTCCTGATTCAGGAAAATTTTCCGGACGGAGATACTTTAATATGATTCCAATGATCGACATTAAGAAGCAGTTTGAAGAGATAAAAGACGAGATCTTCGAGATGCTCTCGGGGATTCTTGATAGTTCACAATATATACTTGGGCCGAGGGTCCGGGAACTCGAAAAAAACATTGCCGAATATCACGGGGTGCCTGCCGCTGCGGGGGTGGCTTCGGGAACAGACGCCCTTCATCTTGCCCTGCAAGCCCTGGGCATAGGCAAGGGCGACGAGGTGATAACAACCCCCTTCACTTTTTTCGCAACCGCAGAAGCGATTTTATATACCGGAGCAACACCGGTATTCGCGGACATAGAGCATGACACCATGAACATAGACCCCACAAAGATCGAGGAGAAGATAACCGAAAAGACCAGGGCGATACTGCCGGTGCATATCTTCGGTCATCCGGCGGATATGGTGAAGATTGCCGATATAGCCCAAAAATACAACCTGAGAATAATTGAAGACTGCGCGCAGTCGTTCGGAGCAGCCATAGACGAAAAAAAGACAGGGAGCTTCGGTGACGCGGGCTGCTACAGTTTTTATCCGAGCAAAAACCTCGGGGCGTTCGGTGACGGGGGAATGATAATAGTAAACGACCCATCGGTCGATGACCGGATAAGAAGCCTGAGAAACCACGGCTCAAGGCAGGCCTACAGACATGAAAGCATCGGATTCAACAGCCGGCTGGATGAGATACAGGCAGGGATGCTTTTAGTGAAATTCAAACGCATCGATACATACAACGCAAAGAGAAGACAGAAGGCCGCCTTATATAATGAACTGATTTCAGATGAAATATTAAAGCCTGCCGACAGAACCGGCATAACCCATGTCTATCACCAGTATACGATCAGGAGTGCGAAAAGGGACGAGATACAGAAGCGTTTACGCGACAGCAGTATCTCCTCTGTTGTTTATTATCCCATACCCCTGCACCTTCAGGAAGCGGTTGGCTTTCTGGGATATAAAAAGGGAGACTTTCCCGTGGCGGAAGAGGCTGCTGAGAAGGTTCTTTCCCTGCCCATCTACCCGGAGCTGGAAGAAACGTCCATAAAGGAGATAGTGGATATAATCAATAATGGCTGAGACGGTCATGATTGTTACGGGAGAGACCTCCGGCGAGCTATATGGCGCGCTGCTGGCCGAGTCCCTGAAAAAAAGACTGCATCATCTGCATCTGATCGGCATCGGCGGCGAACGGATGAAAGAGGCAGGCGTTGAGCTGATTTCAGGCATTGCCAGCGCATTCGGGATCGCGGAAGCTGTCTCCTCCATAAACGCCATCAGAGAGACATTCAGGAAGGCAACCGGGGCACTGGAGAGGCATAAACCTGATGTGCTCGTACTGATAGACTATCCTGACTTTAACCTGAAACTCGCCCGGGAGGCAAAAAAACACAATATTAAAGTCCTCTATTATGTAAGCCCCCAGGTATGGGCATGGAGGAAAGGACGGGTAAAGAAGATTGCCGCATTAGTCGACAGGATGGCGGTGGTTCTGCCTTTTGAAGAAGAGATTTACAGGAATTCCGGCCTTGACTGTGAGTTTGTAGGACACCCTGTCTTTGACGAGATACAGGACACCAGTAACGACAAAAGGGAGATCAGGAAGGAATTGGGAATGGAGGAAGACAGGCCCCTGCTTTCGCTGTTGCCCGGCAGCAGGCCCCATGAACTCAACAGGCTTCTGCCCGTTCTACTGGAAACAGCAAGAGAATTCAGCCAAAGCTTCAGAAATTTTCAGCTCTTCGTCCCTTTAGCTCCAAACACGGATGTTCAGCAGTACAGCCATATCATCGACAGGCTGAAACAGGAGGGTGTCGTGATAAATAAAGGCGAGTCCCTTAAAGTCCTGGCTGCCTCGGATCTGGCGGTAATCGCATCCGGCACAGCTTCGTTACAGGCTGCTCTGCTCGGGGTGCCGATGGTGGTCATTTATAAACTCTTTCCTCTGACCTTCTGGATCGGCAAACTGATCGTCAGGATCAGGCATATCTCCCTTGTTAATATACTATCCGGCAGGGAAGTGGTAAAGGAACTGCTCCAGTCAGACGTCACCCATCAAAACATAAATGATGAGCTCAGGGAGATCCTGCTCAATAAGGAATATAAAGAGAATATGCTGAAGGCTTATGATAATATCAGAGAAATGTTCTCGGGGAAGCGGGCCTCGGAAAGGGTCGCGGAGATGGTTGTTGAAATGGCTGGAAGTGAAAAGTGAATGCGCGCACCGGGCCTGAAAAACCGGGCGGAGATAAGATATAATTAAACTTTTATACTAACGACCGAAAAATGTTTATTATTTATAGCCTGCTATATATACTGGCGATCATCGTCTTATTCCAGCCGCAATACTTTAAAAGGCCGAAAGACCTGCGGCATAAATGGTTAAATGAGAAGCTTGGGAGTATTCCCGAAGCCGATTCAGCCATATGGATACATGCCGTCTCGGTCGGCGAAGTGAACGCCTCCATCCCCCTGATAAAAAAACTCAGGGCGAAATATCCCTGGTTTCCGGTCGTCCTTTCGACAATTACCGATACGGGCCGGAGGGTTGCCGTGGACAAGGTGCCCGAAGGGACAGAAGTAATATATCTGCCGTTCGATATCACCTTCATACTGAAAAGATGTCTCAAGAGGGTAAGGCCGAAGATATTCATAGCAATCGAGACCGAACTCTGGCCGAACATCTTCAGGGTTATGGCTGAAAACAGGGTGCCGGTCATCATCCTGAACGGCAGGATATCCGAAAAATCCGCGAAAAGATACAGGAGAATCTCCTTTTTCATGAAAAAGGTCTTTTCGTACGTAAAAATATTCGGGATGCAGAGTCTGCTGGACGCGGACAGGCTGGAATCAATAGGCGCTGACAGGGGAAAAATCATTATAACCGGCAACTTCAAATACGATATGGATATGCCCGGTGGAACACCCTCCTGGGCCGAAGACATAAAAGGGCCGGTAATAGTCGCCGGGAGCACCCACCGCGGTGAGGAAGAGATAATCCTGTCGGCCTGCATGGAAAACCTGGACAGATTTCCCGGGCTGAAACTCATATTAGCCCCGAGGCACCCTGAAAGGTTCAAGGAAGTCGAAGACATGCTCAGGACAAAAGGCATATCATATGTAAAACGCTCGGAATTCGCAAACGGGAATAAACAGACCTGGACTTCGGAAAACCTGGTGGTCCTGCTCGACAGCGTAGGTGAATTATCATCTGTTTATGGAATCGCGGACATAGCGGTTATCGGCAAAAGTTTCGCCGGGTTCGGCGGACAGAACCCTCTGGAGCCGGCATACTGGGGAAAGCCGATTGTCTGCGGTCCGCATATGGAGAATTTTCCGTTTATCGGTGAATTCTACAAAGAAGGGGCAGCGTTTGAAGTCGAGGCCGCCGGTCTGGGGAGAAAAATAGAAGAACTGCTACTTGACCCCCGGAAGAAAAAGATATCCGGGGAAAAGGCAAGGGCATTATTTATTAAAAACGCCGGGGCGGTCGACAGGGCTGTGGAGATCATCGGAGAATATCTGAATTAGGTATTTCCCGGCCCGCGCAAACCCGCTTACCGCTTCTGTTTTTGGTTAAATTTCAGGTGAATTTTGACGGATTTTGATGGTTTATGATATATTCATAAGTGTTTTAATTGTCTGAAACTATTGAATTTTGGGGAGTCGTCCAATGGCAAGACGGCAGATTCTGGTTCTGCTTATAGGGGTTCGAATCCTCTCTCCCCAGCCACCACTATCAGGTCAGAATTAATTCTATATTGATTCGTTTATTGTTTCCATTACCCTTGCCCTCAATATCATCTCTTCTGGTTTTCCTCATTCTTTTTAAAAAGTCAGGATTTTGTGATAAAAGCCAATCCTCAAGATCTTCCTTTGTATCAGCAGTTTCAAAAATGCTGAGAGGGAAGGTGATAAACTCGGATTTTTT
This sequence comes from Nitrospirota bacterium, assembly GCA_024275975.1. GTDB lineage: Bacteria > Nitrospirota > Thermodesulfovibrionia > Thermodesulfovibrionales > UBA6898 > JAJRYC01. The sequence continues at coordinate 1,574 of JAJRYC010000064.1, read as the reverse complement.
CTTTGTTGATAGCATCCGCTAACCTCCATAAATTCTAATTAACAAATTATAAAATAATTATATCACAATATCCCTGAGCACTTACATTAACTTGAATCCCTCCACAATCTCTATCTCCTCAGGCGTGAGATCGTAGAATTTACTCAATTCATTCAATGATTTTTTTGAGTTCTTCCTGTATCAATTACTTTCCCTAGCTATTAATTCCCATTGCGATACTCTTGTCAATGAGTCTCTGCGCGTTGTTCCGTTGCCTGATTGATTTAATACCCGAAAATAGACCAATTATTCGTGATAATTATACCTCCGGAATTATATGCCCATTTTCATGATGACATCTTGCATGTACTGGTGGGCTTGGCGCCCAATTTAAAAAGATTTTTAGTGTATTCATTATCAAAGGTTCTTACTGTCTTGCCTTGCTCAATCCACTTTTTGCAGAGCGTCTCTGTTTTACTGTCGGGTTCCGCGTAAGGGACAAAGAGTTCTTCTGAAATGGCCGCTGCAAATTGATTGTGTTTATCGGCCTGGCCTGATGATATGCGATTTTGTTGTACATCAAAGGGAGACAGAAAAAGCAGCCGCCCTTCTTCAAGTGGCCTTTTGTATTCCGGCTTAATCCGCATATTTTCAATACTTCTGGCAGGGCAAATAACAACAGATGGCTTTCCCCGTAATAAGATATTCAGGCATTCACGCTCTATTGGTGAATGGAAACCACTGATAACCGTAATGTCCGAATCTTGTAGTTGGCGCATCATGTCACATGTTTTCAGAATAATTTTGCCGGGACATTTATTTGAGCTGAAAATGGCAAGGCTATTGTTTTGCAGGATATCGGGATTGCCGATGGCTGTAATTGTCTCCGGTGCATTGTCGGAGAGGTATTTCTTCAGGGAAGAGGGGTAAGTATAGTCAGATTGATTAATTAGTAAAATGTTCATCGATGCTCTCCAGGTAATGATATAGCGATAACAAGTCTGCATGGCCCCAGCTGGCTCGTATATTAGGTGTCACAGCAGCCCGCCTGTCAAATAACCATCAAATAAAAACCTGAGCTGCCAACTCCCTGAAAACAATAAATATTCTATCTTTTAAACTAACATGGCAATTTTGCTGCAATACATATTCATCAAATAAAAATATGAGCCGGTAACGCCCTATAAACAACAATATTACTTATTTTTTCTACTAAGTATTATTAGTAAAATCTTTTTATTTACATGCAGTTATGGCTCAATAGTACTTCATTTACTACTAATTTACTTCTAATTTCATGTCAAGACCCACTTAGAGTTCCGGTCTGATCCTGAATTTTTTATTGTCTTCTCTTTTTTGGACATTGCGTAAATAAGGTTTCTAATCTTATTGAGTTACAAAGCTATTTCAGCTTCTTATAGCTAATTTTGTATAATTAAGCCGAAACTTATCCTTTAAACAGCGATTTTCGCAACGCGGATAGATTATAAGATAAAAGAAAGTAAGCAGCCAATCACCAAGGCAAAAACCTTTTAATTGCAATGAGTTAAGCAGATCATATCAATGCAGAGAGGTTAGAATCTTATATCGTATGA
>JAJRYC010000063.1 GCA_024275975.1 Nitrospirota bacterium | reverse complement strand
TCATACGATATAAGATTCTAACCTCTCTGCATTGATATGATCTGCTTAACTCATTGCAATTAAAAGGTTTTTGCCTTGGTGATTGGCTGCTTACTTTCTTTTATCTTATAATCTATCCGCGTTGCGAAAATCGCTGTTAATTCTTTTTTTATCTGGTATAATTTAAATTCAATAAGCATAAGTTGCTCTTTAATTTAATAAATAGGAAATTATTACGAGTTGGAGGATAAAAAATGAAACTTAAAGTAATTTTAGAACCAAGTGACGAAGGAGGATTTACGGCTATTGTTCCGTCACTTCCAGGTTGTATTAGTGAAGGTGATACACAGGAAGAAGCACTAAGCAACATTCGAGAAGCTATTGAATTGTATCTTGAGCCAATCGAAGACGATATTGAATTTAATCCAGAAGCACGGGTTCTTGAAGTCACTGTATGACGAAAGTCCCGAGTTTGAATTATGACCAAGTCGTTAAAGCTTTACGCCGCGATGGATGGGTTGTGGTACGGCAAAAAGGCAGTCATATCCGGTTAGGAATGGTGTCAGGTCTTGATATTTGACAAAGCAAAGGTAGTCATATAAACTTTCTTCATGGGAATACCTTTAAGAGTGGAATATCCCGGAGCACTGTATCACATAACAAGCCGGGGGAATGAGAGAAGCAATATTTTTAAAGACAATACAGACAGAATAACTTTTCTCAATATCCTCAAAGATTATCATGACCGACTTGGAATACTTCTACACAGCTATGTCCTAATGGACAACCACTATCACCTGATCCTTGAAACACCGAAAGGGAATCTTCTTAAAGTAATGCATGGAATAAACAGCAGATACACAATATATTTCAACAGGAGACATAAGAGATCAGGACATTTATTTCAGGGCAGATATAAAGCGATAATAGTAGACAAGGATGCATATTTAATACCGTTAAGCAGATATGTACATTTAAACCCAGTAAGGGCAAGTATGGTAGAGAACCCGGAACAATATAGGTGGAGCAGTTATCGTGGGTATATGGGGAAAGGGAAAGATGACAACTGGGTGGAGTACTCATGGGTGCTTTCGAAATTTGGTCAAAAAAGAAGGAAAGCAGAGCAACAGTACAGGAAATATATAGAAGAAGGTTTAATTGTGAATATAGAAAGCCCATTAAAAGATCTTTTAGGGCAGGTAGTGTTAGGGAGGGATGAGTTCAAGGAAAAAATAATGGAATATTTAGAAGGCAAACAGATAAGTCAAGAAATAGTGGAGAGAAAGAGGTTTGAGAAAAGAGCATTGCCTGGGGATATAGTAAACGTGGTAGCTAAAAATTTTAATATGGAAGAGAAGGAAGTAAGGAGCAGGGGAGGAAAAGGAAACTTAGCGAGATTAGTGGCGATTTATATAATGCAAAGATACGCGGGAATAAGTAATGAGGAGATAGGCAAGCTATTTGGTGGTATACATTATAGTGCGGTAAGCAAGGCATCTGCAAGATTGAAAGAAAAGATGGCAAGCGACAAAAAACTTTCAAAACTTGTCAATGATGTTACTAATTCACATGTCAAGACCTGACACCATGGCCCGTCCTTATATAAGAAATAAAAAATGCTAGTAATAATATTATCGATAATTTTCCCTGGACTTGGCCAATTTTATTATGGTAAAAACGGTCGAGCTATAATGATGCTGTTATTGGGCCTTACACCTCTTTATCCGATAGCGTTAGCTTGGAGTATTATTGATATTATTCGACTCAACAAAAAGGGCGAAGCCCCAAAATTTGAAAAGAAAGAAGCCATCTGGGGAGTTATATTTCTTTTTGTGATAATACCAGTATGCTTCCTGATATTATTTTATGGATCATTCGTTTTATTAAATTGGTATTCAGAGGCATACAATAAACCAAGAATCGTAATGGAAGAAGGCAACGATATTGTTAATGCGTTAAACAAATATAAAAAAGAAAAAGGACATTATCCTGGAGATCTTCAACCGCTGATTAGCCGGAGTCCGATTCGATCAAGATGGGCATCAGACGCGTGGGGACAATCGTATCATTATGAAGTCTCAGGGGATAAAACAATTTTCAAGTTACTCTCGACGGGAAAAGATAAGACATTAGGAACAGAAGACGACATAATTATTAAGTAACAGTTAAAGAAATATAATAACGGCATAAATAACGGGAATTTTTTTACTTTGCATGCCCAGTCTGCTAATATGCAGAAAAACTATACGTTAGGTATATGAAATGAATAAACAACAGAAAATCATACAAGAGATTCAGCACAATAAGTTTGGATGCTTAATAGTCTTATTTTTGCAAATTTTCTTCTTTAGTATGCCCTATCTCGTTCATGCCGGAGATATTACAAGAGAGTTAATAGCCGACTGTAATCAGAACAGGATTGCAGAAGTTGAGCGACTCCTTGATGCGGGCGCTGATGTTAATGCAAAGGAAATGAGCGGTGCAACTCCGCTTTCAGCCGCAGCATCTAAAGGTTACCTCGGATTAGCTGAACTGCTTCTAGGCAGAGGGGCGAAGGTTGATCCAGGCGGATTCACCCCTCTAATGGCGGCTTCAATGAGCGGTCAAACAGAGATGGTTAAACTGCTTTTGAAACATGGCGCCAACGTCGATGCCGCTGATAAATCGTTCCACCGGACACCCCTCTGGCATGCCTGCACTAAAGGTCAACTGCAAATCGTTGAGATCCTGCTGAAACACGGTGCGAACATTCATTCCAGGGAGAGTAACGGTCGGACAATCCTGATGAATGCATATGGCCATACGGAAATCGTAAAACTTCTACTGGAGCGCGGAGCAGATGTCAATGCAATAGACAAATCCGGAAATACCGCTCTCATCCGGGGATCCTATATTGACCGTCCGGAAACCGCCAGAGTGCTCATTCTCAATGGCGCCGACGTCAATGCCAGAAACCAAACAAAAGGCCAGACGGCACTCCTGCAAGCATGCAGTAAAGGGAGTCTTGAGACAGTGAAAGTCCTCCTGGAAAACGGCGCGGACCCAAATGACAGATACATGTTCAGTAACCCATTTGTTCAGCTCAACTTTGCTATTGCTCCTCCCGGCAGCACGCCGATACTTCATAAGATAAAGAAACACAAAATGACCACCCTGATGGAAGCGGCCCAAGGTGGCTTCCTGGAGATAGCCAGTATTTTGATTGACAAAGGGGTTGATGTAAACGCTTTTGATATTAATGGGTCCACTGCCCTTATGCTGGCTGCCTCAGCCGGGCATTTTCCCATGGTCGAACTGTTGTTAGATGCTGGAGCGGACATAAACCGGAAAAATGCCAAGGGACTTACAGCCTTAATGCTCGCCGCACTGTATAACCAAAAACAGGTAACCAAGCTTCTTCTCGCTAGGGACGCGTTTACAGAAACGGGGAGCATTCGAGGAGACACCGCCCTCATAATAGCCGCTCGCTATGGACACCTGTCGGTGGTAAAGGAGCTTCTCAGCAGCGGTAGTGATGTAAACATCAGATCGAATAAGGGGGGCGATACGGCTCTCATGGTTTCCTGTTTTTACGGCCATAATGATGTAGTCAAATTTCTCATTGATAACGGTGCCGACACCAGCATACGAAACAGCGCGGCTAAAACGGCGTTAATGTACGCAGCTCAAGGAGGACATGAGGATATTGTTAATATACTGATAGAGCAAGGAACAGATATCAATGCCAGAGATAAAAAAGGAAATACGGCTTTATCAGTAGCTGCAGGTCATGACAAACTTGGGGTTGTTCGCGCAATGCTGCAAAAAGGAGATGCCCTCAGTAGCCAAAACAAGAGCGCAGCTATTCACAGTGCGGTGGCTAAGGGTCATATCGAGCCGGTGAAAGAGCTTCTCCGGTCCGGCGTTGACATAAACAGCAAGGGTAGGTATGGACGAACACCCCTCATCAGTGCATGTGAAGGGGGGCACTTCGATCTGGCAAAGTTCCTGATAAAGCATGGAGCCGACACAAACGCTACAATGGAAAACGGGATGACAGCATTAATGATGGCAAGAGGGGACATTTATTATGAAATGGCGAGGATGCTTCTGAAGAATGGTGCTGAAGTCGATGCCCGCGACAGCCGAGGGGACACCGCATTTATTAAGGCCTGTCGAAAAGGCGATCCTGAAATTATTGACTTGTTGATTGCCAAGGGAGCGGATATCAATGTCCAGAGTGCCGAGGGAACAACCACTTTGATGATTACAGCGGGATCGGGCAAAAAGGCTCTCACTATTAAGTTGTTGGAGCATGGAGCTGATCTCAATGCCAGGGATCAGCAGGAGAGGACGGCCCTTCTGCACGCTGGCAGGAAGGGTGATATGGACATATTAAGATTGCTTCTGGAGAGAGGCACAGACATCAATGCGGCCGATAGATCGGGAGTAACGCTTCTACATATGGTATGTCGTAAGAATATACAGACTGACGATGTTCAGTTTCTAATCGATGCTGGTGCTAATGTAAACACTGCCGATAAAACGGGCATTACGCCTCTAATAGTTGCAGCCGGGTCTGGCCTGGCAGGGGTTGTCGAGCTCCTGCTGGAGAGGGGGGCAGATCCAAATGCAGTTAGCCAGCATGGAATTACTGCTCTTGGAATCGCTGTAAATCGGGAGGTACGAAGGATTCTAAAAGAATACGGTGCAAAGGAGCAAAAAAGTATCCTTGAAAACCTGATGAAAAGATCCAAGCCCTGGTAATCCGAATGAAGTTGCAGTTGCAATGGCCATATGCATGTGAGAATTGGTGTCAAAACTTAAATATAGAACAGAGTGGGGGCAGGCTGGTTTAAACAAAAGCCCTTCAGCAGTAAAAATTCGTCATGGTGAGGCCACTGAGGATAGAATGCGAACTGATAAGAAGATATTAAGGCAGTGGCAAAGGTAGGTCAGGGCCATTTCTTTACGATTCAAGACCCTACTTTTTTATTCATGATAACAGCATAAATAACAGGAAATTTTTTTACTTTGCACGCCAAATCTGGTAATATGCAGAAAAACTATATAAGTACTGGTTGAAATAATGAAGCCAAAAGAAATGGCGCAGTTAGTAGCGGGAAGCTTGGATCTTCGGCGTAATTCAATTTTAGTGTTTTATCAAATAAAGTTATATTTTTATGGATGAACTGATGCTTCTTACGGATGGAAGTGTGAATACTCAGTCAAATATCGGATATGGGGCTTACCTCGCTGTGTCTGAACATGGGCTTTCGTTGGATTCGTTGATGACGCGCGTGAAAGTGAGGCGATTTGAGCATACCTCTTCAACGAAATTGGAATTGCAGACTTTATTATGGGCGCTAAGCGATATTCAAGCATTGGGGAGAAAGGTGATTGTGTATACAGATTCTCAAAACATCATGGGGTTACAGGGAAGACGTGAGCGGTTTGAGCAAAATGATTATCGTTCAAAGAAAAATAGGCGCCTCAACAATTATGAGTTGTATCAGGATTTTTATAGAATGACCGATCAGTTGAATTGTATATTTGTTAAAGTGCGTGGACATCAGGTATCGAATCAAAAAGATGAAATAGACAGGCTTTTTACTCTTGTGGATAGAGCTTCAAGGGATGCCTTGAGAGGGGATAATCGGTGAGCTGTTGTTTTCTTGCATCGACAGACCAAATTCCGAGAGTAGTGTCGAGTTTCAGCTTGAATATCCAGTTAGTTTCAACTTAATTCCCCAGCTTGGGTTAAAATAAATACCCGCTTAGTTTCAGGACAATTCCTTACTTTACAGCAACGCCGCACAGTAGATATAGGGGAGCTTTCCCTGGTATTTACGGTCGAAACTGTGCTTCAATCCAAAGTCCGAACAGGATGCGCCGCATGCTTTCGAGCATGCCCGGGGGGGTGTTGGGAAGGGTGCTCAGTTCTCTGGAGAGTCTGAACCTGACCGTCCAAAAGCTCATGTTCGGCAGGTCGAGGTCGATTTCAACGTACGAAGTACTTCCAGAATTACTGCGACTAACATCATCAACACCATTGAGAGCTTCCACTCTGCGTTCGACATCGAGAAAGACTACAGGTGTGAGGATGCTGCCCGGAGTATATTGAAAAAATATCTTCACATCGTCAAAGCCAGTGTATGTATAGTCCTCGCTACCTCCTTCCATGGGAAAGAGGTAGACGTCCACCTTGCGGCACTCGGGCGTCCCTTGACTGTCTACCGGCACAGGAGGGCATTCGCTTTCGCCTCTCCCTTTCACAGCGCGAATTCTGCGGGCGCGATCTGTGTTGCCGGCTACGATAGCACGGCGAGCGTTTTCCGCACGTTGTTCCGAGAGTGTTATGTTGTATGCGTCAGTGCCCGGATGATCCGCATGTCCGATGATATCTACGAGCACGCTGCCGTTATCCATAAATCTCCGTATGGTTAGGATATCGTCGAACATGTGCGAATGAACGTGAGAGGTATTGGTCCTATAGGAAGCGAGGGTGATTCGTGCCAACGACTCACCGTGATGCGGTGAACGAAACAGTCCCCTGGGTCTGGTTCGTCGGCCTTCCCGCGTGTCTACTTCGCTCGCAATCTGATTTTCGATCTCCACTGTGGGGTCATGCTCAGGTCTGGCAATCTGCTTCCCACCCCGGAAGATGCGGATAAAAGGTGGATGTTCCCCTCTTTCCTGAAGCCAACCATGACCGCAGAGTTCGTGGGCCAGAACCCGCCAGTTCGGCAGGTCTAACCGCTGTCCGGCAGATGCACCGCCGCCCCATGCACCAAGGGCAAAGGGTGAGCAACTGGACATGATCCAGACCCGACGCTGCTCAAAGTTGGTATGAGGCCACTCATCATCGGTAATACGGATTTTCCATTTATCATCTTCGGTTGGAGCCGGCAGGCAGTGCAGGTCCCGAAGACAAGCTTCTCCCACGGGTGTATCCGGTCGCGGCCTATTGCAGATATCAGCACTCCCTGTCACCATATTCCCGGTATTGTTCACAGTGAAGGTATCGTTGGTGGAAATCCGCTCGATATGATCTCTGACCTCTTCCCATTTCCGGTGCCTGGGTGATTCGTCGCAGTGGATCTCCGCTGTATGATCTTCCACAGTGACCCGGCGCTGGATGCTGAAAGGTGCATGGTTTTGTTGTTGGATCACGTGGGTGATTTCATGAGCCAGCAGGTGGCGTCCAGTTTTCGTATCCGGCGAATACTGACCTGCCCCGAAATGGATATTTCTTCCATGGGTAAAGGCGTGAGCGTTTAACTCTCTGCTCATCTGTACGGCATCCTTGTCTGTATGCACCCTCACCCGGCTAAGGTCGTATCCAAATCTCGGCTGGAAGTATTCACGAGCAGACTCAGGCAGAGGCTGTCCACCCCCTCTGATGGCTTGAATACGGGATTCAATACTGTCGGTGATTTCAAGAGCCTGGACGGAAACCTGCTTGGTCTGGAGGGTTTCTCCCTCCTCTTCTTCCTCAGCCTGTTTTTGGACCAATGGATTAATGCTTTGTGTAAGAGGTTTTGTTTGAACAAGTTCTTCCTCCCCGCACGAGGGAGCTTGTGCAAATGGTCAGCCGGGTTTTAACTGTACAGCAGGCCCGGGCATCCGCATTACCTGATCCGCTATACGGTCAGCCTCCTTCTCATATACATCATTGGGCTGACCGATTTTTAGCTTAGACTGTATTTGTCCGACAATCGAAGTCCCTGGGATGGGGGTGTTTCTGATTAATCGCTGAACTGCCTGATTGCCAATGGTTTGCTGAAGGGATAAGATGTAGTCTATAGGTGAAGTAACAGGGCTATTAAACTCACTCTTTCGTGTCTGAACAGTGTTAGGTTTTGTTGCCTCGGGTGTCTTTGCGCTTATGTGAGCTTTGTCATGCATTGATTGATTTCCTTATTAATATTACTAAATAATTCGGAAAAATTCATCTATCTTTTATTTAGAGTCTGTTTGTAGATAGCTGTTTGTTGTTTTTGTCATGCCCGAAGTCTTTAATCCGGCATCCGGAACTTACCTGAAAGACCGGATTCACGCTCAAAGGACCGGGAATGACCATGATGAATCAGGTGATAAATGCTGAAAATACAACCTATGGATAATCCTGAAGGACCTCGGTTTTCATCAATGATAAATCGGCTTTATTCGTGTATTAATTTTTTTTAATTTTCAGGAAAAACGTGATGTGATATATTAAACATAATTATGTTATAACTTGGTAAAGCCAAACCCTCCGTCGGATTAAACCTGATTATTACATGTAGTGAAGCTTTTGACCCCGGACACTGAGTCCCGGATACCTATTTAAAAAGGAGGTATCAGATTATTATGACAAAATGAAACTTTTTTGTGATTTACCGGTCCAGCTTTTACTATTTTAATTTTTTTAAATAATTTTATTGGAAAGGAGTTTTACTATGAGATCTTTAGTATTGGTTCTGTTGGTTAGCATAGCATTAGCCGGTAATTTGTACGCCGGAGAAAATAAACATCATGCCCCTGAAGAGGAAAATCAATGTATTGGCGCGGGACCGCAATCACCGAGGGACATAGACAACCTGGCTGGAAGCAATTCCGTGACATTTGAAGAGGCGCCTTCAATTAAGGATATGAATCTTTGTAACATCCATTTTCATCGAAACGCGGAGCATAAATCCGCGGCGTATTCAACGTTTGTGGAAGACGGCAGCCATTCAGGTTGGGCCTGTCAGGAGCCCGCAGCCGGACGTCTTTCAGAAAAACATGCTGAGTACAACGGGTGCGAGGGTATAGAGGCCGGAGATACCATAGAAATTCACTGGGTGTATACTACGTGTGATATCAATACCCCGGGAGTAGAACCGCTTGGTGGCGGATTAAACGCGTGTTTAACAACTATCTGTTCCAATCCTCAATTAAAAGTCGCGGCCCAGGTTTATGTTTTGCGGAAAAATGGTGAAGCGAAATTTTCCGAATCACCAATCAGTCACAGTGATCCCACGGTAGTGTATACTGGTTCCACGACTGGAACTGTATGGAACAATAACCATTGTTCACCATTACAGGTTACATGGGACGTCAAGAAAACATGTGATACTTTAGATATTGATAATTTTAGTAATTGGTGCAGTAATAACAAGTATAAAGAAAACCATGCCCATGGCGTGAGAGACCTGGTTACATCTGAGTCCCTATTGAGTAAAATACCACGGTAAAGAGTTGAAATATTTTTTGATGATCTGTTCCATGGCGGGACTGGTTATTAAAGAACAAAAAACAGAAAAAGTATAACAAAGTATTCAACCGAATGTGGGCAGGAGGTGCCTGTCCCGCATTCGGTTGTTTTTTTATTCTCAATTAGATTCTTATTTGTTTTGACAATATGCCATTTGGGTTTGCAAATAATAGTATGCTCACAAGTAATCCGGATTTGAAGTGGATAACAGCCGCTGTTCTGTCTTAAAACCCGTTTAAGGCGATGCGAGCGAACTCTATTACCCTGTCAGGGAATACACCGATGATGAGGACCGCCGCCAGTGTTATGGCAAGGGCGAGTCCCAGGGTAGGGGATGTGGTGAGTCTGACCGTCTCCTTCGGCTCTTTCATGTACATGTAGATCACTATCCTGAGGTAGAAGTATGCGGATATCACGCTGAATATAAGGGCGACTACGACGAGCCATGTGTATCCGGCGTTTACCGCGGCCATAAAGATATAAAATTTGCCCCAGAACCCAGCTGTCGGTGGAATTCCCGTGAGCGAGAACATGAATACCAGCATAAGCGCGGCGGCCAGGGGATGCGTTTTAGCGAGTCCCTGGTAATCCGTTATCTTATCGCCCCTGAAGTCTTCCGATCTCATCATTATGATTACAGCGAATGCGCCCATGTTCATAAACGCATATATCAAAAGATATGTCAGTACTCCCGCGGTGCCCTGGAGAGTACCCGTAATTATACCGATCAGTATGTAGCCGGCATGTGCTATGGAAGAATACGCCAGCATCCTCTTAATATTCGTCTGGGATATGGCACTATGTTACCGACGCCCATTGTTAATATCGCTATCGGGATCAGGATTGCCGCCCATTCTACCCTGACAGAACCGAATGCCGTAAGAAAGACCCTCCCGAGGACTGCAAACCCGGCTGCCTTGGGGCCGATTGACATGAATGCCGTAATAGATGTGGGCGCACCTTCATATGTGTCCGGAGCCCACATATGGAACGGGACCGCGGCGATCTTGAACGAAAAAGCGATCACAAAGAAGATCATCGAGACCATCAGGACGGGATTGCCCGCAAGGCCGTTCCTGCCTATATAATCAGCTATTGCCTGAATGTTCGTTGTGCCTGTAAGGCCGTATATCATGGCTATCCCGTAAAGCAGAAAGGCTGACGCGAATGCACCGAGCAGGAAGTACTTTACTGACGCCTCGTTTGATTTGACGTCGTACCTGATGAATCCGGCGAGTATATAGGTGCTCAACGCCATAAGCTCGAGTCCCAGGAAAAGGACCACCAGGTCACCCGCTGACGCCATGATCATCATGCCGATGGTGGAGAAGAGTATCAGGACGTAATATTCCCCGAAATTCACTTTTTCGATCACAAGGTATTTAACGGAGATCAGGACGGTGAGTATAACGTTAAGGAAAAATATGAGCTTAAAGAAGATACTGTATCCGTCGGATATGAACATGCCGTTAAATGTAACCCCGAGAGAATCGCCCATCAGGCACGCGGCTATTCCAACGCTTAGTATGCTCAGAAGCGCTATCACCTCTTTTCTCTTAATAAAAAGATCGGCGAGAAGGACCGCAAGCGCCAGACAGGTCAATGCAATCTCAGGCATTATAGGCTGCAAGTCAGGCATAACAAATTCAGGCATTAAAAACCCCCCATATTACTCACTTCAGAATCTCCATAATATTTTTTGCGGCGGCGATCTCCTGTCCGCTGCCTTCATTTATACGTTCGAGCAGGTGGCGCACGGACTCGTGCATAAAGCCGAGAAAAGTGTTCGGGTACAGGCCTATCCAGAATATAAGCAGCACCATCGGAAGAAGCGTGACTATCTCCCGCGCGTTAATGTCTTTCAGTTCCGCCACCTTCGGGTTTATCTGCATGAAGAAGACCCGCTGATAAAGCCACAGCATATAGCCCGCGCCAATGATAATTCCAGTTGCTGCAAGTACTCCCGCCCACTGTTTCGCGGCAAAGCCGCCGAGGATTATCAGGAACTCGCCGATGAACCCGTTAGTGGCGGGCAGACCGATCGATGCGAGTGTGAATATCATAAATGCGGCTGCATAAAGCGGCATTACGGATGCAACACCGCCGTAATCGGCTATCTGCCTTGTATGTGTCCTGTCATATATCATCCCGACACTCAGAAAGAGGGCGCCTGTGATGATTCCATGGTTTATCATCTGCAGTATGCCGCCTTCCATCCCCTGTGTGTTAAGCGAGAATATTCCCAGGGTCACAAAGCCCATATGACTTACCGAGCTGTAGGCGATCAGGCGTTTCATGTCTGTCTGCGCCAGACAGATGACAGCGCCGTATATGATGGCTATGACGGAAAGGACAAGCATTGCGGGTGTCATCGCCTTTGACGCCTCCGGGAACAGCGGCAGGGAGAACCGGAGGAAACCGTAAGCCCCCATTTTTATAAGCACGGCGGCAAGTATTACGCTGCCCGCCGTCGGCGCTTCCGTGTGCGCGTCGGGAAGCCATGTATGAACAGGGAACATCGGGACCTTGACCGCGAAGGCCGCGAAAAATGCCCAGAAAAGCCAGAGCTGCATATTGTATGGGTATGTCTTTGTCATGAGTTCGAGGATATCGAATGTCCCGCCCGAATAAAGATAGAGGACGATTATTCCGACCAGCATCAGCACGCTGCCCACGAGAGTATAGAGGAAAAACTTTGTCGCGGCGTAAATCCTGTTAGGACCTCCCCAAACGCCAATAAGGAGGTACATCGGGATCAGCATCGCCTCCCAGAAGAGATAGAAGAGCATGAAGTCAAGCGAGCAGAAGACCCCTATCATGGCGCCTTCTATGACGAGTAAGGATATGTAAAACTCCTTGGTCTTCATCTTGATGGAGTTCCATGAGATGAGAACGCAGAGAATCGTAATGAGTGTTGACAGAAGCACAAAGAGAATACTTATACCGTCGATTCCCAGGTGATAGTTGATGTTCCAGACCGGAATCCATTCATGCCTCTCGACAAACTGCATCAGGTGAGTTGTCCTGTCGAATTTTACAAAGAGGGGTATTGAAAGTATGAACGTTATCAGGCTGATGACAAGACTGACCCCTTTGATAACAGTCCCCCGGCTCCTGTTTACAAAGAGCAGAAAGACCGCGCCGGCTATAGGCAGGAATATCAGTGTGCTGAGCACCGGGAATCCCAGATTATTTATTATTGTCTTTTCCACTGTAGAATCACCCCAAAAGCATAACCGCTAAAATGATTAATAGTCCAAGCGCCATGACTGCCGCATAGTGATGCAGAACTCCTGTCTGTATCTTTCTGAGCGCCCTGCTGAATCCGCCGATAGCATTCGGAACTCCGTTGACTACGGACTCGATAATTTTTGCATCGGTAATGCCCGCCAGTATGTTCCGCCCTGTCCATATCGCCGGTCTTACGATTATAAAACTGTAAAGCTCATCCACATAATACTTATTAAAAAGCACCCTGTAAACAGAACTGAACTGTTGTCCGAGTTTCAGGGGGATGTCCGTCCTCTTGAGATAGAATAATGCCGCAAGCCCGATACCCGAGAATCCCGCGATTACGGATATCATCATGAGCATACCTTCTTCCTCATGTGTGCCGACGGTCTCTGGATGGCCGAAGAGGGGTTTCATGAATTCGGTAAAATGAGCCCCGCCTCCAAGTAGATGCGGGATGCCGACCCATCCGGCGCCGACAGCCCCTGCGCAGAGCAGTATGAGCGGTATGGTCATGCTCTTTGGTGACTCGTGGAGATGGTGCTTCTGCTCCTCCGTGCCCCTGAACTCACCATGGAAGGTGAGGAATATAAGCCTGAATGAATAGAACGCGGTCATGAACGCGACGATTGTCCCGATCGCCCATACTAATTTACCCACTGGATTTGTCCCCGCATATGCAAGCCAGAGTATCTCGTCCTTGCTGAAGAAGCCTGCAAACCCGGGGACCCCGGAGATGCTCAGGGATGCAAAGAGCATGGTCCAGTATGTCACCGGCATATATTTTTTCAGCCCGCCCATTTTCTGTATATTGAGTTCTCCCGACATGGCATGCATCACACTGCCGGCGCAGAGGAAGAGGAGCGCCTTGAAAAAGGCATGGGTGTAAAGATGGAATACACCGGCTGTATACGCCCCGACTCCGCACGCAAGGAACATATACCCCAGCTGGCTTATGGTGGAATAGGCGATAATCCGTTTTATGTCTTTCTGTACAAGGGCGATCGAGGCTGCAAAAAGGGATGTTATGGCGCCTGTTAAGGCCACCAGCACCATTGCCACCTCGGAAAGGTTGAATATCGGGCTGCACCGTGCAATCAGAAATACACCGGCTGTAACCATGGTGGCGGCATGGATGAGGGCGCTGACCGGAGTCGGGCCCTCCATGGCGTCTGGAAGCCATACATGAAGGGGCATCTGCGCTGATTTTCCTATCGCCCCGCAGAAAAGGAGGAGCGCTATCAGCGTCATGAGGTGGACGTCATACCCCAGAAAATTTACTGTCTGTTCCGCGAATCTGCCGGCCTGACTGAAGACCGGCCCGTAGTAAACGGACCCGAACGTCAGGAATATAATTATTATCCCGAGTCCGAAGCCGAAGTCCCCGAACCGGTTGACTATAAATGCCTTTTTGCCGGCATCGGACGCCGATTTTTTATTGAAATAAAATCCTATGAGGAAGTATGAGCAGAGACCCACCCCCTCCCATCCAAAGTATAGCTGAAGGAAGTTGTTGGACATTACAAGCATGAGCATGCAAAAAGTGAAAAGGCTTAGATAGGCGAAGAACCTGTAATAGCCTTTGTCCCCGTGCATATAGCCGACAGAGTATATATGGATAAGCATACTGCAGGTTGTTACGACGATAAGCATAACCGCCGTGAGCTGGTCGATAAGCACCCCGACGGAGACCTTGAATGTGCCGGAGATTATCCATGCGTAGACGTCCTCGTCCAGGGTTTTCCCGTCCAGAACATCCAGCAGAATCATCACCGAGACTATCCATGAGCCGACCACCGCGAAGATTGAGACCCAGTGAGCCTTCTCCCTGAGTATGTTCCTTCCCAGCAGGATATTGATCAAAAACGCCGCAAGCGGCAACAGAGGTACTAAAAGATAATTGTTCATCTCCCGCTCCTCATCCCTTCATCTCGTTCATTTCGTCCACATGAACAGTGGCCTTGTTTTTGAATAGCGCTATGATTATCGCGAGCCCTATCGCGGCTTCCGCCGCCGCCACGGCTATAACGAAGAAGGCAAGTATCTGCCCCCTCATGTCCTGCATGTAGTGGCTGAAAGACAGCAGGCTGATATTGACCGCGTTCAGCATCAGTTCAATCGACAGGAACATAATTATTATGTTCCTCCTCGTCAGGAACCCGAAGACCCCGATCATGAAGACTGTTGCGCTCAATATAAGATACCAGTCTAAAGGGACCATTCCTCACTCTCCAATCTTATGTTATCCATGTTTTGCATTAAATATACCTTTCAGTGACTCTTTACCCTTCTCTTGGCAAGTACGATCGCGCCGATGATGGCGACAAGCAGCACGAGGGATGCTATCTCGAACGGTAAAAGAAATTCGGTGTATAAAACCTTTCCCAGCGCTACTGTGTTGGTTTCCTTTCTCAGGTATTCAACTGAATATTTTCCGATTGGACCCAGTAGAAAGTCCCTGAGGGAGCTGATGATAAGCAGAAGTATTCCGGCGCAGATAATTAAACTGACGGGCCATGAAGTGATAAACCTGTTCGTTTTCAGTTCCTCTCTAAGGTTAAGGAGCAGCACGACGAAGAGAAAGAGCACGAGTATCGCTCCCGCGTAGACGATTACCTGAATGGCAGCTATGAATTCAGCGCCGAGGAATAGATAAAGTCCGGCTAAATGGAAAAATAGAAGGAGCATCCACATAACGCTGTGGACGGGGTTCCTTCTCGTAATGACAAGGACCGAAAGAAGGATTATCGCAGCCGAAAAGTACGCGAAGAATAGTTGTTGTATCATACCTGTTCCTTTTCCTTTGGCTTTGTTTTGCTGAACATGGCCTGCCCCTTATACCCGGTGAAATCCTCTGATTTCGGACGCCAGAAATCCAGGAAATACCTTCGACCTTTCTCTCCAGACATATATTTATCCCAGTTATCGAGGAGTTTTTCCTTTGTCATGTAAAAATCTTCCTTCTTATAGGCCGAGTATTCATAGTGTTCGGTCAGTGTAATGGCGCCGAACGGACAGGCCTCGACACAAAAACCACAGAAGATGCACCTGAGGACATCCACTTCGTATCTGTCGACAACTTTTTTATGGTCCTCGCCTTCAGTAGTATAGATATGAATACACTGTGAAGGGCAGTATGCCCCGCAGAGGCCGCATCCAACACATTTCATCCTGCCATCTTCATCTTTGGCCAGCGCGTGAAGCCCCCTGAAGCCCGGTTGGGCGTATATTTTAACCTTGTTGGGGTAGCGCCTTGTGACAGGTTTGGTGAAGAGAAATGTCTTCAGGGTGAACGCCAGCCCCTTTATCAGATCTATAAACGATATACTCTTTAAAAAAACTTCCTTTTTCATTGCAGTCCCTTACTCAAGGATTTCACAAGGCCGGTTAATACTATATTAGCAAGCGCCAGGGGGATGAGGACCTTCCAGCCGATCGCCATAAGCTGGTCGTATCTGTATCTCGGGAAAGTCGATCTTACCCAGTAATAGCAGAACATAAGGAAATATACTTTGGCCAGGAACCAGACAATACCCGGCACGTAAGACAGGAACGGCAGGAAATTCGTGATGAAGGCCGGGATAGTCCAGCCGCCCAGAAAACACAATGTAGCGATCGAGGACATAATTAACATCCCTGTATATTCCCCGAGGAAGAACATCGCAAAGCGGAATCCGCTGTATTCGGTGAAATAGCCCGCTACAAGTTCGCTTTCAGCCTCTGGAAGGTCAAACGGGAGCCTGTTGGTTTCCGCCAATGCTGCAACAAGAAATACAGCAAAACCCAGGAACTGGGGTATCGCGAACATGCCGGTCGGGTAATTATGCTGTGCTATTACAATATCGGAAAGGTTAAGGGAGCCCGCCATGATTATGACGCCGACGAGGCTGAGTCCTATCGCTATCTCGTAGCTGATAATCTGCGAGGCCGACCTGAGCCCGCCGAGGAACGCGAATTTCGAGTCGGATGCCCATCCTGCCATCATGATGCCGTATGCCCCAAGGGAAGACATCGCAAGGAGGAAGAGCAGCCCTATGTTTATATCGGCCACGACAAAACCGCTAAAAAAAGGCAGCACGGACAATGAAGTGAGGGCGGAGGCAAAAAAGATGATCGGCGCAAGATAAAATATCGGTTTATCCGCGTTGGCCGGTATAATATCTTCCTTGAAGAACAATTTGATGCCGTCCGCGAAAGGCTGGAGGAGACCGAAGGGGCCGACTTCCCTGGGGCCGATTCTTAGCTGCATGCGGGCCATCACCTTGCGCTCGAAATAAGTGGCGAAGGCTACATGCAGAAGTGCTATGACGACCACGACGATTACCTTGAGCAGAATTACTCCTATATACAGCATGAAATCTACAGCCCCCGGGGCGACAATAGTCTCAAAAAATTTCTCCATTAAACTGTTCCGTCCTTTTCTAAATGCACTTCAATACCTTCAATCACAGGGGCTTTCGTGACCGGGTCGGCAATATACTTTATTAATGCGAATGCCCCTTTTCCCTCGAAGTTGTTTGTGATCATAACCAGCGAGCCGTGGACAGCATCATCAACAGCGACGGGGAGTGAAAGCGAACCGGCGCCTGTGGTTACCCTGACTTTATCTCCGGGCTTCAGGGAGAACTTCTCTGCGGTTGACGGACTGATTGTTGCGACCGCCTCGGGGTAGATGTGTAGAAGCGCGGAGGCCTTTGTGCTCAGGGTGCCTGAGTGGAACAAAGGCCTTTCCAGTCCGAGATAAAGTTTGTCACCGGCATCCAGTCTGTCGCCTTTATGGCTTACTATGTCTTCCATGACGCCCCGGAGAGGCTCGCCTTTGTAAGGATATAAGGCGTTCCCTTTTTCTATTTCATTGTATGTCAGGTCCCTGTGAAGTGGCGAGACCCTGCTGATTTCATTGAAAATCTCTTCAGCGTCTGCGTAGTTAAACTTCACGCCCATATTTTTTGCGACCTCGGATAGTATCTTCCAGTCTTCCATCCCGTCTCTGTACACGGCCTTCCTCAGGCGTTGAATCCTCCGCTCCATATTTGTGAATGTTCCTTCTTTTTCCGACCAGCCCAGGGAGGGAAGTACGACATCGGCAAGTTTTCCTGTCTCTGTGAGGAAGATATCCTGCACAACCAGGAAGTCAAGATTCTTCAGGGCGGCCTCCGAGGCATGAGATTCCGGAAGATTAAACAAAGGGTTTTCCCCCATTATATACATGGCTTTCAGCGCCCCGCTTCCAGCCGAATCCATCATCTCAAAGATCGAAAGGCCGGGCTTGTCCGGGATTGTGGTCTTCCATGCCGTCTCATATCTTCTCCTGAATTCAGCATAGGCGACCGGCCTGCATCCGGGCAGCGAGTCGGGCGTGCAGCCCATATCAATAAGACCCTGTTCGTTCGCGCGTTCGGAAAGCAGATAGACCCTGCCGTTGATAAGATAATTTATCGCCAGGACCAGAAATAACTTGTAGCTGCTCCCTATGCTCTGGATCAATTCTTTCCCGATCACTATGGCGGGATTGGCGGCCCCAGAGAGTTTTTTGAGGAATCCGTTGAAATCTTCCTCTGAAACCCCGCATGTCTTTATGATATCTTCGGGCGAAATATTGAGTTCGCGTATCTTCGCTTCAAACTTCGGGTTCGAGCCGGGTAATTCCTTTGTGTTTTTAAGTGAGTGGAGTATTCCCTCAAGCAGGAGGGTCTCGGTAAATAGCGCGGGTCTCAGTTCCGCCGGGTTGAAATGCCTAAGACCCCTGACATGGCCAACTGTAAGGATATTGCCGCCTTTTCCGGCGCAGGACCTGATCTGCAGGCCGAGTATCGGGTTTACCGTTGTGGGATCTCCGCCGGTCACCAGGACAACATCGGAATTCGAAAGGCCTGCTATGATATTTGCGGTTGCGCCCTGTCCGGATATATTTTCGATAAAACTCTGCGCGCCGGCATACCCTGTCCGCGCCGAGCTGTCTATGTTATTCGTCCCGAGGACGACCCTCATGAATTTCTGGAAGATGAAATTATCCTCGTTGGTGCATCTTGGCGATGCGATTCCGGCCACAGCCGCGCCGCCGTATCCGTCCCTGGCCTCTTTCAGCCTGTTGGCGACAAGGCTGATTGCCTCTTCCCATGTGGCTTCTTCAAACACGCCGTTCTTTTTTATCAGCGGTGATGTAAGCCTCTCTCTGTTGCCAACGAATTCATAACCGAATCTGCCCCTGGAACATAGCATCCCGTTGTTGACAACAGAACCAATCCTGGGAACAACCCGTTTTATGACGTCATCGCGGACCTGCAGGATAACCGTGCAGCCAACCCCGCAGTAAGGACATACCGTCTCGATATTCTCCTTTACCTGCCAGGGCCTGTAGCTGTGTCTGTGCAGCCTGGACATGATCGCTCCGACAGGGCATACGGAGACGCAGTTGCCGCAGTATTCACAGTCATACCTGCCTCCCGAAAAGGGCTCGATATGCGAATGCCCGCCCCTGTTTATGACTGCGATGGCCGATGCGCCCTGGACACCCTCACACATTCTCACACACCGTGTGCAGGCGATGCATCTCCCCATATTCCGGACAATTACCGGATCTTCCAGGCTTTCGGGGACAGTTCTCTTCTTCTCCATGTATCTCCCCTTGGCCGTCCCGTATTTCTCCACAAGGTCCTGGAGTTCACATTCGCCCGCCTTGTCGCAGTAAGGACAGTCCAGTGGATGATTGATGAGTAGAAATTCGAGGATACCCCTGCGGACCTCGGCCAGTTGCTCGGTCTCTGTCCTGATCACCATCCCGTCAGCCGATATAAGCGTGCAGGCGGTCTGGAGTCGCGGCATCTTCTCGACCTCTACAAGACAGAGTCTGCAGCCGCCGTATTTCTCAAGCTGTTCATGATAACAGAGTGTCGGTATCTTGATCCCCGCGGACCTTGCAGCCTCAAGCACCGTGACCGCCTTTTCGAGTTTTATATCTTTACCGTTTATGTTTACCGTTATCATGATAACCCTTTAATTCTTCAGGGAACACCCTGCGTTTTTTATATGATCTTCAAATTCAGGTCTGAAATGTTTAATGAAGTTCTGCACCACGGACGCCGCACCGTCGCCGAGCGGGCAGAATGTTTTGCCCATGATGTTGCCCGAGACCGACAGCAGAAGTTCTATGTCGCCGTCAACGCCGCTGCCGTCTTCTATCCTTCCGAGGATACTCCTGAGCCATCCGGTGCCTTCACGACAGGGGGTGCATTTCCCGCAGGATTCATGCTCGAAAAACTTCAACGCCCTGTAACAAACCTTGACGAGGCATACGCTTTCATCCATAACAATAACAGCGCCGGAACCGAGCATGCTTCCATGCTTCGGCATATTGACAAAATCCATCGGACAGTCTAATTTGTCCGGCGGCAGTACAGGCGTTGAAATACCGCCGGGAATGACCGCTTTCAGCTTCCCGCCGCCTTTGATTCCGCCGCAGTGTGTATAAATTATATCTTTGAGGATTGTGCCCATCGGTAGTTCGTAGACACCCGGCTTCTCAATATGTCCGCTGACACAATAAAGTTTCGGGCCCGGACAGTCGGGACTGCCTATCTTTGAGTATGCCTCACCGCCGATCTCGATTATGTACGGCAGATTCGAAAGGGTCTCGACATTGTTTACGACCGTCGGCATCGAGAATGCTCCGACATTGACCGGGAATGGCGGCTTGATTCTCGGCTGCCCCCTGTCGCCCTCGAGTGATTCGATCAGGGCCGTCTCCTCGCCGCAGATATACGCCCCCGCGCCCTGATGGACCGCGAGATGGAACCTGACATCTTTTCCAGCGATTTTTTCGCCAAGAAACCCGTTTTCATAAGCCTGGGCGATCGCCTTGTCCAATATATGTTTTGCCTCCGGATATTCACCTCTTAGATAGATATAACCGTATTCCGCTTTAAGGGTATAACCCGAGATGATCATGCCCTCTATAAGTAGATGGGGGTTTTTCTCGAGTATCGGCCGGTCTTTAAACGTGCCGGGTTCCCCTTCGTCCGCGTTGCAGAGGAGGTACTTGGGAAACTTGGGGTCCGACGAGGCGAATGTCCATTTCATCGCAACTGGGAATCCCGCTCCTCCGCGCCCTCTCAGTCCGGCCTTCTTCACTTCCTCGATAATGGCTTTCGGTTCCAGCTCAAGGGCCTTCGGAAGACTCCGATATCCTCCAGCCTTTCGGTATTCGCCTATATCGGCTGAATCGGGGTTATCTATGTTTTTTAAAAGCACCTTTTCCATGTTTTTTATTTGTATTTCCCTAGTATCTCTTCTATGTATTTTTCGGTGAGATTTTCATAGAAGTCCTCATTCACAAGCATCGCCGGAGCGGTTCCGCATGCGCCGATACATTCCATGATCACCAGTGAAAATCTTCCGTCAGGGTCTGTTCCGCCGGGTTCCAGTGAGTACCTGTTTTTCAGGAAATCCACGAGTTTTTCCGCGCCCAGTATCATGCATGAGACATTTGTGCAGAGCTGAACAACATTTCGTCCCATCGGTCTATGCCTGTACATAGCGTAGAATGTCGCAACGCCCCTGGCAATCGCCTTCGGGATGCCGAGTATGTCCGAGACAGCCTCATAGGCCTCCGGAGACAGCCACCCGAACTCCCTCTGGGCGACATATATAGCCGGAAGAAGGGCCGCCCGGGCGGTGGGATATTTGGCCCTTATTGCCTCAATTTCCTTTATGGCCGCTTCACTCAGCATAAATTCACTTCTTTTTCCGCCTCGTTATCCATTTATCTGTCACATTCACCCAGGACAATGTCTATTGTTCCGATGTTTGCGATTACATCGGCAACGAGGCCGCCCTCGCATAATCTCGGCAGTACGGATGCGTGAACAAAAGAGGGCGCCCTTACCCTCATCCTGTAGGGTTTGCCTGTGCCGTCACTGACAAAATAAAACCCAAGTTCACCTTTCGGAGCTTCCGTTCCCATATATACCTCGCCCTCTGGTACGGAGGGGCCTTTTGTTATCAATATGAACTGGTGTATGAGGTGTTCCATGTCCTTCATAACCATATCCTTCGGGGGAAGGGTCAATTTCGGGACATCCGACATTATAGGCCCGGCGGGGAGGTTTTCTATGCACTGTTTAATTATCCGGTTTGCCTGTCTCAGCTCGCCGACCCTGACGAGATACCTGTCGTAACAGTCGCCGTTTTTGCCGACAGGGATGTCGAATTCAACCTTGTCATAGGCGTCATACGGCGCGTACTTCCTTACGTCGTAATCGACACCCGAACCCCTGAGCGTGCCGCCTGTCAGTCCCCAGTTGATCGCTTCTTCAGCGGATATAACGCCTATGCCGACAGTCCGGTGCTTCCATATCCTGTTTTCTGTAACAAGGGTTTCATAGTTATCCATATTTGAAGGGAACTCCAGGACGAACTCATAAAGCTTGTCGAGGAACTCCTGTGAAACGTCATTGCGGACGCCGCCTATTCTCGGATAGCTCACTGTAAGCCTCGCCCCGCATAAAATTTCGAAAAGATCCAGCAACCGTTCCCTCTGCGCCATGGAATGCAGGAACGGTGTTGTGGCTCCGATGTCCAGGATATGTGTGCCGAGCCATACGATATGACTCGAAATTCTTCCCATCTCCGCCACCATGGTCCTTATGAATTTGGCCCTTTCGGGAACTTCGATGCCGAAGAGTTTTTCTACCGCGTTTACGTATCCGACATTATTGTTCATCGAGGCTATATAATCAAGCCGGTCGCTCAGCGGGAGCGCGGAAAAATACGTCCTGTTTTCGCCGAGCTTCTCAATCCCCCTGTGGAGGTACCCGACATATGGTGTGCATTTTACGACATTCTCTCCTGAGAGGTTAAGCACAAGCCTGAGCACTCCGTGCGTGGCCGGATGCTGCGGCCCCATGCTGATAGTCAATTCCTGAGTCCTGAACGGCTTTTCTATGTCTTCGATATGTTCCATGGTTAATTGTTTTTTATCTCTTCTTCCGGGTTGCTTCTGTTAATCATGCCATTCAAACTCCCTGAACCTCTCCGCCTTGTCAAGGACTTCGATGAATCCCTGCCATTCTTTTTCAGGCCCCTTGAGAGGATAGTCCTTTCTTAATGGATGTCCTTCCCAGTTTTCCGGCATCAGCACCCTGCGGAGGTCGGGATGTCCGTTAAATACGATCCCGAACATGTCATAGACCTCTCTTTCATGCCAGTCCGCGCCCCTCCAGACGGGTGTAACGGAATCTATGGCCGGACCATCCCCGGATACTTCGGCTTTCAGCCGTATGCGGTGGCGGTGTTTCATTGAATAGAGATTATAGACGACTTCGAACCTCACCTCTTTTTTGCCGAGATAATCCATTCCGCATAGATCAACAAGGTAATCGAAATGCAGATCGGGTTTATCACGCAGATATCCACAGATTTCGAGAATTCGGGATTTGCCGAGGGTGATCGACACCTGTCCCCTGAATTCCTTGGTATCAAGGAGTTCAGCAGGAAATATCTCTTTTATCTTTTCTACTATCTCTAAAGGTTCCATGTATGCAGCTAACTAAATTCAAGCAGTTAATAGTTTGTAATTGCAGCCTGTCTCAAAGAGAACCGGGGGCCGCCAGCCTGGAGTTCATCTCCACCTGCTCCACCTGAAATGCTCGTGCTTTATCTTTTCCTGAAGTTTTATTATCCCGTCAATAAATGCCTCGGGCCTTGGAGGACAGCCGGGGATATATACATCAACGGGAAGAATGCTGTCACAACCCTGTACCGTGCTGTATGTATTAAATATACCGCCGCTGCTGGCGCAGCTGCCGACGGAGATAACATATCGTGGTTCGGGCATCTGGTCATAAACTCTTCTGACTATCTGCGCCATTTTTTTTGTGACAGTGCCGGCGACAAACATGAAATCGGACTGCCTTGGGGAGCCCCTGGGGATAATTCCCATCCTGTCCAGGTCATTGTGGCTTGCGTAAGTCGCCATCATCTCTATCGCGCAGCAGGCAAGGCCGAATGTCATGGGCCACAGGGATGAACGTCTGCTCCAGTTGATCAGTTTGTCCATGGAGGTTATGATGATGTTCGGAGCCATGATCACCGTACCCTCTTCAACCTCAACAAGCTGATTGCCAGTGGTATCCGTCGTAATTAGTCCCAAACAAACGCCTCCTTTTTCCATGCGTATATATATCCGACAAGCAATATTATTATAAAAATAACCATTTCGATGAAAGCAAATAACCCTATTTCATCAAAGACTACGGCCCAGGGATACAGGAAAACAGCCTCTACATCAAATACAACAAAAAGCATGGCGATAATATAAAACCGGATCGAAAACCTCTGGCGCGGTTCGCCCACGGGGAGATTGCCGGACTCATATGGCATCAGCTTCTCGGCATAAGGCCTTTTCATTCTGAAAGCCTCGCCCAGTAACAGGGCGCCAAGCCCAAAAGCTAAGGCAATCATAAGAAAAATCAATATCGGCAAATATTCCGTAGGCAAATATGATCCAGTCATTACGCTTTAATTTATAGCTAAATAGCGCAAAGAAGTCAAGAAAAAAATTAAAGTTGTAGATTTAGGTTTTTATCTTGCATTAATTATCCGATAATGTTATAAATTTCTTTAGTAATGCTTGTCAAGAAATCTTTACATTCATTAACGGGAAAACTGATTATTACAATCGGGACATTGATGATTGCAGGCAGCCTTATATTCTGGTATTTTCTCTTCAGATACCAGGAGAATGCGCTCATCGAAGGCTCGGTGAAATATGGCTATTCTTTTGTGGAGTATGTAAGGAAAAGCACACGTTACGGCATGCTTGCCTATCAGAAACTTATAATACAACAGACGATTGAAGCGATCGGCTCGGAAGAGGGCGTGTTAAATATAAGGATATTCAACAGGCAGGGAAGGATCACTTATTCATCGAACAAAAAAGACATAGGGACTATACTGGATAAGACCTCTCCTGTATGTACCGGCTGTCATACAGAGGATGAACATCCGAAAGATACCAAAACCTGGTCCATAAAAAAGGAAAAAGATTATAGGGTGCTGAATATCGTACAGCCTATTTACAATGAACCGGCCTGCTATACCTCGACCTGCCATTTTCATCCAAAGGACCAGAAAGTCCTCGGCCTTGTTGAGGCAAACCTTTCACTGGCGCTTCTTGACAAGAGCATTAAACAGCAGGGCATAGCTATGATCATATATGTGCTTGTCTTCCTGTTTGTTATCTCCGTTGTGCTGTGTACAATTCTCTGGAAGTTCGTCTCAACCCCCGTAAGCCTTCTTGCCCAGGGGATGGAGAGAGTAGCCGCCGGCGACCTCGATTATCAGGTGACTATAAATACCAGGGACGAAATGGGTGATCTGGCGAAGGCGTTTAATGCCATGACCCTCGACCTGAAGAAGGCCAAGGATGAGCTTGTCGAGTGGGGACATACACTTGAGAAAAAGGTGATGGAAAAGACCGAAGCCATGCAGAAAGCGCAGGCGCAGCTCATACATTCAGAAAAGCTGGCCTCTCTTGGAAGAATGGCTGCCGGAGTGGCGCATGAGATAAACAGCCCGCTGACAGGCATTGTGACCTTCGGCCATCTCCTGCGGAAAAAATTCCCTGAAGGTTCTGAGGACAGGGAGGATATAGACGTAATAATAGACCAGGCAAACCGGTGCTCGAATATCATAAAAGGTCTCCTCGGCTTTGCCAGGGCGTCGGCGGCCGAAAAAACCCTGATCAACGTCAACGACGCATTAAGCAGCTCGCTGAATATAGTGCGTAACAAGGCGGATTTCTTCAATATCAAGCTGATCATAAACTTTGACGAATCTCTCCCGCCGGTAAAGGCGGACCCTTCTCAGCTTCAGCAGGTCTTTCTTAACATGATTATGAACGCCGCCGATGCATTCGATGGAAAGGGGACGATAACAATCACCAGCAGGACCATAGAGGATGAGGGCAAGGAATTTGTAGAAATCGAATTCAGTGATACAGGCTCTGGCATAAGAGAAGAAGATATCGAGAAGTTGTTCGAGCCGTTTTTTACTACAAAACCTGTTGGTAAAGGCACGGGGCTGGGTCTTGCTGTCAGCCACGGCATTATCAAGGAACATGGAGGGAGTATTTTTGTTAAAAGCAAACTTGGTGAAGGGAGCAGTTTTTTTATCCGGTTGCCCGTATACAGGGAATATAAGTCATGACTAAAGGTAAAGTCCTGGTAATCGACGATGAAGACATCGTAAGGACAAGCTGCAGCCGGGCGCTCACACCCGAAGGCTATGAAGTGAAGATGGCCCGGAATGGGTTTGACGGCTTAAGGATGATCGAAGAAGAGGAGTTTGATCTTGTTCTTACCGACCTGAAGATGCCGGATATGGACGGCATAGAGGTGCTCGGAAAGATCAAGGAAGAATGGCCCGGGATCGAGGTTATCATTATAACGGGATATCAGACAGTCGACACTGCCGTGAAAGCGATCAAGCTCGGGGCTTTCGATTATATCGAAAAGCCTTTTACCCCGGACGCGCTTGTTTCGGCTGTTCGCAACGCATTTGAGCAGAAGAAGCGGTAATCCCCGGTAAAGTCCTTTGATTACATGCTGGATGTCTTTGCTGTTGTGGAAGGAACCCATGTATAAAAATAGTGATATTTATCGTCTTATTTTGGAAGATTTTAGCAGGGCATTTTCGGGCTATTGCCATGCAGGGTTTTAATTAAAAATACTGGAGGCCATCATGGAAAAAAAAGGGAAGATATTAGTACTTGACGACGACCCTGTTGTAACTTTGAGTTGCAAAAGAATCCTCGGCGCCGAAGGCTTTAATATTATAACTACCGATAAGGGTGAAGATGCGATAAAAAAAGTCTCCGAGGAAGAATTCGATCTGCTGATCTCAGACATAAGACTGCCTGATGTAAACGGAATCACTGTCCTGAAAGAGACAAAAAAAGTCCAGCCCGAACTGGATGTTGTAATTATAACGGGCTATCCCACTGTAGAGGACGCAAAAGAATCCGTAAGGCTCGGCGCATTCGAGTTCATCGAAAAACCTTTTACCCCGGAGTTTATGATGAACGTCGCGAAAAAGGTCTTCGACAACAGGGGCTGGATTCTGCGGCAGGCGTTTATTGATGAGTTCAGGAATGAGATCGTACCGCTCAGGGGGACGGAAAACGCCGTCATATACTACAAGGAGGGGACATGGGCCAGGCCGGTAGAAGGCGGGATGTGGGAAATAGGCTGCGATGTAAGATACTGGCTGCTGGCTGGCCAGCTGATGTATATCGATCTCCTGCCGGACATCAAAGTAATTACGGCGGGTGAACCGTTTGCAAAGATAATCTCGGGCGGCGGGCAGACCGAAGAACTCGTTTCTCCGATGACGGGCAGGGTCGTGAAACTCAACCATGAGGCAAATACGGCAATGAGCGCTCTTATCCGTGACAACCTGAGCGAGGGCTGGCTTCTCTGGCTGGCACGCATCGAACCGTTAAAAATTTAGAGATCATACAGGAGGATTTTATGGCAGCAGGGCCGAAGATCTTAATTGTTGACGACGAGATCGTCGTTATAAAGAGCGCCAGGAGGGTGCTGGAGGGCGAAGGATATAATGTTGAGGGAGCGCTTGGTGGCAGGGAAGCCCTTCTTAAAATCGAGCAGAACGGCTACAACCTTGTCTTTACAGACCTTAAGATGCCGGAGGTCGACGGTATAACCCTCATCAGGTGGATCAGAAAAAACAGGCCTTCGACCGGGATCGTGATCATTACCGGTTACCCGTCCCAGGACACTATAAAAGAGGCGCTTGGACTCGGGATCATCGACTATGTTCCCAAGCCTTTTACCCCTGCCGTGCTGCTGGATGTTACCCGGAGGGCCGTTCAATGGCTAGAGGGCGAAAAATCCGAAGAAGCGAAGGTCGATGAAGAGTTCCCGCCTGCAATGGCGGCTGAACTTGACAGGGCAGTCCATGAATATAGAGACAAACCCGGGGCGCTGATACCCGTTCTTCAGCGTGCCCAGGAAATTGTGGGGTTTCTCCCGCCTGCTGTACAGAAGAGGATCGGCCGGGGCCTGAATATACCCCCCGCGGAAGTGCACAGTGTTGTATCTTTTTATTCATTTTTTACAATGAAGCCGAGGGGTGACCATAATATCAGGGTATGTCTCGGTACGGCGTGTTACGTAAGAGGTATTGAAGGAGTGCTGGGGAAGATAAAAGACGCGTTACATATAGATATAGGTGATACCACCGGAGACAAAAAATTCTCCCTCGAAGGCGTGCGGTGCCTGGGGGCCTGCGGCCTGGCGCCCGTGATGGTTGTTGACCAGGAGACATTCGGATCAATGACTCCGAAAAAGGCGCTGAAAATTCTTGGGCGATACGCCCCGGCATTTGTAGAGCCAGGACCTCCGGAAGAGATTGAAGAGACAGTGGAAAAGGAGGGCTGAGATGTCAAGGCTGACGACCGATGATCTACTGAAGATCAAACAGAAGTATAAAGAGGAATTCACCTTGCGTGAAGGCGGATACAGGACAAAGGTGACTGTGCATATGGGGACCTGCGGGATTGCGGCAGGGGCAAGGGAAGTTATGGATGCGCTGATGGATGAGATCGCAAAAAACAGTATCCAAAATATACTTGTCGCTTCTTCCGGCTGCGCCGGACTCTGCGGCAGGGAGCCGATTGCCACGGTCGAAGAAACAGGCGGCGAAACGATCAAATACTGTGACCTTAATGCTGAAAAGATGCGGAAGATCGTGACGGAACATTTCATTGAAGGAAAGCCCCTGCTGGACTACGCCCTTCCCCCCTGGTCCGACATGCCGTTTTTCAATCTCCAGGAGCTGAGGGTGCTGCGAAACATAGGACTTATGGATCCCGAGAATATCGAGGAATATATAGCAAGAGACGGTTACCAGGCCGCCGCAAAAGCCCTGATACATATGACCCCCGAAGAGATAATAAACGTTGTGAAAAGTTCGGGATTGAGGGGGAGAGGAGGCGCTGGATTTCCTACCGGTTTGAAATGGGAATTCGCCTCGAAAGTTCAGTCGGACGTCAAGTTTATGCTCTGCAACGGAGATGAAGGAGACCCCGGGGCGTTTATGGACAGGTCAGTGATGGAGGCGGACCCGCATTCAGTTATCGAAGGAATGATTATAGGTGCCAAAGCCATCGGCTCCCACAATGGTTATATATACGTCAGGGCCGAATATCCACTGGCTGTTAAACGTCTTCAAATGGCGATAGACAAGGCGGTTGAGGCCGGGCTTCTGGGAGAGAATATTCTCGGCACGGGATTTGATTTCGGTCTCGAAATCTACCTGGGCGCCGGCGCTTTCGTATGCGGCGAAGAGACCGCGCTGATGCGTTCCATAGAGGGCAAACGGGGAATGCCTCGTCCTCGTCCTCCGTTTCCGGCACATAAGGGATTATGGGACAAACCTTCGGTGCTGAACAATGTCGAGACCCTGGCGCAGATATCTCCTGTAATCCTTAAAGGGGCTGACTGGTACAGGAGTCTGGGGACCGAAAAGAGCTCCGGCACCAAGGTGTTTGCGCTTACCGGGACCATAAAAAACGTCGGACTGGTCGAAGTCCCGATGGGAATCCCTCTCCGGACGATTATACACGACGTCGGCGGGGGAATAAAAAAAAGGGGGAAATTCAAGGCGGTCCAGCTTGGCGGCCCCTCGGGCGGCTGTGTGCCGGAACACCTCCTTGATACACCTGTAACATATGAGGATATAGTCGCAACCGGGGCGATTGTCGGTTCAGGGGGAATGGTTGTGATGGATGACAACACATGCATGGTAGGCATGGCGAAATTCTTCCTGGAATTCACGGCGGACGAATCCTGTGGTAAATGTCCTCCATGCAGGGTCGGGACAAGGATATTACTTGATATTCTGACCGATATTGCGGAGGGCAGGGGCAAGGAAGAGGATGTCGTGACACTGGAAGACCTCTCCAGGGACATCATTGCAACATCGCTCTGCGGACTCGGACAGACTGCGCCGAATCCGGTGCTCACAACAATCAAGTACTTCAGGGATGAATATGAATCACATATAAAACACGGCTGGTGCAAGGCAGGCGTCTGCCGGGACCTCTGTTCCTTCCGGATAGATGAAAAACTCTGTACCGGATGCGGCGCCTGTTTAAGGGGATGCCCGTCAAAAGCGATAGTCGGTGAAAAGAAACAACCGCACAAGATTATCCAGGAACTCTGTGTCCATTGCAGAAGCTGCTATGAGGCATGTAAATTCCGGTCTATAAAGATCATGCCCGCGGGATATGAGGGCGACCTTTCGGAATTGGCTGAACCGGCTGGTGCTGAAAGCAGCACAAAAAAGGGGGAAGCATAGTATGGTTGAGTTCACTATTAACGATAAACAAATATCTGTTGAAAACGGCACGACAATCCTTAACGCCGCCCGAATGAACGGGATCAAGATACCCAACCTCTGTTTTGACAAGAGGCTCAGGCCATACGGTGGATGCAGGCTGTGTGTAGTCGAAGTGGAAGGCATGCCCAGACTTTTTGCCGCATGCTCCACTCCCGCAGCGCCTGGATGGGCCGTAAAGACGGACACCCCAAAACTCAGGAAGGTCCGCCAGACGGTCATTGAGCTGCTTCTCGTCCACCATCCGCTTGACTGTCCGGTATGCGACAAGGCCGGAGAGTGCGACCTGCAGGACCTGGCATATGAGTATGGCAAGCCCGAAGGCCGGTTTATAAGGCACAGAAAAGAAGCCCCTCCCGATGTCAGGGGGCCGCTGATTGAACTGACTTCCAATAGATGTATACTCTGCGGAAAATGCGTGCGTATCTGTAGTGAACATCAGGGGCGTGGCGCTCTGGGGTTGATCGGCAGGGGATTTCCCACGGTTGTGCAGCCGGCTTTCGGCGAAATTCTTGAGTGCGATTACTGTGGACAGTGCGTGGATGTCTGCCCGACCGGCGCGCTTCTGAGCAAGCCCTTCAAGTTTAAGGCGCGCGCGTGGTTCCTCGAGGAAAAAGAGACTATATGCCCCTTCTGCGGCTGCGGCTGTACGTTGACCTTAGGCGTCAGGGAAGGGAAAATCCTCAGATCGAGGGGAAAGGAGGACGTCGGTCGCAACAAGGGAAATCTATGCGGGAGAGGCAGGTTCGGGTTCGATTTTATTTACAGTGATACCCGGCTGAAGACGCCGCTGATAAAAAAAGATGGGGCGTTTGTGCCGGCCACATGGGATGAAGCACTGGAATACATAAGCGGGGAACTGAAGAAGATCATCAATACAAACGGCAGGGAATCAATCGGCGCCATCGGATCGCACAGATGTACGAACGAGGACAACTTCATGCTGAGGAAGTTTATGCTGAATGTAATCGGCTCAAACAATATGGATTCTTCGGCATCGTTCGGATACGCAAAAGTACAGAAGGCACTGGATGCGGCCTTTGGACTGAAAACACACTCGATAAATATGGATTCACCCCTGGATAAAGACCTTATCCTGGTCCTTGAATCAGACATAAGTATCACACATCCCGTGTTCGGGCTTAATATCCTCCAGGCAAAGAGGAACGGATCTCAAGTGATTGTCGCCGACTGTAGGGAAACAAAACTTACAAGGCACAGCTCAAAACACCTGAAGATGAAGGAGGGGACGTCTACGGCGTTTCTTAACGGAATAATGAAGGTGGTTCTGGACAGGGAACTTTGCGACAGGGCGGCTGTCTCGAATATCACCGGGTTTCCCGGGTTCGAACAGGGCCTTGAAGACTATACACCCGCTAAAGTGTCGCTCATTACCGGCATTCCGGAGGAAGATATCATATCCGCTGCGGAAGCGATCGCGAACGCCCGGAACAGGATGATATCATTTACTCTTGGTGTCTAGGAGAATTCAAAGGGCATGGATACCGTATCAGCCGCGGCCAACCTGATAATCCTTATCGGCGAAGAACCGGATGCCCTCCAGATACCGGCTGAATATGCAAATACCCATGGGCTGTACAGAATGGGAGTCCGGCCGGACATCATGCAGACGGAAGGGAAGAACATCTATGATATGCTGTATGAAGACGGCGCTGTCAATGCCCTTTACATAATGGGGGAAGACCCTGTCTCAATCTTTCCGGACAGCTCAAAAATAACAGGGACGCTTAAATCCCTGAAATTCCTTGTGGTCCAGGATATAGCCATGACAGAGACGGCGAAACTGGCGCATGTTATACTCCCAGCCTCCGGCTGGGCCGAAAAAGACGGAACTTTTATCAATGCAGAGGGGATCGCACAGAAATTACAGAAGATAGTCGATGCCCCTGGCCAGTCACTTCCCGACTGGCGGATACTGCGCAACCTGTCATTGTCTTTTGGGGCTGACATTGCGGCCAGGGACCTCGAGAGCATAACATACGAAATAAATAACACAATCAAGGATAACCGGGAGGTTCCGGGTAAAAAGGCATTTAATCCGGTAGCGTATTCGGCTGCTGAAGGGCCGGATCCGGAATATCCGCTTTTGTTGGTAACAAGAGATGTTCTGCAGCATTCCGGGACCATCTCAACCAGGTCGAAGGCGCTTGATCTGGTTGCTTCCGAGCCATTCCTCGAATTAAGCGAGGATGACGCCGAAAAATTCGGGATATCCGACAACAGCTATGTCAGGCTGACATCAAGGCGGGGGGCCGTCTATCTCAAGGCGAAAATTTCAGACACTGTTGAATCAGGGACGGTCTTTACATCGCTGCATTTTCCTTACGGCCGGATCAATGCCCTTACGCGTCCTTCCCGGAACGGCGGAGCAATTATAGAGGCGGTAACCATAGAGTCCGCGAAGGGAGATTCCAGAGCTTGAAGTCCGCTGAAATATAGCGAACCGGGACCATCTGTTATTATATTCACCTGAATATTGCGTGAACGGCTGGAGCGCCGGAGAACCTTGTGTGGAGGAACTTTCATGAATAAAAATTCAGTCTCGAACATATCAAAACCTGTTTTAATCACCGCAATCTTTTTTGTTCTGATTTCCTGCAGTTTCAGACTGAACCAGGACAATTTTGATAAAATCCGGACAGGTATGACGCAGGAAGAAGTGAAAGAAATACTCGGCTCGCCGACAGAGTCATCAAGTATCACGATAGGCGGTATATCCGGGACCTCATCAAAGTGGACGGGCGATGGGGTTATAATCACCATCCAGTTTTTAAACGGGAAAGTCCAGGCGAAACAGTTTTCCAAGTCCAGGGATGAATAACGCCTCTGCGCGGTGAGCAGGGGGGGGGATTTTTCATCGCTTTCGCCCGGTTTTTGTGAGTAATGCCGACTGATATTCAAGCTAATCCAATCGGAAATATTTAAATTTGGAGCTGTAGTAGGTTATATTAGTATACTATGGGTATGGATTTTCAGGAGATTATCAGAGGATTCAGGAATATTAATATGCTGGTTATAGGGGACCTGATCCTTGACCATTATATATGGGGAAAGGTGGAGAGGATCTCTCCCGAGGCCCCTGTGCCTGTCGTTGAGGTTACAAGGGAGAGTTTTATGCTGGGAGGCGCGGCAAATGTCGCGCATAATATAGTCTCTCTCGGGGGGCGTGTCTCGGTTATCGGCATGAACGGAAAAGATCCCGCCGGCGGGGCCCTTGTTCAGATGCTTGAACGGAAGGGTGTAGACTGCAGCGGCATATTCGTCTCGGAAAGGCCTACGACCGTAAAGACCCGGGTCATCGCGCACAACCAGCAGGTGGTCAGGTTCGACAGGGAAGACAGCAATTACATCGACGGAAAGAGATTGAACGGAATTCTGAATTATATAAAGTCTGTTATACCCATGTACGACGCAATAATAATATCCGACTATAAAAAAGGCATGGTTTCAGCCAGATTTATAAAGGGTATTCTGAATATTTCAAAGGCTGAAAAGAAGTTCGTCGCCGTTGATCCAAAGGTCGGACATTTTAATTATTATAAAGGCGTATCATTGATAACCCCCAACCTGGCGGAGGCGTCAAGCGGCGCCAACATCGAGATAAAGGACGAAAAGACGCTGCTCGATGCGGGAAGGACGCTGATGAAAAAACTTGCCGGCGGCGCGGTGCTGATTACAAGGGGCGAACAGGGGATGAGCCTCTTTGAAAAGAAGAAGGTTGTCCATATTCCGACAGTCGCCAAAAAGGTCTATGATGTTACCGGCGCGGGGGATACGGTTATATCGGCCATTACCCTTGCCCATGCATCAGGGGCTGGTCTGGAAAAGGCGGCGGTAATTGCGAACCATGCGGCGGGGATTGTTGTTGCGGAAGTGGGCACGGCAGTGACAACCGATGATCAGATACTGGAATCGTTTAACCGGACATGACCAGGGCGGTTGCGTTATATTCGGGCGGACTTGACAGCACACTCGCTATTCTGGCTGTTTTAAGACAGGGTATTGAGGTGAAGGCCGTCACATTTCTGACCCATTTCGGCTGTGATATTTCCGACAAGTCTTCATGTTCGAAAGACCCTTTTTCCGCTGCCGAAAAATTCGGTTTTGAAGTAAAGCTCTGCCACCTTGCGGATAAATTCATCGAGATAGTGAAGAACCCCAGGTTTGGTCATGGAAAAAATATGAACCCCTGCATGGACTGCAGGATTCTTATGCTCAGGGAAGCCTGGGAGTTCATGCGGATGTCGGGCGCTGAATTCATTATAACCGGAGAGGTGCTGGGACAGCGACCCATGAGCCAGAGAAGGGATGCCCTTAACATAATCGACAGGGAGGCAGGACTTAAGGGTTATGTCCTGCGGCCACTGAGCGCTAAACTGATGAAACCGACACTGGCTGAGGAGAAGGGCCTTGTTAACAGGGAACTGCTGTATGACTTCAGCGGTCGTTCAAGAAAGCCCCAGATGGCGCTTGCCGATGAATTCGGCCTGACGGATTACCCCGCGCCCGCGGGGGGCTGCTTGTTGACAGACCCCAATTATTCATACCGGTTGAGGGAACTCCTTGAACATGATAAGAATATTTCGATTAAAGACCTTGCGTTGCTTAGACTGGGGAGACATTTCAGATTGTCCCCTGACTGCAAAATAATCGTCGGACGGGATAAGCATGAAAACGAGGCGTTGCTGAAACTGTTATCCGATAAATGGGTTCGCTTGGGGGTTGAGGGCCATGCCGGCCCGGTTACTCTTATCATAGGAGATGCGCCGGAGGAGACCATAAGGACCGCCGCCTCAATATGCGCCAGGTATTCGGACGCAAAGGGTATCGGCCTGGTGACTGTAAGCGTCTTTGCCGGGAAAGGCTCCGCAAACATTAAAGTCTATCCGGCTGATGACGTTATTATAGAATATCACAGGATTGCGAAGAGAGATAAAGAAAGGCCGGCGCCTTCAGGTTCAGGCAGTCAAATTATCGCCGGTATCTAAAGCCTGACAGAAATCCCTTTTGACTTGAGATATTCTTTGGCCTCTTTAACTGTAAACTCCCTGAAGTGGAAGATGGAAGCGGCCAGGACGGCATCCGCCTTGCCTTCGGCAAGGGCTTCATATAAATGATGCAGAGTGCCTGCGCCGCCTGACGCGATCACGGGGATAGAGACAGTCTCTGATATGGTTCGTGTTAACTCTATATCATATCCGTCTTTAGTCCCGTCCTTGTCCATACTGGTTAACATTATCTCCCCAGCTCCAAGTTCTTCCATTTTTTTCGCCCATTTAACGGCGTCTATGAGCTTCATCTTTCTTCCGCCGTGCGTCG
Organism: Nitrospirota bacterium; assembly: GCA_024275975.1. Lineage (GTDB taxonomy): Bacteria > Nitrospirota > Thermodesulfovibrionia > Thermodesulfovibrionales > UBA6898 > JAJRYC01. Next base: position 21,841 of record JAJRYC010000063.1, on the reverse strand, counting down.
AGATCGCCCATCTTAATCCTTCAGCGGACGGTTCAAGGCGGACATCCCTGAGTGACTGGTCATCGGCCCAGTCTTCTCCCGTTGCGTCGGACATGTCGGCGACAGCCCTTTTTGCGTCAACCGCTACCACAATGCACTGGCTTCCGAACTTGGCGGCGGCCCTGCTTATGAAATACGGGTCTTTTACAGCGGTTGTATTGATCGAAACCTTGTCGCATCCGGCGTTGAGAAGGTCTCTTATATCATCGAGGGTCTTGATTCCTCCCCCAACAGTAAGCGGCATGAATACGTCTTCCGCGGTTCTCATAACAATGTCCAGGATTATCTTCCTCTTTTCATGGGATGCGGTAATATCAAGGAATATAAGTTCGTCAGCGCCCTGTTCATCATAGAATTTCGCGTTCTCCACCGGGTCTCCAGCGTCCCGCAGGTTTACGAAACTCACCCCTTTTACTACGCGACCGTCTTTTACGTCAAGACACGGTATTATCCTTTTTGCAAACACTTGGTGCTCCGTATAAGGAATATGTTATTGGTACGGCTTGAGTCGGTCATCTGTATCAGCCTTTCTGAAATACCTGAATCAGTTTTTTTAAATCAGTCAAAGCATAGTGAATAAAAGCAGTCTCTCTGACATTTCATGAAGCAGCGGGCACCGCTGCTTCAAAATACTGGTTTGTTTCCCGCTAAGGGTACAAGTGGCAGGGAAGATTTATCTTGTGCCGGATCACTCCCCGGCCGTCTCCGCGATCTTAATTGCCTCTTTCAGGTTAAGCGACCCGGAATATATAGCTTTGCCTGTTATCGCGCCCCAGAGTTTTTTTATCTTTAAAAGGTTCTTAATGTCTTCTATTGTCGCAATTCCTCCCGAGGCGATTACCGGTATATTTACGATGTTAACCATTTCCTCCAGCGCCTGCAGGTTAGGGCCCGAGAGCATGCCATCTCTGGAAATGTCGGTGTATATAATGCCTGAAACTCCTATTGTTTCAATCCTTTTTGCGAATTCCCTTGCTTCAATAGTGCTTACTGTTTCCCATCCCCTGACAGCCACTTTTCCGTCTATTGCGTCGATGCCGACGAAAATCTTGCCGGGGAATCTGTCGCATACTTCGATCATGAACTCGGAGTCTTCTATCGCCGACGTTCCGATGATTATACGGTTTATCCCGGCCTTCAGAAGCCTGTCCGCAGCCGTTATATTCCTTATCCCACCACCGACCTGTATCTTCATTCTTACTGACATCCTTATATCCAGGATGCTCTTGAGGTTTTTCTGGTTGCCGGTAAAAGCGCAGTCCAGGTCAACGACGTGGAGTATCTTTGCGCCGAGGGCTTCCCATTTCCTGGCGGATATCGATGGATCTTTGGCGTAGACGGTTACACTGTCTTTCTTTCCCTGACGCAACCGGACACACTGGCCGTTTTTCAGATCTATTGCTGGAATAATATGCATAATAACTAATATATCATAAAAATGATATTCTTAATAATTATTTGGTAATAGTATATACTAAATTGCAGTATACTAATGCCCGACAAACAGAGGTCAATACCAGATATTATATGAATATCGGGCGGACGATCCATTATTCAATGAATTTTATGCGCCATTTGTGGTAAACCTGGAATTGATGGTATGAGAAATATAGAGTCCTGCTTTTGCAATATCCTGTTGGTATTATCTTTTTTATGTGTTTTTGCGCCCCCCGGGGCCTCCGGTTTTGAGATCCCGGAAAAACTGGTCTATGAACTGAAATGGTCGGGTATCAAGGCAGGCACAGCAACTCTCAAAATAGTAGATAAAAAAGATTCGATAAAGATTATCTCGACCGCCCGCTCGGCCGACTGGGTCTCCTTTTTTTATCCTGTTGAAGACAGGATAGTGTCTACAGTTGCCAAGAATCCGGCAAGACCTTATTTGGGATTACCGCTGCGTTACAGGGTTAAGATAAGAGAGGGCAGGCACAGGCGCGATAAAGAGGTAATTTTCGACCATGGCAACCATAACGCGACCTTCATCGACCACCTTGACGATGATAAAAAAAACGTCGAAATTCTGGCGGATACCTTTGACCCGCTTTCGAGTTTTTATTATGTCAGGACATTAAAACTCGAGGTCGGGAAGCCGGTCTTCGTTAATATCTTTGACAGCAGGAAGATGTGGAATGTCGAGGTGCAGATTCTCAGAAAGGAAAGGATAACGACGAAGCTCGGGACTTTTGATACGGTTCTTATAAAGCCGCTTATGAAATCGGAAGGTGTTTTCAACAGAAAAGGGGCCATGTATATATGGCTTACGGATGATGACAAACACGTTCCCGTCAAACTGCGGACCAAGGTGGCGATCGGTCATGTTACGGCGACGCTGGTAAGGGGCCGCTACTAAAATCACCACATTTCCCCCGGCATGGATTTCCTGTCACTTTTTTAGATTCGTATAAATTGTTTATACTATAAAAATGCAGATTTTCAGAAAGATAAGTCAACTTACAAGGCCGTACTGGCCGAGGATATTCGGTGCTATTGTACTCGGCCTTGCGGTTTCAGGTATCACAGCGGCCATTGCCTGGCTTGTAAAGCCGGCGCTTGATGAAATTCTGGTTCAGAAAAAATATGAATATATAAAATTCATTCCGGCCGGTATTGTTCTGCTTTTTGTAACTAAAGGGCTTCTTCATTTCGGACAGATGTATTTGATGCAGTCGGCGGGGATGAAATTAATACGGGAAATCAGGAATAAATTATATACGCACATTCTTTATCTGCCCGTCGGTTATTTCAACCGGGAGTCATCGGGGATGATCATATCAAGGGTCATAAATGACGTTGGGGCGTTCAAGGGACTGGTGTCAACCGTGATAAAAACATTTGTGATAGCAGTGCCCACTGTGATTTTTCTTTAGGTGTCGCTTTTTACAGGAGATGGGACCTGACATTGATGATATTGCTGTTGGTTCCTTTCCTGGCGTACAGCACAAAAAAATTCGGCAAGAGCGTTAAAAAGAAGAGAAAACGGGCGCAGAGGAGAATATCCATGGTTACCCATAAAGTCGGTGAGGCAATCCTTGGCGCGCGTGTGATCAAGATATTTAACCGGGAAGAGATGATGGGAGATAAATTCAGGGCTGAAAACCAGCGCTACTACAGGGAGATGCTGAGGGTGATGAGGCTGAAGGAGTTTACCAAGCTTGTCATTGATGCGGCAACGGGAATTGGCATAGCAGTTGCGATGTGGTATGGTGTTACGCTGGTTGTCAGTGGGATTATTACCCCCGGTGATCTTGCCTCTATCCTGGTAGCTGTTTATATGGTGTTCACCCCCGTTAAAAAGATTGGTGATGGTTATAACACCCTGCAGGAAACAATGGCTTCAATAGAAAGAGTCGATAAACTGTTTGATATCGGACACGAAGAGGGAGGCAGCATTAAAATAAATGAATTCAGGAAATCGCTGAGATTCGAAAATGTGACTTTTGCCTATGAAGAAAGAGGTCCCCTGGTATTAAAAGACATAAACCTTGAAATAAAACATGGCGAGGTCATTGCTATTGTCGGTCAGAGCGGCGTAGGGAAATCAACGCTGGTTGATTTAGTTTCAAGATTTATCAAACCTTCCAGCGGTACAATAACGATTGACGGAATAGATATAAATGAGGTGGAACTGCATTCATTCAGGAAACTGATAGGGATTGTCAGCCAGGATGTAATACTTTTTGATGATACTGTCCGGGAAAACATAGCTTTAGGGCGGGCAGGGGCCACGGAAAGCGAGATTGTTGAGGCGGCGGGACTGGCGTACGCGGATGAGTTTATCATGGAATTACCGGAAAAATACGATACAGTCATAGGCGAGAGGGGTCTCAAGCTTTCGGGTGGGCAGAGGCAGAGGCTGGCCATAGCAAGGGCGATACTGAAGAATCCGCCGATACTGATACTTGATGAAGCCACCTCCTCGCTCGATTCGGTCTCCGAGGCGCTTGTCCATGATGCCCTGGAGAAATTAATGAAAGGGAGAACAACCATTGTTATCGCGCACAGGCTGTCTACGATCAAGAATGCCGATAGAATAGTGATCCTCGACAATGGGAAAATAGTCGATATCGGAACCCACGATCAGCTTATTTCAAGGAACAATACTTACATGAAGCTTTATAATGCGTTCGCGCTTTCCAGTGATAATTCTTAATAGAGGAATGCAGCGGAGCGGTAGTCTTTATCTTTTCCTGTCTGTCTCTTTTATTACGTACGAAAGGGGTTCCACCGATTCCACCCGGGGGCTGGAGGAGTGTAATAATTATGAACAGAAATAATTTCAGTGTCCCCGTGTTGATGTATCATCATGTCAATCCCGAGGGCGATTTTATTAATGTCAGGCCACGGATATTTGAACGCCATATGAGGTATCTCAAAGACCGCGGGTTTACCGCACTTCATACGAATGAATTTTTATCAATCATAAAGGGCCGGCAACTACCACCAAAAAGGCCTGTCATGATAACGTTTGATGACGGATGGCTTGATAACTGGGTTTTTGCATTCCCGATACTGAAACAATATAATATGAAGGCCGTCATTTTCATTGTTACATCCCTGATTTCCGAAAAGGGAAGAAGGCAAAGGTCCGACGAAGGAACAGTTATGGGTCTGCCTTCCCATGGAGAGTGCGAGAATATGATTGCGGAAAATCGCGGCTCCGGGGTTGTACTGTCATGGGAGGAGTTGAGAGAGATGGAGGGGTCGGGACTAATAGATGTTCAGTCCCATACTCATACCCATCAGAGATGGGACAAATTATACAGCGACAAAGCAAAACGTGCGGACATACTGCGTGAGGAGCTTGAGATCTCAAAAAAAATAATTGAGGATAAATTGAATAAAGACTGCAATGTACTCTGCTGGCCGTGGGGAAAATATGATACAGACTACGTGGATGCGGCGAGGTCTTCGGGTTATGAGCTTCTCTTTACTACTGAAAAAGGTGCGAATACGTCCGCGACGGAGACATGGAGGATTAAGCGGCTGGTGATCGGCAATATAGGCCCTTTCACTTTCAGAAAGAAACTCTTTATTCATTCAAGGGGCTGGTTGAGCAGGGCCTACCTGAGATATTTCTGATAATATGCGTATTCTTCACACAGAAGCATCGATGGGATGGGGTGGTCAGGAGATAAGGATTCTCCGTGAAGCAATTGGAATGAGAGAGCGGGGCCATAGTGTCATCATCGCAGCTCATCTGGAGAGCGGGCTGTTGTCAAACGCGGAAAAAGAAGGTCTTAAGACGATACCGGTTGAATTCAGGAGGCGGAACTTTTTTAGTATCGTATTATTTTTTAAGACGCTTATATAGAAGGAGAAGCTTGATATTGTAAATACTCACAGCTCAAAGGACAGCTGGCTTGTGCTTCCTGCAGCGAGGATTGCAAAAAACAGACCCCTTACGCTCAGGACGAGACACCTCTCTACTCCAATCGGCAAAAATCCGTTGACCGGTCTTTTGTACAACTCACTTCCCCACTTTATTATCACAACGGGCGAAGCAATAAAAGAGCAGATGGTCAGGACAAATAATTTTAACCCTGACAAGATTATATCTATCCCAACAGGGGTGGATGCCGAAGTATTTAATCCTGAAACAAAACATTCTGATATCCGCAAGGAGCTTAATCTTAAATCATCAACTCCACTGATCGGCGCCGTATCGGTAATCAGGAGCTGGAAGGGACTCGATCACCTTGTAAAGGCGATCCCCCTGGTTTTGAGAGAGGTCCCTGAAGCAAGGTTTGTGATAGCGGGAAATGGACCTCACAGAAAGACCCTTGAGCAGACGATAGCAGAGACCGGGGTAGGAGATAAGGTGTATATGTTAGGGCATAGAAAGGATGTAGCAGATATATTACACTCGATAGATATCCTCGTTCATCCTTCTTATGCCAACGAAGGTGTGCCGCAGACTATATTACAGGCAATGGCTATGAAAAAACCTGTAATTGCGTCCGATCTTCCCCCGTTGAAAGAAGTCGTTATTGAAGATAATACGGGCATTCTTGTGCCGCTGAAAGACCCTGATGGCATTGCAGTCGGGATTATCAGGCTTCTGCAGGACAAAGAATTATTAATTCAATTCGGAGAAAACGGCAGAAGATTAGTTGCATCGGGTTATTCATTTGCAGGCATGCTTGATAAAACAGAAGGTCTTTACAGGGAGTTGTTTGGCAGGGAAAATGGATGATAAATATCTAACGTTAGGCTACAATTCAAAGTCGAGATGGCTCAGTTACTGGTACCAGGTTTCAGAGACCCTTGAGGTGTTTCCTTCTGATGTCCTGGTGGCCGGCAAGGGAAGCGGCATTACGGAAAATACCATAAAACTGCTCGGCAACGGGAAAGTCAACGTTGTAACGCTGGATATCAACGATGCCGTTTCACCGGACATAGTTGGTGACGTAACAAATCTTCCTTTTGGAAATGACGCCTTTGATGTGGTGATATGCTGTCAGGTCCTGGAGCATATTCCTTTTGATAAATTTTCCGTTGCACTGAGTGAATTGCACAGGGTAGCAAAAAAACGGGTGGTTCTGTCCTTACCCCACCGCAGGAAACATCTGAAAATTGCGTTTAGTCTGCCTTTCTTAAGCGAAAGGACCTTGATAATAAAAAATCCTTTCACAAAGAAACGCTGTGCAAGCAGGCAGCATCACTGGGAAATTGGCAGGGGCGTATCAGGAAAACAGGTTGTTCGCCGGATATCCGAACTGTTTGAGATCGAAAAAGAATTCCTGAATGAAATAAATTGCGTCCACAGGTTTTATATACTAAAGAGAAAAATTGTCAGCCGATGAGGCATTATCCATATTTAGATCTGCCGATTTTTAAAAATTGGACCACGCCTTCTTGCTGAATATAATCGAAATATGAAAATGACAATCCTTCATACCGAGACCCTTAAGAAATGGGGGGGACAGCAGAACAGAGTCCTGGCTGAATCCCTTGGTTTAACTAAAAAAGGGCATAGAGCTATTATTGTATGCCACAAGGGCAGTGTGCTTGCAGAAAAAGCAAAAAAGGCAGGCATAAAAGTTTATGAAGTGAATATGGTAAAGCAGGCGCAGCTTAAAACTATTCCCAAAATAATGGATATCATCAGAAAAGAAAAGATTGACCTGGTATCCACTCATAGTTCCGTTGACAGCTGGGCGGGTGGAATAGCCGCAAAACTTACAGGCAAACACCTTGTAAGGTTTCGGCATAACCTTTACCCTGTTGGAAGAGACCCTCTGACAAGGTTGATCTATGCTGCGCCCGGTAAAATTATATCTATAAGTAAGGCCATAAAAGATGTGCTTATACGCTGCGGCTTAAACGGGAAAAAGATCACTGTTATAACTTCGTCGGTTAATGAGGATATTATTGATGCCGGGGTGGTGGAGGACCTGAAACGAGAACTCAACATCCCTCCTGAAGCAACAGTCATAGGAAATACATCCACGTTTACACGCGTAAAAGGGCAGGAATACCTATTCAGGGCTTTTAATATTATATGCAGAAAATCCCCCTGTTTTTTACTGGTTGCAGGGGGGTTGCTTGAGTCAAGAAAGAGTAAATATCTTGATTATGTAAAAGAAGAATTCAGGGACAAAGTTATTTTGCTGGGGCACAGGAACGACATCGCGAGGGTTTTAAAAACAATAGATGTATTTGTATACCCCTCATACCTGGAGGGGCTTGGGACCGCACTTCTCGAGGCCATGGCCATGGAGAGACCCGTGGCGGTATCGGACATCCCCACGTTCAGGGAATTTATTGAAAATGGAGTAAACGGATTATACTTTAAGCCCCAAAATCCCGAAGACCTGGCTGAAAAAGTTGTTCCTCTTGTACGGAATAAGAGCTACAGGAGACAGATTGGAAGGAATGCAAGATCTACGATACTCGAAAAATTTACTGTTGATAAAATGATAGACCGGACAGAGGCTTTGTACAGGGAGGTTATCAATGTCCGGTAAGTCCCTGTTGACATGTGCCGGAAGATATTACCTTGGGGGGTTGAATGTCCTCCGGTAACATGACTCTTTTTAGAGATGATACGGCATTCATTTATTATAAGGATGCGCTGTCCCGGTATATAATAAAATTGTGCCTGTTGGCAAAACAGCACCCTTTTATGTTTGAACATGTCAGGGGGATTAATGAAAAGGCGAAAGAAATATTCAGGAGAGAGGGATTTGATTTGTATCCTACTGTTAAAAAAACAACCCTGCTTTATAATAAAAAGGCCGGTTGCTTTTTTAAAATACTTAACCCTCTAACTCTGAAAAACAGAATATTATTTCCCCTGTTGGACAAGTCCGGTCGCATATATGTTCTTTCCGAACAACTGTTGGCTGAGGGCGTAAAAGTGCCGGAGGTGGAGGCATATGGCACCCTCGGGGGGAAAAAGAGACCCATCTTCGTCATGAAGAAGATCGAAGGGAAATCGCTCTATGAGATCCTGATAAGAGAGAAAAAATCCCTGTCCATGGAGATGTATTTAAAAATTATGGACGAAGTGGCAAGGGTCCATCTTCTGGGTTACTGGTTTGGAGACGCCCACCTTTCTCATGTTTTTGTAACTGATGCGGGCGTCTCGGGTTTCATAGACATTGACAGCATAAGAAAGAACAAACCTTTCAGCTTGAGGCCCCTTGCAAAAGACCTGGCAGGTCTTAATTATCCTGGACTCCCTTTTTTCGACGATGAAAAGAGGGCGCTGCTAAACCATTATCTCGATGCATCGGGCATAAAAAAAAGAGATAAGTTTTTGCGGCTGTTGAAACACTACACAGAGCGCAGATGGAAGGTGTGAGTATAATAATCCCGGTTTTCAATAGATCGGAAGTGTATTGACCATGTTTTTTTGAACATCAATGCGCCGCTGCAGGAAAATACGTTATCGGCGACAGTGAGACAAGAGGAGAAGAATAATAATGTCGGAACCGGGCAACAGGATATTTAACGTTCTTCATGTGGTTAGCAGGCTGCCTGTCGGCGGCGTGGAGAATATGCTTCTAAAAGTTGTGAGGGGCTATGACAAAAAACGGTTCAATGTCAGTGTCTGCTGCATAAAGGAAGGCGGAGATATAGCGGATGAATTAATAAGGTCGGGCCATAAAGTGGATGTCCTTAACAAAATGAAAGGACGCGGATTCGACTGGAGTGCGGTTTATGCCCTCTATAAACTTCTTAAACGGGAAAATATACATGTCCTCAGGACACACCAGTACCATGCCAATCTGTACGGAAGGCTTGCCGGCATACTTGCAGGCGTACCGGTGATGGTTCCTTCTTTTCACAGTTCGTATAAATCACCAAACGAGCCCAAGATTCACAGGAGATGCCTGAACCGGCTTCTTGCTTTTTTCAGCGACAAACTGGTTGCCGTATCCAATACCGTTGCTTCGGATATAATGAGATACGACGGAGTTAACGCTAAAAAGATAAAGGTGAATTATAACGGCATAGTAATGGATAAATTCAATCAGGACACGCCCAAACAGGAAGCAGGCAGGCTGATGAATATCCCGGTCCATTCATTGCTAGTAGGAACGACAGGAAGGCTTAAGGAGGAAAAGGGGCATAAAATCCTGCTGTCCGCTGTCTCGGGATTGGAAGCCATATCCGTTGCTATCGCGGGAGATGGTCCTCTAAGGGCGGAATTAAGGGGCCTTGCTGACCGGCTCAAGGTTGACTGCACTTTCACCGGACAGTTGAGTCCTGAAAAAATACCATTATTTTTAAATTCACTTGATATCTTCTGCTTTCCATCCCTGTGGGGAGGCTTCCCCACCGCCTTGATCGAGGCGATGGCCGCGGGACTTCCCGTGGTTGCATCGGATATTCCTTCCAACAGGGAAGTTCTTGCTGATACAGGAATATTCGTCCCCCGGGGAGATGAAGAGGCGCTCGCAAAGACAATAAAAATGTTAATAGATGATCCTTCCTTAAGAAATGAACTCGGCGGAAAAGCGAGGGAACGATCAAAATCTTTTTCTATCGGGAACACGGTCAAAACCTATGAGAACCTTTTCGGGGACATACTGAAAAAGAAGAGGCTTATGTGATGCGATACAGAATTTTATTAATAACCGACTTCAGTAAACACTGGAACAATGGGTGGTATTACAAAATAGGGCTTGAGAAGAACGGTCACATTGTTCGGCCATTCAATCCGGCCTCGATATCAAACCCTGAAAACAAAATTTTCGAGATAATAAAAGAATACAGCCCGGACCTTATCATCCATACAAAAAACGAACTTCCGGCGGAGACATTCCAGGAATTAAGGCAGTTCACAAAAGTGGTCCAGTGGTATCCGGATCCTGTGATTCCTGAGTGGCTGCCAGCGTATGTGAAAGCATCGGATCTGTTTCTTACCATGTCCGAGGGGCTTGTAAGGGAATTTCAAAAATACACTCCCAACGTTTTCTGGTTATCCCAGGCATTTGAACCTTCATTCTTCTAGATTGAAAAGATCACAGGAGAAGACGTGAAGTTCTTTTCATCGGATGTAACGTTTGTTGGAAATCTCGGATCCAAGTCCCAGTATATCACGAGAAGGGGTGCTCTTGAGAGGGTCATTAATTCAGGATTTAAACTTAAGTGGTGGGGTCCAAGAATTCCGAGAAAGTTTTCCACAATACCATTAATCCTGGGGAAACTCGGAAGGTCTTATGGCGGCAGATTCATATGGGGTAAAGAATATGCCAAAGTCGCAAAGCTTTCTAAAATATTCCTTGCTTTTGATTCCATGCCTCATGTCAGGAAGTCCATGAGCGCGAGGATGTATACAGCGGTGGGCTGTGGCGCCTTTTACATGTGTCAGCATGTGGAGGGGATAGAAGAGACATTGGAACCCGGCAAGGAGATCGTAACCTTCCGGTCCGAAGATGAAATGATAGATATGATAAAATATTACCTTAACAATGATGGATTGAGAATGAAGATTGCAAAGGCGGGAAGAGAGAGGGTGTTAAAAGATCATACATATGAGGTGAGAATGAGGCAGATGATGGACATAATAAATAAGCAATTGCTATCAATGTAATATGGGAACTTCGGAGCAATCAAAAAAACCTGTATTTGTAGTCTCTACCGGACGCGCAGGTTCAACAATGCTGGCGCGCGTGCTGGCAATACATCCGGGGATTTTCGCCCTGCATGAACCGCATCCCCATCTCAGGACCGAGGCGTTCGCTAAATGGTCAAGGCCTGAACGTAAAAGGCTGATCGAGAGAAAAATCCACAGGAAAAGGAAAGATATAATACAGCAGGTTTTAATCAATCGCCTTGTTTATGTCGAGAGCTCTAATTACGCCTCTAACCTTATAGAAGAATTGTATGAGTTGTTTGACGCCAGATTTATTCACCTGTACCGCAATGGCCGTGATTTTGTCCGGAGCGGTCTTCAGCGGGATTGGTACAGAAAAGAATCAGTAGCATCTCATATAAAAAGCTGGATTCGCAGGAAATACCTGGTTAATATAGGGAAAACGGCGCTGGACAATCTTTTATCCCATCCTGATACATTGAAGACACGTCTTGAGAAAATTTCCTGGCTATGGGTGGAAATAAATAAAACAATCCTGCGGAACTTCTCCGCGCTCCCTGATGATCGTAAATTTTCACTTGCACTGGAATCCATTGACAGCAATAGACTTATTGAGCTTCATAAATTTATAGATGTTGATATCGATGCCGGGATTCTTGATGAGATGCTGACTATCGCCGGTAGCAAGCCGAATAAAACCAGGAAATTCAGCATTCCGGAACATACCGGCTGGTCTGACCGGCAGAAAGAGCGATTTAATGAAATCGCGGGTGAGATGATGCATAAACTGGGATACTCAATTACCGACAACGAATAACGAACAATCAGATTCCCGTCCGGTGGAGCGGCAGTGGTCCTGAATAACCTTGTCCTCAATGCGGGCCTGTCCAGGTTTAATGGGCGCTTACAGTGCGTTCTTTCGCCCAGTTGCGCAAATTGTTGATATACTCGCTTCCGGTCTTTGACAGTGGAGTGGTCTTTTGAGATTCTTCAAGCAAAAGATTTGTAGTAAGGTGTTTATTCCCGGAAAAAGCGGTATATAAGGCCGAAATAATCACCTGTTCGATTTCTGCTCCGCTGAATCCATCCGTGGCCTCAGCCAGTGTGCTTAAATCGAAGGTTTCCGGATCACGTTCTTTGCGTTTGAGGTGAATCCTGAAAATAGCCATTCTGGTTTCGTGATTCGGCAGGTCCACAAAGAAGATTTCATCAAAACGTCCTTTCCGCAGAAATTCAGGCGGAAGCTTTGCAATATCATTTGAGGTTGCTACCACGAAAACATTCCCTTTGCGATCCTGCATCCAGGACAGAAAGATGCCCAGTACCCGCTGGGATACTCCGCCGTCTTCGCCGCCTCCCGAGGAAAAGGCCTTTTCTATCTCGTCGATCCAGAGGATTACAGGTGACATCTTTCCGGCTGTATCCATCGCGCGTTTAAAGTTTTTTTCGCTTTCTCCGATATATTTGTTGTAGAGATTGGATGGGTCCATTTTCAGCAATGGCAGGCCCCATTCCATTGCCACGGCTTTGGCGCAGAGGCTTTTGCCGGAGCCCGGCACTCCCAGGAGCAGGATGCCCTTGGGGAATTTTAGGCCAAAGCCGGCGGCTTTCTCGGGGTCGGTAATTATTGTCTTACGTTTATTCAACCATGATTTTAGACTGGCAATGCCGGCGATGTCAGCCAGGCTTTGTTCAACCGGAAAATATTCCAGCAGGCCTTCACGTTCAATAACGGCTTTTTTGGCCTGTATGACGTAATGGATATCATCCGCATTCAGACATCCATCTTCGATTATGGCTTTTGTCAGAATCTTTTCGGCCTCCATCAGGGTCAGCCCCTGCATGTTGTTCAGTAGACGATTCATGTCCTGCCGGGACAACTCAATCCTGACCGGCATCCGGGCAATCAGGTCCCTGTGAATATGCTTCAGCAGGTCTTTGTAATCCTGCCGGTCAGGGGCGGGGGGCACCAGGACGGCCGCATATGCCCTGGACTCTTCCGGTAACTGTAAATTATTGCCGGTTATTACCAGCGCCCCTTTATTCTGGGTGAATCCGCGGGCGGTGTTTGCCAGTTTGGAGTTCAGAAGAACATCGCCAAGAAAGGGGCCCAGCCCCTGGAAATAATAAATGGCGGGAAATTTCGAAAATCCGATATGATCCAGTGCCATTTTGGGATCAACGGTGCCGTAAACAGGCCTGTCAAGATCATTTCTCTGCAGGCCTTTTGTGGCTGTCCAGGTGAAAAAGGGCATATTCATTGAGTCGGCGAGATATTTGAGCAAGCTCTCGGCCCGTTCCTCTTCCATGGTTTTCAGCATCACAAGTCCATAGCGCGAACGGATAAGCAGGGAGAGCTCTTTTATCAGGTCATCCTGCTTTCTGCTTAGTTTCTTTTTATGGCCTTTGGAACTGTAAAATTCCGCCATTATACCATCATCCTGCTTCTTATCAGCCGACCTGACTTTGGTGTAAACGACTCCGCATCTCGGGCATTCATATTCCGGCGCCATATCCGAGGGACGTCTTTTATATCCGCAGTTCGAACACTTCCCTGTCATCCTGAGTATTCCTCTTTATCCGAAAATAATATACAGAAAAATTATGCAGAAGGTTATTACATAAAGCAAATAACGGTAACTCCATTCCCTGGCTCATTCATTATAGCAAATTATTAGTGCAGTTTAGTCAGGTATTATATGCGGGTGGTGGTATAAGAAGTAATTCCAGGGATTTGTTCATTGCGGAGGGATAGCTGAAAAGCCTTGTAATGGTGACGGTTTTAGGAAATCAGGATAAAGGTGGATATTACTTGATGCGGAGTATGCGGAAAAGGCTGGATGACAACGCGGGAGACCGTTCCAGGCCCTGGTTTTTCGGTGTATTTCTGCTTGCCGGAAAATATTCTTATTGTTTAATCTCCGGAATACCTGATCTGTCAGGATTTTGTTGGGCCATGCATCATCTTTTTTCCAGGAACTCAAATTGTTTCATATAGAATTCCCTGGCGATGACCTGTTTCTCCGTTACGCAGGAGAATATTTCTCCGAGATTTTCCAAAAGCAGATTAATTATTTTAGAGTCTAAAAGTCCTCTGTCGGAAAATTGTTTCATAATCCGGACAATCTCTTTCCCTGACATCCCTTTTCTGTATGGCCGGTCTTCAGCAAGCGCCGTGAATAAATCCGCGATCATAAGGATTCGGGCCCCCGTGGTGAGCTCATCCCCCCTGCAATGAAATGGATAGCCGGAACCATCCAGCCTTTCGTCTGTGAAGTGCGCCGCCTTCCCTATCTCCCAGACGACAAAGGCCGTCCTTTGCTGATGCTGTATCAATGAGGGACTGGCCAGATCCATGGCGTCCGAAAGCGAAAGGACGAGATTCCCCAAATTAACTATGACTTTGCGTTGCACTCTGTCATCCCGGAAAAATTTCAGCGGCTGTTATCGCGTCTGAACCCATTTCGTCATTCTTTTGCCGGCAGGTTTTAACTTTCCATTTTATCCGGCGGATGGACCTTGTACGGGATGAGATGGTGACTTTCTTTTTTTGGCCTTAAGAATATCCGTCTCTGATGGCTTTGTTCTCGTAAAAATGTCCTGATTTATTAAAGTGGAAGACCAATCGTCCTCTGAAGGTTCTTCTCTTGTTAACAGCCAGAGCGATGATATCTCTTCTTCCTCTCCAATTGTTTGATATTGGCCCGACCATGCAGTTATTGAATGTGAATTTAAATGCTGGTTATTCCAGACGACAACCCATGCGATCGCCTCTCCCCCCGCAGTCGGGTCACTGTCTATGCTTCCAACTAGCTGATAAGTTCCTTCCGCGCTTCCTACTGCTGTTTGATAGGTCCCGGTTATCGAAGCTCCGTTGACTTCCAGATTCATCATCGACCCCAATTCATTGTACCATGTTCCTTTTACCGACATGTTCGCCTCCTTTTAATGTATTTAAAGTTACAGCACCATTAATCCGGCTTACCCTGCTATGCCGGGGACCGGGACTTTTTATTGCAGTCTCTTTTGTTCTCCTGGGCAGGCTACCGCAGGGCTGCTGTATAGGTGTAATCACAGCAGAGATAGGTTTGTGCATGCGGCAAAACCCGGTCCAATTCCCACCGAAAGTTTTTTGCACATGTAACATGTCCTGTCTGTATCCGGGCGGAGGGCATATCCCGTGGAGACTGAAAATACCGGAGACTTTGAATATCCAGCCAATGATTACAGGAATAAAATCAGATCCGGTTTATTAATCGCCCCCACCATCAAGTTTAATCTGAAATATATTCAGCAGTATTCTGCAATTTGATTGCAAATCCTGTCAAGTAAAAAATTCGCCGAAGTAATAACCTGGATTTTTGATATTTTAGCAATAAAAATTGTATTTTATATGATGCTTTCAAAAGAGATTAAAGGCTGGATAATAGCCGTGTTTATTGCAGGGATAGTAGTTTCGGTATACTTTGCGCTTAACCGCGCGGATTATAAAACGGTAAAAACCGATAATCAGGCATTTGAAGAACCACCTGTTCCCGAATCTTTTCCCGAATTTAATGCGAAGGAGCGGAAGTTTCTGGAAAAGATTGATAAAGACCCCCGAAATCCCGAACTCCAGGCAAATCTCGGAGATATTTATTTCGAAAATAACAGGTTTGAACAGGCGGTGGAGAGATACAGGAAGGTGCTGGAATTAAACCCGTCGGATGTGGATACCTACAATGATCTTGGGCTTGCACTGCATTATACCGGCCGATCCGGCAACGCCCTGGATACGTTAAAGAAGGGCGTGAAGGTCGATCCCTCTTATCAGCGCATATGGCTCAGCCTCGGCTTTGTTCTGGCGTCGGCGGGACGGAATGAGGAGGCGCGTAAAGCGCTGAATACAGCCGTTGATCTTGCGCCCGGGACGGATATCGGCAAGGAAGCAAAAAAACTTCTTCTCCTCCTGAAATGACCATTCGGATTTACTGTGGTGGTGTTGCATGAGATTCCCTGTTGAAATCGTGCCCGCAGCCTGATTTTTCCCTGTGAAACCGGCAGCTCCTGGGCGGAAGCACGTCTCCGGGTTAACTGGTAGCCGCGATTATCGCGTCCCTTGCAATCTCCAGCATCCGGTCCAGGTTGTCGTGGCTGATGCTCAGGGGCGGTATCAACACAAGGACGTTCCCGAGCGGTCTGATGAGCAGGCCATTGTCTCTGGCGTGATACGCGACCTGCCAGCCCATCTTCTCTTCCCATGCATATGGTTCTTTGGTCGTCTTGTCCCTGACGAGTTCAATGCCCGCCATAAGTCCCCTGTTCCTTGCGTCTCCGACATGGGGCAGTGTGGAAATTTCCGCAAGGCGGTCTTCAAGAATTTTGATCTTCGGCTGAAGGTTTTTTAATGTCTCTTCTCTTTCGAATATATCCAGACATGCTATCGCCGCAGCGCACGCAAGGGGATTGCCGGTATATGAATGGCCGTGAAAGAATGTTTTCAGCTCACTGAATTCCCCCAGAAATTCATTATAGATCTCTTCCGTGGCGAGTGTTACGGCAAGGGGCAGGTAGCCGCCTGTAATGCCTTTTGAGAGACACATAATGTCAGGCACAACATCCTCATGGCGGCAGGCGAACATCTCACCCGTACGCCTAAACCCCGTTGCAACTTCATCCGCAATCATAAGGACATTGTATTTTGTACATAGATCACGGACAGCCTTGAGGTATCCGGGAGGTGAAACTATCATGCCGCCTGCTGCCTGGACGAGCGGTTCTATTATCAGCGCGGCGATTTCATTATGGTGGGCCTTGAGTATCTCTTCCGTCTTTTCGGTGCAGGTGAAGCCGCATGCCGGATATTCCATTCCAAGTTCGCACCTGTAGCAGTATGGAGATGGCGCCTTGAAGGTTTTCATCAGGAGCGGTCCGAAGACTTTGTGGAAGAGATCCACGCCGCCGACGCTGACGGCGCCTAATGTATCGCCGTGATAGGCATTGTTAATGGAGAGGAAGCAGTGTCTGCCGTCGACGCCTTTATGTTTCCAGTACTGGAATGCCATTTTGAGCGCAACTTCAACCGCAGTCGAGCCGTTATCTGAATAGAAGACCTTGCATAATGAGGAGAGCGAGGACGACGGGCCGGATTCTTCCTGCTGTCCCGTCATGGCGTATTTCTTTTCAGGTTCTGAATCTCTGATCGTCCTTATAAGTCTTTCCGCCAGTTTTATCGCGGCGACATTGCTCAGGCCGAGCAGGGCTGAATGTGAGATGTTGTCAATCTGCTCTTTAATGGCGTCATCAAGCTCTTTTTTTCTGTGACCGTGGATGTTTACCCATAAGGAAGATACACCGTCCAGATACCATTTCCCATGGATATCTTTTATGAAACAGTCCCTGCCTTCCGCGATTACTATCAGCGGCTCTTTTTCCCAGTCCCGCATCTGAGTAAAAGGGTGCCAGATATATTTTTTGTCAGCGGCCTCAAGTTGTCTGGTTTCTTCTGTAATGTCCATATTAATCCAGTCTTATCCTGCCCTGTTCGTTCTCCTGATATATGCTACCAGGCCCGGCAGACTCCCGGTAAATACCGCGAAGAACCATGCGAGAGCGAGGGCCGTGGCCACTTCGGGCTTGATCCCGATAAGGCCGAACAACAGCACAACAGAGCCTTCTCTTAACCCGAGACCCGAGATTGAGATAGGAAGGGACGTGACGGTCATGACTATGGGCAGGAAGATGAAGAAAATGAGCAGGGGGATATGTTCACCCATGGCGTAAGCAAGGATAATGACCTTCGTGAAATTCAGAAGTTGTGTCAGAAGGGAGAGCAGAAAGGCTTTTGCAACGAGGCCTTTTTTTGCCTTTAATGAGTTGAAATACCCGTAAAATTCCGAGATCACCCGGAATCTCCTTCCGACCTGCAGTCCGAAAAGAATAAAGCTGCTGACAATGAAAATTGCGAATAAAACAGGCATCGCCCATTTCTGGGGGGATTCACCAAAATATTTCAGGGCGAACGGAAACGCCGTAATGCCGATAGTCATCAGTCCGACATAGCCCATGTACCTGTCGAAGAATATTGATGCCAGAGTGAGGCTTATTTTTTTGGCGTCTTTGTTAAGGTAGTAAGCCCTTACGGCGTCTCCGCCGATGACACCCGGAAGGAAGCTGCTGAAAAAGGCCCCTATCATATAGAGGGAAAAGAGTTTCCTGATTCTGAATTTTTCCGGGAAATTAATTTTCCATTGCTCGGGTATCAGTATCCTCCACCTGATTGTTGCTACCAGCTGTGTTGATAAATGAGTAAGTGCCGCGGCAAGAAAATAAAAAATATTGATGCTCCCGAGGATAGAAAACATATGATTGATATCGGTCTTTGAGAAGACAACGTAAAGGGCTGTTCCGCTTACAGCTATCTTCATGATGATAAGTAATAACTTATTTCTTGTCACTTGTGATTACTCTCCTCATAACGTAGATCGGTTTTTTCTGTGTTTCGTGATAGACACGCGCCATCATTTCGCCTAACAGGCCCATGCCTATGAACTGTATGCCGACAATAATCAGCAGTGCTCCGAGCAGGAGCAACGGCCTGCCGCCGATATCATTGCCGAGAATAAATTTTTCAAAGGTCAAGTATAAAGAGATAAGGAACCCGAGTATTCCGCTTAAGAGTCCTACGGGACCGAAAAACTGCAGTGGTTTGGTAGAGAAGCTCTGCAGAAATTTCACTGTTATTAAATCAAGAACAACCTTCATTGTCCTGGATATTCCGTATTTCGACTTCCCCCTCTTTCGCGGATGATGGGTAGTCTCGACCTCGGCGATCTTTACCCCGTACCAGCTCGCGACAGCCGGTATGAACCTGTGCATTTCACCATAGAGCTTCAGGTTTTTCACCACGTCTCTTCTGTAAGCCTTAAGCGAACATCCATAATCATGAAGGTTGACGCCGGTCACCCTGCTTATCAGCCAGTTCGCGATGATTGACGGAAGTCTTCTGGAGAGAAACGGATCTTGCCTTTTCTTTCTCCAGCCGCTTACGAGTTCGTTGTCCTCCATGAGTTCGAGGAGCTTTGGTATGTCCTTTGGGTCGTTCTGAAGATCGCCGTCCATCGTAACTATGATGTCTCCTCTTGCATAATCGAAGCCGGCGGCAAATGCCGCGGTCTGGCCGAAATTTCTTCTGAGGCTTAAAATTGTAAGGCTGCTGTCCCCGGACTGAATCTTCTGAAGTAAATTTAATGTATTGTCGGTGCTTCCGTCGTCTACATACAGAATTTCATATTCAATGCCGGTCGCATCCATCACGGGTTTCAGACTGCGATGCAGTTCATCGACATTTTCCTCTTCGTTATATAGTGGTATTACAACTGAAACTTTCATTAGAAGAATTCCGGGGGCTTAAATTCAATGCCCTTGAAATCATAACACTTATAGGCGGTAAATTTCACTATTTTGTTCTGTTTCGTTCGTATATTAATCACTTCCTTGTCACATGTTTCAAAGGCGTTTTTCACGTTTTCAGGCAGTTTCCGGCTTTTTATTCTCACAAGGATCGCATTGTGGCCGATAAGTTTGTCGAATCCGGGCCAGAGGTCGTACTGGTTCATCCTTCTGCCGAGATTGATGCAATATGTCGCTGGATGGCCCTCAACATAAAATGCGAGTTCACTGGATATCTGATAGCGGTCTGAAAAGATAAAAACAGGGCCACGGGTAGACATTTCAGCGTATATCCTGCTCACCTCCCTGCCGAGTTCTTTCCAGCCTACAAGCCTTATTGTTGGGTCTTTTTTCGGTGGGAGGTTAAGAATCGCCGGGAAATGGGCGAAGACCGTGACGATAAACGCCAGCAAAAGAGCGGAGACCGTAAGAATTTTGACCGTTTTTTTTGATCTCCTGAAATCCCTTAAGTAATATGCCGCGAATGCTATAAAACCCGTTAAGTATGCGGTCAGGGCCCAGTTCGCCTGGACCTTTGCCTGGAGGCTCTTGAGCAGAAAAAAAACAATGACAGGTGCCGAGAACCAGAACAGAAACGCCCCTTCTTTGTCTTTTCTTAACCTCCAGACGGCGATAAAGATCAATACGATCAGTAAAGGGGTGACAACCCCGAGCTGTGACCCGATAAACTCGAAGAAACTTTTTGCCGATATTGTCAGGCCGTCGGTAATATGCGCCTGTCCGGCCGTATGCCTGAATGTAACCCAGTCATGGGCCGCGTTCCATACAATTACGGGGCTGAAGATGATCATACTGACCAGCAGAGAGATATACGGCCCTCTTGAGGTCAGGAGCCTCCTGGCGTCTTTATGGAATACGAAGAAAAGGAATCCCGAGAGATAAAAAAAGGCCATTGTATATTTCGTCAACATTCCGATTCCGAGAGAAATTCCGAGCACTACCCAGTAAAGATCTGACGGCTTCCTGTCCGCTCCGGGCAGACTGCTGTTTACCGCCCTGTGGAAGTAGAAGAGAGAGAGCACCCAGACGAAAATAAACGGGGAGTCTATGGTCAGGAGAACACCAAATACGGAATAAAGGGGAACTATCTGGATTAAGAGCGCCGACGCAAGACCTGTTTTTTCATCGTATAGCTCGCTGCCGAGCTTATAAAGTATTATGCTGCTTAATGCCGACAGGACTACCGCAAGTATCCTTACCCCGAATACATTATCCCCGAATACAGCGGTTCCTATATATATAAGATAAGCAATCATCGGCCCCTTGGAGTAATAGCTCCAGTCAGGATGCCGCGCCCATTCCCAGTAGTGGGCCTCGTCGGGAGTCAGATCAAACGGGCCGGTCAGGATAAAGTAAATCCTGAAAAGACTCATAAGCATAATGCTAAAATAAAGCGCCTGTTCGTACGACCGTTTTGCATATATTGCGGCTGCCTATCTGTATAACTGAATCGACAGATATGCGACGCCGGCGCCGAGTAGTCCCCCGGCAAGGACATCGAAAGGATAGTGCGCGCCTGTATAGACCCTTGAAAATCCTACGGCCGCAGCGATAAAAACAAGGAACCAGCTTAAAGCTTTCCCGCGCATAAACAGAAAGACCATGGCAAATGCAAATGCATTGGCTGTATGGTTCGATGGCATTGAGAAAGCATGTCCGCAGCCGACCAGCAGATTTATCCCCTCAATGGTATTGCAGGGCCGCTGCCTCGCGAAGAGGTCTTTCAGCAAATTCCCGCTGCCGTCGGCCAGTGCTACCGCAACAAGCGCGATGCCGGTGAACAGCCAGATTTTCTTTCGGTCTTTGAGAGCAGACAGCAGAACGGCCAGAAGAAAAATCGGCACGGTGTTTTTTGACACAAAAGGCATCAGTATATCGAAGAAACCATTCTGCAGGTTTTTATTTATAAGGATAAATAATGAAGTATCTATTTCAGCAATGCCCATTCAGGTCCTCTCTGTTATTACCGCGCCCGTTCCCGGATGTTTTTGCAATATCCAGGTTAATAATCTAACACTGCTGTCTTGATCAAGGCAACAACCGGCGGTTTATGCCTCCCAAATGCGATAGACAAATGATGAAGTTTGTTTTTCAGGATGCATCGTTCGTACGGAATGGCCGGTCATAAAATATGCCGCTGAAATTAACGCGGATTTCGTCCCATGGCGCCTTGATTTTAATCTTTTGGAATCTATAATCATTAAATTTCATTTTATTTTTCGGTCGGCGGCAGGATAAGATAGAGAATCTGGCCTGTTTATAAACATAACAATTGGGCCCGAAAATAAAAAACAGCAATTTATG
>JAJRYC010000062.1 GCA_024275975.1 Nitrospirota bacterium | reverse complement strand
GCTTTGTTTAAAGTAGATTGTTTATTGTCCTGACTTCAATCTGCCTGTCGAGCTGAAAATCTTCCCTTCCGAAATATACTACCGTTCCCTTCCTCAGCCCTAACTGTTCGAGGCTTCTTTTAAAGCCTTTTAAATCCCCCAAGTCTATCGTGGTCGATGTCTTGATTTCATAAGCATGCAACCCCTTCCTGTCATGAACAAGAAAGTCTATTTCATCTCCCTGAGATGTTCTGTAAAAATAAAATCCGGTACGGCCTGATGGCTCTTGCATATATTTACGCTTTAGCTGTTCTATCACAAATCCTTCAAAGCTGAAGCCCCGGCACGGCGAGGTCCTTAAAGCCTCAACGGATGAAATGTTTAATAAATAATGAAGCAGCCCGGTATCACGGAAATAGATTTTTTGACTCTTTACCAGCCGCTTGCCCACATTTTGATAATAGGGGACAAGCCTATCAATAAGAAAATAAGTTTCCATTAATTCTACATAACGGTTAACAGTGTGATAACTGACCCCGAATGCTGACGCTGTCTGAGATGCATTCCAGAGCCTTCCATGAAAGTGCGCTATCATGGTTAATAACCGTATCTGCTGCTGAGAGGAGAGAGATGTTTTTAAGAGAGCAAAGACGTCCCTCTCTACAAATGTTTTCACGTACTGTTCCATCCAGATAATCCGGTCGTTTTCATTCCATAAAAGCGGTTCAGGATAACCTCCGTTCAGCCAGAATTTCTCCAGTTTCATTTTTTTGAGTGCAGTTGCTTCGGAATAACTGAAGGGATGGATCTCGATAAACCCAACTCTGCCGGCAAGGGTTTCGGATATCTTCTTTACAAGCAGTGGATTGACTGAACCGAGCAGGACGATGCGGCCCTTTCGGGATCTATTTCGGTCTACATAGCTCCTCAAGGCCGGAAAGAGTTCGGGTAAGGTCTGGGCCTCATCTATTATGCAATACTCGCCGTACTCTTCGAGGAAAAACTCTATATCAGCCGAGACCCTGCCGTAATCAGAAGGCTTCTCCATATCAAAATATCTCCATTCAGACAGTTCCATCTTCGCAAAGGTGGTCTTCCCGGATTGACGCGGCCCCACAATGACCACAACGGGAAACAGCTTGAGATATTCAGCTAATTTATTGGAGATTATGCGCTTTACCAGAGGCATGCTTACATTATAGAAATATAATTTCTAATTTGCAAGCTTTTAATTTGCCTGATTTATATATACCCGGATGTCTGTCATTCCCGATCGGAGTCGGGAATCCAGTAAGGTTTTTAAGGCTGGGGTCAATCCATTGACAGGATTAGATTTATCCCCGGGATTAATAATGATAAAGCACATGGCCACGGTAATTGAAGTTTCAGCTTTTTTAAAATGGATAGCGACCGGCATCGAACACGAATTATTTTTTAACCCTAAATCTCCCATTATTACGGGGAAACTTCAAATAACTCCCCTGTGTCCAGTCATATTTGTGGAACATAGTAAGTTTTGAAAGAGGGGAAGAGAGGAATCCCCAAATTACCCACATGATTACGCGAAGGCCCATAATAATTGATTCTCCTGGATGCTGCAACCCGGTTCTAGTCATCGGGCCCGACATCTAAGTGAGATTCTGACAAGTTCAGCATGACACACAGCCTGTCAATTATATTGTTCTATCTTTTAATGTCAAAAGTTATGCAACGCAGGAATCAACGTCCCGGAGGTTCTGCAGGGAAGCTCCTTAAAAAATCATGGAGCCCTGTCTTCCAGATACAAGTGCTCCTGAAATCCGATAAACACTTCACGAATCTCGGAAACTCTTCCAAGTTCATCAACCGCATCCCCTACAGTCTGATATTTCAATTCGAGCAGGTCGGGTAGTTTCTCCTGATCCAGTTCACTGACGCCCTGGTCAATGTACTGATCAAGGACAAATGCGAGAAATTCCTGCTGCTTGTCAGTATAGCGCTGAAAGATCATTTGCTTGCGTTTTTCCACCCGTTCTTCACGCGTGCTGACAGGAAGTGCAAATGCGATATAAGCAAGCACATCGAAAAGGTCGCTCTTCTCCGCATCAATCATGCGTCTGACTTCGGCCAGCTGCTCTGTTCCGTAACCTTTTTCCTCCAGCCCTGACAGTAGTTTTTTACGCGTATCGGGCTTACTCCATATTGTCCTAAGCTCATCCTCGTCCCTGAAAAGTCCCGGCAGCTCACCATATAAGCTTTCAATAAACTGCGCTGCGGACATCGGCCTTCCGTCAGGACTCCAGAATGTGGTGGCTGCAATATGCTGAATGGTGCGCTCCTTGCCGTCTGCCAGCTTGACTCTGACCTTGCTGAGCTTCCGGCATATGCAGGGATCTTCACCGCACACTGTACAGGGCTGTGGTGGAGGTTTCTCGCATTCACAGGGCCGCTTGCCGCATACAGGGCATTCCTTGGGCGGCTCTACGGTACAGGTGCACGGGATGTTACCGCACCGCCTGCAGGGTTCCGGCTCTAATGGTTCTCCATCCCATTCAGGGTCGCTGAAATGCTCGTAGGCCTTTACAAAGTCGTAGATAGTAAAATAGTCTTTTCCTTCAAAAAGGCGGGTTCCCCGCCCGACGATCTGCTTGAACTCGATCATCGTGTTTACCGGGCGCATCAGAATGATGTTGCGGACATTGCGCGCATCCACACCTGTTGAGAGCTTCTGTGAAGTGGTGAGTATCGTGGGGATGGTTTTTTCATTATCCCGAAAGACCCGCAGCCAGCGTTCTCCCTCTTTCCCGTCATTGGCCGTCACTCTGACGCAATAATTCGGATCGGAGCTGGTCTTATACTGATTGATCAGGTCCCTCACTGCACGCGCATGCTCCTGGGTTGCGCAGAATACGAGCGTCTTCTGTCTCTGATCGATGGTATCCATAAACAGCCGGACCCTGTACTTCTCACGTTCACGGATTTCGATCACACGGTTGAAGTCTTCTTCCTCATACAGTCTGCCTTCCTCTATCTCACCTTCAATTACTGTATCGTCCGGTGTATAGACATAGTCATCCAGGGTGGTGGCGATCTGTTTTACCTTGAAGGGAGTCAGATAGCCGTCATTGATCCCCTCCTTGAGCGAATAGATATATACCGGCTCTCCAAAGTAGTTATAAGTATCCACATTCCTATCCCGCTTGGGAGTCGCGGTCAGGCCGAGCTGGACAGCCGGGGAGAAGTACTCCATAATTTCCCGCCAGTTGCTCTCATCATTGGCCCCGCCCCGGTGGCACTCATCTATTACAATAAAATCAAAAAAGTCACGAGGATAGTCGCCAAAACTCGGAGCGGGTTTGCCTTCGGCATCTGTGCCTGACATAAAGGTCTGAAAGATGGTGAAGAATATACTTCCGTTCTTCGGTGCTCGTCCCTTTTTCCGGATCACATCAGGAGAGATCCTGACCAGCGCATCTTCCGGAAATGCAGAGAAGGCATTATAGGCCTGATCAGCAAGTATGTTGCGGTCTGCGAGAAAAAGGACGCGGGGTCTCCGGCCCGGCTCTTCTTCGCTCTTCCAGTCCTTCAGGTTCCAGCGGCTGTGAAAGAGCTTCCATGCAAGCTGAAAAGCGATAAATGTCTTGCCTGTGCCTGTTGCCAGTGTAAGAAGGATGCGGTTCCTGCCCGATGCTATCGCTTTCAGTGCCTTATTAATGGCATTGTGCTGATAATAGCGGGCCTCCCAGCTTCCGCCCTTGTCTTCAAAGGGAATGGCAGAGAATCGGTCCCGCCAGTTGTTCGGCTCGGTAAATGTTTCGTTCCATAATTCATCAGGTGAAGGGTAGCCGCTGACATAGCCTTCTTCACCTGTCTCCATATCAACACGGTAGATTCCTTTGCCGTTTGTGGAGTATGCAAAACGGGTCTGCAGTTTTTCAGCATAGCGTTTTGCCTGTCCAAGCCCTTCGGTATCGGGAAGACTCACCTTTTTAGCCTCGATGACCGCCAGCTTCTGACCGCGATGGACAAGCACATAGTCGGCTATGTCCTGCTTGCTCCGCTTTCCGCCACCAAGGAGACGACCAAGAGTAATGACCTCGCGCCTGATCCGGCTGCCGTCAACCTTTCCCCAGCCCGCTTCCGAAAGGACAGGGTCGATGAGTTCAGCACGGGTTTCGGCTTCGTTGAGGTTGTAGTTCAAACAGCGCCTCCCTGCGCAATCATATTCATAATCAGTTTGATCATCGTCTCCTTGTTGGAAGGATTAGACTCTGCTACTAATAACGTTAGCGCCGCCAGCCCTATATCATTTATGACCGGCTCTCCCTGACGGTTCAGCAGCCGGGCATTGCGGTTGAGAAAATCAACGAACAGAAATGCCGCGCTCCGCTTGTTGCCGTCAGTAAAGGGATGATTTTTGATCACAAAATAGAGCAGGTGCGCCGCTTTTGACTCAACAGTCGGATAGGCCGGTTTGCCAAATACGGTCTGCTCAAGATTGCCAAGCAGAGAGGCGAGCCCGTCCTTACGCTCCTGCGCAAAAAGCTCCGTTGCCTCGCCGCGAGTCATAAGTTCTTTCTTCAGCCCTGCCAGCGCTGCGCGGGCCTCTTTCTCAGATTGTAGCGTACCGCCTGTCTCAGAAGGCGGTTCACTCAGCAGACCCTCGTCATAGCGCTGAAGCAGCAGAAAGGTCTGGGCATAGCGCGTGACTATATCGACAAGCCCCCGCCCGGTATCAGTCTGAAGCTCCGGGCTCTGCGCTGCTTTCTGTACCAACAGCAGCGCCGCCTCCAGCTCACGGGCGTTTGCCTCAAAACGTTGCTGTGAGAGGGTCCAGCCTTTCGTCAGGTGTTCCCGCAGTATTCGGGTGGCCCATTGGCGAAAGCGTGTGCCTTGCTGCGATTTCACTCTGTAACCAACTGAAATAATTACATCAAGGTTATAAAAAGCCACAGGTTTGTCAGAATTTGCAATATGC